>NZ_JBFBCI010000011.1:0-157353 GCF_040683095.1 Sphaerisporangium sp. NPDC051017
CGGACTGGGCCGGAACGTCCTTGCGCCCGGCCTGGCGAGCCGCTTCGACCCGCGACCGCCATTTCTCGTTGCCGAGCAGCCAGTCGAACGACTCGATCTGCAGGGCGAGAAGATCGGGAACTTCGAGCGGCTCCTGGATGCGCGCGAAAGACACGCGGCGGGGACCAGCGGGTACGGCGAAGGCGTTGCGCGAGGCTGCCAACAGATGTCCTTCCGAGGGCTCGCGGACTGGCTGCGCGCACGCCGGACGGCTCGCGAATCAGGCGAGAGTCACGGGACGTCAGAAGGCGGCACGAGTAGACAGTCTAGGCAGAAAGCAAACACCTGTCCACACATTACTATGCGAGTCAATCACGCGGCCAACTTCAGGGTGACACATGGCAATGAACTCGTCAAGCCGTGCGCGACGGGGGAGCCGTGTCGTGCCCCTCGCCAGAGGGGGCGATCACGGAGCCGAGGGGCGGGGTCGATGCGGGGGGCCGGGGTGCCGGCGGCCATCGAGCCGAGGAGGGGCAGGGCGCGGGCGGAGTCGGTGCCGGGCTCGGCGTGGTAAGTGACCAGAAAGGCCGCCGCCGGCGCCGCTTATGGCCGGCTTGTCGCGGTACAGGTCGAGGTCGCCGACCTCCGGGACGCGATCGGCCGGTCATGATGTACGGAATGCCCCAGGCCGCGACGGTCATATCCGCGCGCGGTACTTGAGGGTTTATTTCCAGTCGTGTGTCACGCGGAGTAAGGGCGAGGGTTACGGGGCTTCCGAATGGTGCCTGTCCGCGCCGGTTCAGGGCTCCGAGAACCGTGTACTATTCGCCTCGACTTCTTGTAATCGCTTGACTACGGCGCCGCGGGCGGCGAGCCTCGGATGTGCAAGTCCGTGCATACTTCCGATGCTGGAGGACTCGATGGCGTTACGGTTCTACGGCAAGGGCGGCAGCGAGCAGAACAGTTGCCCGTCGGTCTCGGTCGACGAAGAGGACGGCAGCCTCGTGCTCGTCGGCTACCCGATCGA
Source organism: Sphaerisporangium sp. NPDC051017 (assembly GCF_040683095.1). Lineage (NCBI taxonomy): Bacteria > Bacillati > Actinomycetota > Actinomycetes > Streptosporangiales > Streptosporangiaceae > Sphaerisporangium > Sphaerisporangium sp. NPDC051017. Next base: position 1,007 of record NZ_JBFBCI010000011.1, read on the forward strand.
GGACCCGGACGTGATCGCCGAGATACAGACCTACAGCCATATCGAGGCCAATGAGCGTGCTTTCCGGTTGCCCTCGGAGCTGCGCAAGGCCCTTTGGGAGGCGTGTGGTGGCCATGACCCTCGATTTGACTGAGATGTTCGAGAAGGCCCGGCGCTCCGTGACGCACCTGGAACTCCGCGATACCTATGGCACCGGCAGTGCCGGCTACCGCGCGTGGCGTGAAGGCGTTCCCGTGGAACGGATCGCGCGATACGACTATCTCAGCCCCTGGGTGAATCTCATCAGAACCCACGTCGCCCGCGGGGTCTCCTTCCGTCGCGCGCGGGTGGTGTCCGAGCCGGTCAGCGACTACATCCGTTACGAGCACGCCATCACCCCGGCCGCGAATCTCGCCGGCGGCGAGCAGGTGCGATGGCTGCCCCGGCCCCGTGCGGCCGATCTGGCGCTGCCGGGCAGCGACTTCTGGCAATTCGACGACGGGCTGGTCTGTTTCGTTTTCCAGACGGGCGACGGCGAGCCCGCCGGCCATGTGATGTCCGAGGAGCCCGCCGTCGTCAAGTTGTGCGTCGTGGCGTTCGAGGGCGTCTGGGAAAGAGCCGTCGACCACGCGGAATACACCCCCGTCTGAGCACCGACCGCGCCGCACGTGTCCACTTCGCCGTCCTCCAGCGCCCAGCAGGCCCGCCAGGCCATCGCCGACCGGTTGCGCGAGATCCTGCGCGATTCCGGAATGACCGCCCGAGCCCTGGCCAGGCAGGCCGGCTGGGACGAGACCAAATGCTCGCGCCTCGTCAACGGCCGCACACCGCCCAGTGACGCGGACATTCGCACGTGGTGCCAGATCTGCGGGGTGCCGGACGAGATCCCCGATCTGATCGCCGCCTCCCGCAGCGCGGGCGACGCCTATGTGGAGTGGCGAAGGGTCCAGCGCAGCCAGAAACGCATGCAGGAAATGCGGCTGACGCTCTACGAGGAGACCCGCCTTTTCCGTTTCTACTGCTGCAACGTCGTTCCCTGGCCCTTGCAGACGCCCGGCTACATGCGGGTCCTCATGACGCGCTTCTCCGAATTCCACAGCGCGGGCACCGACATCGAGGCGGGTGTCGAGGCGCGGCTGGCGCGGCGGCGTTTCCTCGCGGGGCGGAACCGCCGCTGCGCGATGCTCATCGAGGAGTCGGTGCTGCGCAACCGGATCGCCGCCGACGATGTGATGGCCGAGCAGCTCCGGCACATGCTGACCGCCATGGGCCAGGCGAACCTGTCCCTGGGGATCATCCCGATGTCGGCGCCCCGGAAACAGGTGGTGACCGAGACCTTCTCCATCTACGACGAGGCGCGGGTCTTCATCGAACTGGTCTCGGCCGCCGTGACGATCACGCAGCCGCGCGAGATCGACCTGTACGTCAGGTACTTCGCCGAGCTGGCGGCGTCCGCCGTCTACGGAGACCAGGCGCGCGCGCTCATCCTCGCGGCCATCGAGGCCCTGGAATGATCGCGTGCAAGTTCGTACATGTTCGTTGAGGCCGGTGACCCTCCGCTCCTACCGTCATGCGTATGGTGATCGGACGGAGGGGGTTTCGCATGGCCCTGCCCGGCGAGAGGGCGGCCGCATGACCGGCGTGCGCGAACTGGAAGCCGCCTACGGCGGGCGGTGGACGTTCATGGACGGCGCCGGGGGAGGGTTCATCGCCCTCCGGATCGGCCGGGTCTCGGCCGAGGCGCAGAGCAGGGGGCTGGCGCACGTCGTGTGCGGCGCAGACGCCGAGGAACTGATACGAGGGCTCGAGGCGCAGTACCGCCTCGAAGGCCGGGCCGTCCCCGCCTCCCCCCGCCGCCAGGAAAGCCACCTGCGGGCCGTCTCCTAGGCGTCGGCAGCCGACCGGGCAGGAGACGGTGGGCTCGATGGCTCTGGACACGGCAATGGTCAACGGAGATTCAGTTTCGGCGGATGGTCGTGGAAGATCACCTGTCTACCGAAATGCGGGTCAGCGCTCCGGCCTTCAGGACTCTGTTGGCGAACCTGGTTGATCGTTCCCGGCAATTCTGATCAGGGTCTGCGCAAGATCCGGTTTGGGGTGGAAGGCGAGAAGCGTGTCCATGCGTCCGGAGTCGTTCATGGAAATTCCCGAGACGACCCGGAAGGTGGCAGCCGCGTTTCCCAAAGGCAGCATGTGCATGCGGCTCCGCGACACGCTAGGGACGATCTTCAGTGACGATGACTTCGCCGATCTGTTTCCGGGTGACGGGCGACCCGCCGAGTCACCCGCCCGGGTGGCTCTCGCGCTGGTGTTGCAATACGCCGAAGGGTTGTCAGACCGGCAGGCGGCCGATGCGGTTCGTGGTCGGCTGGACTGGAAATACGCCCTGGGCCTGGAGCTTGAAGACGCGGGGTTCGACTTCTCGGTGTTCGGTGAGTTCCGGGACCGTGTGATCGCCGGCTCCGCCGAGGAGCGGATTTTAGAACTGCTGCTGGAGCGTGTACGGACTGCCGGCGTGAGGTCCGACCGGCGTGGCGGCGACGGCTTCTCGGCGTCGCGCCGGGCGGGTGGGTATTATCGTCGATGCAATAAGTCGACGGTATTGCGCAATATTTCCGGAATGTTAACGCCACCTCTGTGGAAGGCCGGTTCCAGCGCGGATTCGCCGCCGGACCAGGGGAGTCGGGAGCCCGGCCCGCTTGGGCGGGCGGGTATGGGTCCGAGCTGTGGTGACGTCTCGGCGGGGCCGTTCGGCCTTGCCGGGAGGCCTTCACGTGGCCGTCGGATGACCCGCATGCCAACTCATGATGCTGTCACCGGCTTGCGTTATTTTTTACAGTATCCTTGCGGCATGACACGACGACTTGCGGAAGTTGCTAAGAAGGTCGGGGTCAGCGAGGCCACGGTCAGCCGGGTGCTCAACAGCAAGCCCGGGGTGTCGGAGTCCACGCGCGCCGCGGTGCTGACCGCGCTGGACGTGCTGGGCTATGAAAGGCCGTCCCAGTTGCGGGGGGAGCGGGCGCGCCTGGTCGGGCTCGTGCTGCCCGAACTGGGCAACCCGATCTTCCCCGCCCTGGCGGAGGTCGTCGGGGGCGCGCTGGCGCAGCGGGGCTTCACGCCCGTGCTGTGCACGCGTACGGCCGGCGGGCTGTCCGAGGCCGACTACGTCGAGATGCTGCTGGACCAGCAGGTCTCGGGCGTGGTCTTCGCCGGCGGCCACTACGCCGAGGCCGACGCCCCCCACGACCACTATCGGCGGCTGCTGGAGCTGCGCCTGCCGGTCGTCCTGGTCAACGCCGCCAGCGAGGCCCTCGGCTTCCCCTGCGTGGCCACCGACGACGCGGTGGCGGTCGAGCAGGCGTTCGGCCACCTGCTGTCGCTCGGCCACGAGCGCGTCGGCCTGGTGCTCGGCCCGCGCGACCACGTCCCCTCGCTGCGCAAGCTGATGGCGTTCACCGAGGCCGCGCGGCGGGCCGGCGTGGACGTGGGGCCCGAGACGGTGGAGCGGGGGCTGTTCTCGGTCGAGGGCGGCCAGGCCGCGGCGGCCCGGCTCGTCCGGCAGGGGTTCACCGGCATCATCTGCGCGAGCGACCCCCAGGCTCTTGGAGCGATCCGCGCGGTGCGCCGCCTGGGCCTTTCGGCGCCCGGGGACGTGTCCGTGGTCGGCTACGACGACTCGGCGTTCATGAACTGCACGAACCCTCCGCTGACGACCGTGCGGCAGCCGATCGAGGCGGTCGGCCGGGCCGCGGTCACGCTGCTGGTGGGGCAGATCGAGGGCGCGTCCGTCACCGCGCAGGAGCTGCTGTTCGAGCCCGAGCTGGTGGTCCGGGGCTCGACCGCGCCGGTCAGGGCCCGGGCGCTGGCCGCGGCCGTGTGACGAGATCGGGCAGGGTACGGACGGTAGGACGGGCCGCCGCCGTGTAACGCTCCACGCGGGGGCGGCCGCACGGCCGGGGCGGCCCCGTCCTCCCCGCGTGAAAGCCCCCGTTCGCACGGGCAGCCGGAACGACGTCGTCTATTTGCGGCTCATGTAAGCCGTGTTGCAGGGAGATGTCGCGTTCTGCAAGCGGCTTGTGAGGGGTTCCGGCCCTGCGGCGGGCCCGGACCGTGGCCCGGCGGGCGCGCGTCCGTCAGCCGTTGTGCTTCTTTTCGTCGATCATCTGGTTGAGCTGCGCGCGCATCTGCTGGGCGAGCGGGGCGTCCATCTTGTCGGTCAGCGCCAGCGCCCGCGCCAGCGAGTCCTGCGCCGCCTCGCCGTCCCCGGCGTCGTGCTGCGCCCCGCTGAGGGAGATCAGCGTGCGGGCCTCCAGCAGCGGCATGTGCATGGCGCGGAACAACGACAGCGCCTGCTCGAAGTGGACGACGGCCTGCGTGGCGTCCTCCTGCGCGATGGCGAGCTCGCCCAGCCCTAGCTGCACCCGGGCCTCCACGAGTTGCTCGCTGGACGTGCTCGCCAGCATCAGCGACCGGTGCAGCGCGCTCGCGGCGTCGGCCAGCTCCCCTCGCCGGAGCCGGGCGATGCCGAGGCCGTGCAGGGTGTACGCCTCGCCGGTGGGGTCACCGATGTTGCGTACGACGGTCAGCGCCTCGTTGAAGACCTCCGCCGCCAGCGCGGGCTGGTCGGACTGGAGGTAGGTATGGCCGATGCGGTGGAGGACCTGCGCCTCCACCCGCCTGCTGCCGCTCGTGCGGCTCAGTTCCAGCGCCTCGGTCAGCAGCCGCTGGGCCCCCGGCAGGTCGTCGAACTCCAGGCGGAGCTGGGCCAGGTTGTGCAGGACGTACGCCGACGCGACCTGGTCCTCGGTGCTCCGGAAGATCTCCAGGGCCCGTTTGTAATGTGCCTCTGCGTCGGAGAACCGCCCGCTCAGCCGATCCAGGAACCCGATGTTCCTGATGACCAGGGCCGTTCCCTGCCTGTCCCCGACCTCCTCGAACAACTGGACGGCCGCCTCGAAGTCGCAGCGGGCGTCGCCGAAGCGCTGTTCGGTGATGTAGAGCGAGCCGCGCGAGTAGTGCATCGCCGCCTGCCCGCGTTTGTCCATGGCCTGCCGGGCGGCCGTCAGCGCGATCTGGTGGGTCTCCCGCCAGTCGTCGAGGTAGACCCGCGACTCGAAGAGCGTCACCGAGCTGATCGCCAGGTCCCAGCACAGCTCGACGAAGCCCGCCTGCGCGGCCTGGCGTATGCCGGAGACGAGCATCGACCGCTCGCGCTCGTACCACTGCAGGGGCGCCGCGACGAGCTGGCCGACGAGCTTCTCCGGCAGCGGCCAGCGCAGGGCGCCGCTGTGGATCTGGACGTAGTCCCCGCCGTACTCCCTGCGGTGCGCGGCCTCGGCCAGGTAGAGCAGGCCGCCGAGCACGCGGGCGAGGGCGGAGCCGCGCTCGGCCGGGGTCTCCTCGGCGGCCAGGCGCTCCCGGGCGAACACGCGCAGCAGGTCGTGGAAGCGGTACTGGCTGTGGACGCCGTACCCGACGCCGGTCGTCTCGATGAGCTGGGCGTCGGCCAGGTCGTCCAGCAGGTCCTGCGCCTCGGCCAGCGGCCGGTCCAGAAGCGCGGCGCTGACCCACGCCGAGAAGACGGGGGAGTCGAGGATGGTCAGGCGGCGGAACAGGCGGCGCGCGTCCTCGGTGATGCTGTCGTAGGTCAGCGAGATGCTGGCCCGGATGCCCATCTCGCCGTGCTTCAGTTCGTCCAGCCGCCGCGTCTCGTCCTCCAGGCGGCTGACGAGCTGCTCGATGCTCCAGTGCGGCCGGGCCGACAGGCGCGCGCCGGCGATGCGCAGCGCGAGCGGCAGGTGCCCGCACAGCTCGGCCAAGGCCTCGGCGGCCTCGATCTCGGACTGCACGCGCTCGATGCCCGCGATGCGCGACAGCAGGTTGACCGACTGGTCGGACTCGAAGATCTCCACGTCGACGTGGACGGCCCCGGCCAGCCCGGCCAGGCGGCTGCGGCTGGTGATGATGACGGCCGAGGCCGGGTTGCCGGGGAGCAGGGGCAGCACCTGGCTCTCGCTGCCGGCGTCGTCGAGGACGATGAGCATGCGGCGGTCGGCGAGCAGCGCGCGGTACATCTCGGCCCGCTCCTCCAGGCCGTCGGGGATCGCCGTGCCCGACACGCCGAGGACGCGCAGGAAGCGTTCGAGGACCTGCATGGGGCTGGTGGGCCGCGGCGCCGCGCCGTGCAGGTCGGCGAAGAGCTGGCCGTGGGGGAAGCGGTCGCCGACGCTGTGGGAGGCGTGGACGGCGACGGTGGTCTTGCCGACGCCGGGCTTGCCCACGATCACGATGATGGGGACGGCGAAGCGCGAGCGGTCCTCCGAGGCGAGCATCAGCCGCTGCCGGATGTCCTCGATCTGCTTGGTGCGCCCGGTGAAGTCCGCGATGTCGGTGGGCAGCATGCCCGGGACGTTCGGGACGGTCGGCGCCGGTTGCACCTCCACCCGCTCCGGCTGGGCGGGAGGGGCCAGGCTCTCGTCGGAGGTGAGGATCGCGTGCTCCAGCCGCTGGAGCCGCTCGTTGGGCTCGATGCCCAGCTCCTCGATCATGGTGCGCCGGGCGTTGCGGTACACCTGGAGGGCCTCGGCCTGGCGGCCCGAGCGGTACAGCGCGGTCATGAGCTGGCCGCGCAGACGCTCGCGCAGCGGGTACTCCTCGGTCAGCTCGGTCAGCTCGCCGACCAGTTCGTGGTGGCGCCCGAGGTCGAGCTCCAGCTGGATGCAGTCCTCGTTGGCGGTGATGCGGTCCTCGGCGAGCCTGCTGGCCGCCGACTGCACCAGCCTGCTGTCGATGCCGTCCAGGGCCGGCCCCCGCCACAGCGACAGCGCCTCGCGGTAGTGCCGGATCGCCTCGTTGACGTTGCGGCTCTCACGGGCGCGCCGGGCCCGCTGGACGAGGCTCTCGAAGCGCTGGGCGTCGATCTCGTCGGCGGCGACCCGGATGGCGTAGCCGAGGGACTGCGTGGAGATGATGTCGGGGCTGCCGCTGGCGGCGAACAGGCGCCGCAGCGAGCTGATGCAGATCTGGACCTGGGCCCGGGCGGTCGTCGGGGGCTCGTCGCCGTAGATGGCCTCCATGAGGCGGCCGATGGTGACGACCCGGTTGGCGTCGAGCAGGAGGACGCCGAGCACGATCTGCTGCCTGATCCCGCCGAGATCGAGCCTCCGGCCGGCCACGGACGCTTCGAGAGCCCCTAGAATCCCGAATTCCACCCTGCATCTCCTCGCAAGAAAGCCCGCGGCCCATCCGGAACTTTGCTCACCCTCCGATGCGAGAGGTAACAGGTGTCTGATTCCAGGAGATCCGCCCCGTAGTAAACATCGACCATTGGCCGGTTCGTAGCAACTCCGGCGCATTGATACTGCCAGGCGCTGGATCGTCACGTATAGCGATGTCACTTATGTCTGGATCGTACTACTATACGTGGTTCAGATCTATAGAGAATCTGCGAAGACTTTCCGAACTCGTATGCGTGTTTGCGCGTGCAACCAAACGCCGGATGTCGGACATCCCCATACGGCGAAATGTCCGGTTATATGTGTTTCTTCCCCTTTTTGGTCCAGGTTTAGCGGAGCGAGGAGCGGGGGAGTGCTCTCCGGTGCGTCCGGAGGCGGGTGAGGCGCGCATGCGGAGGCTTTCTGATTCGATTAGCGAATCGTAGTCATGTCGTGGCATGCTGTTACCGGCACGCCCGGCGCCCAGGCGACGTCGGGCACCCTCCCCGGTCGGGCTGTGCACGCCTGACCGGTCGGCGTCCGGAGGGACGTGCTCAGCGGGCCGGCGGCTCCGGTTGCCGGCACCAGGGCACGAAGACGATCGGTGAATACCGGGCAGCTCGTTGTGCCTTGATTCTGTGTAACGCACAGGATCGCTCAGCCAATCAGAGACGCTCAGCCCCACGGAGTGCCGCCGCCGCCCTAGGCGGCCGCGGCGCCCGCGGCGGTCCCGGCGATCCCGATGGAACGGGCGGGTCCGGCCGGCGCGGGGCGGCTGGCGCCGGTGGTCCGGGCGGTCGCGGTCACGGCGACGCGGAAGGCGGAACGGGTGTGAGCACTCAACTCTGCTGACCTCTTCTCGTGTCGCGGTGCTGCGGCGAGCCGCAGCGGGTCGGTTCCGAACACCGACAACGTAGAAACCAGCGCCATTCGGTCATTATCGGTTCTCTTCTCGCCTGGCATTTGTCCTGCTCAGGGCGCTATTCGAGGATTTTTGGTCACTGGTCGCTATTGGTGGCCCGCACGGGGGCCGCAGGGGCCTTTCGCCGCTCGAAAGCGGTGCACGCAGGCGTGGGGCCCAGTGGGCGGCGGTGAATGCCGGGACCGAATAGCCGGACGAAAGTGAATCGATAGCGAGATTTGGCAGGCTTACCCCCAAGGCCGGAACTCTCGGGGTGCCCGTGGCATCTTCGGCTCCGGATCCATGCGCGTCGGGTCAAGGACGGTGAATCCGGATGTGCGCACGCCGTCCGGCAGCTCACGCGCGTGTCGCGCCAGTGGGGGCGCCATGGCGACCGGCGCGCGATCGCAGTGGTGGTCGAGCTGTCCGTCATGGCGGACCCGGCAGATGGGGTTCTCGGGATGAGCGTTACGGCGCAGGCGCTGGACGGCGTCTACGGCCGGTCGGTCGCGGGCGTGCGGGCGCGCCTGGAGCAGGACTGTCTCGGGCGATGGCAGGACCTCGCGGACGCGGAGACCGACAGCGAGGGCTGCATCAGCGAGTGGCGTGACAAGAAGCTGGAACGCGGGCTTTATCGCATTGTTTTCGATAGTGACTACTACTTTGTCGGGTTAGGGCTTATGGCTGCCTATCCCGAGATAATCGTCACTTTTCGCATGCGGGACGAGACCGACGCCTATCTGATCCAGGTGATGTTGTCCCCGTACTCGTACTCGACCCATTTCCGGATCACGTGATCCACGCGAGCCATGCCTTGTCCTTGCCCGACTTCCCGGGGGACAGGCCCCAGGCGGAGAAGGGAACCCCCACAGTGACCACAGGAGACACCGCGGGCGCGGCCGCCGGTGCCGGGGGACCGGCCAGGCCGCCCGCGGCCCGCTACCGCCCGGTCGCGCCGGTCGCGCCGGCCGGGCGTACCTGGCCGGACAACACGATCACCGGGCACGGCATGAACCTGCCTCGCCCGGCGGGGTGGCGGTGTGCGCGGAGTGCCTGCTCCCCGAGGGAACGCTGTGGGGCGCCGGGATCGACCCGGACGTGGAGACGGCCGCGCTGTCGGCCGTCCGGTCCGCGGTCACCCGCGCGCGCCTGGCGGCCACCATGGCCGCGCCCGCCCGACCATCACCCGCGGCGGAGGATGCCGAGCCGCTCGGCATTGCCGCGCCGCGACCCTCACATCCCGCAGTGGCCGTTCGCGCGGTGATAGCCACGCGATAAAGCCCGGAAGGTGCCCGAACTTAACGTGGGCATTAACGCCGAAATCGGACATGTATGGACAATCGGAAGACGCCACGACGTGCGGCCGGGAACTCCCGGCCAGGCACGAAATAGGCGGACGGGGATGCGACGCACTGAACCCGCGTATCGGGGGAGGCCGCTCTCTGGGCTTCCGATTTACGGCGGGGATGTGATTTTCGTCGGGAAAGAGGGAGGCTCGTCATGAGCCTGATCGAACGACAGGAGGCGTTGGCCTCCTTGGAGGGACTACTCGCCAGCGCTATCAACGGGAAAGGCCGGGTGGCCCTGATGAGCGGCACCGTGGCGACCGGCAAGAGTGAGTTACTTCACTCATTCGCCGAGCACGCGGCCGAACTCGGCGCGCTGCCCGTCACCGCGACGGGCTCGCTGGCCGAGCGGGACATGCAGTTAGGCGTGCTCGGGCAGCTCATCCACGACGCGCCGCTGGTCCCGGCCGAGCGTGAACGGGCGATGGCGCTGCTGCAGGAGGGCGCCCGCGCCATCACCTCGTCCGAACCGGACGGCGAGCCGCCCAAGCAGGTCGACGCGCAGATCGTCCATGCCCTGTGCACCGTCCTGCTGGAACTGTCCGAGCGCTACCCCCTGATGATCGTCGTGGACGACGTCCACCACGCCGACCGGGCCTCGCTGCTGTGCCTGGCCTACCTGTCCCGGCGGGTGCGGTTCGCCTCGATCATCGTGGTGTTCAGCCACTCCACCCACGGGCGGTACGCGGAGACATCGTTCCCCACCGAGCTGCTGCGCCAGCCGCACTGCCGCCGGATTCAGCTCGCCCCGCTGTCACCGGCGGGCGTGATGAGCCTGGTGGCCGAGCAACTCGGCGCCGGCGCGGCCGAGAGGTTCGCCGGCGAGTGGTACGCCGTCAGCGGGGGCAACCCGCTGCTGGCCGCCGGGCTCGTGGAGGACTACGAGGCCGCGATGCGCTCGTCCGGAGGCGATCCACCGGACGAACTGGTCGCCGGCGAGGGGTACGGGCAGGCCGTCCTGTCCTGCCTGCACCGGGCCGACCCCAAGATGACGCGGGTCGCGTGGGCTCTCGCGGTGCTCGGACGGCCCGAGTTCCTGGCCAGGCTGCTGGGCGTGGGCCAGGAGTACGTCACCCGCGAGCTCAATGCCCTGGACGCCGCCGGGCTGCTCACCGGGGGCCGGTTCCGCCACGAGGCGGCGCGCGCCGCCATCCTCACGGAACTGGACGCCGAGGAACGGGCCGAGCTGCACCGGCGCGCGGCCAGGCTCGCCTACGACGGCGGCGGCACCACCACGGAGGTCGCCGACCACCTGCTCAGCGCCGGAGGGTCCGGCGAGCCCTGGACCGTCGAGGTCCTGGAGGACGCGGCCCGGCACGCCCTGCGCGACGGACGGGTCGAATCCGCCGTCGAGTACCTGCGCATGGCCAGTCGGACCTGCACCGACGACCAGCGGCGGGTCAGGATCACCACGACGCTCATGCGGGCCGAGTGGCGCATCAACCCCAGCACGCCGACCGGGCACTTCGCCGAGCTGACCGAAGCGTTGCACCGCGGGCACCTGCGGGGAAGCGACGCCGTCGTGCTGGCCAAGGCGCTGCTGTGGCACGGCAGGCTTGAGGACGCCGAGGACGTCCTCAAGCACCTCAACGAGTCGGGGGAGAAGCTGGACGCGGACACGATCACCGAGCTGGTGGTCACCCGTCCGTGGCTGCGCTGCTCCTACGCCCCGTTCCTCTCCCACCTGCCCCAGGTGAGCAGCGAGCAGTCGCGCGCGGCGATCCTGACGGTGGCGGCCTACCGGCGCCTGGAGTCGGCGGTCACGCTCGCCGCCGTCCTCACCCGCGGGCCGCGCGAGGAGATCGTCTCAGGCGTGGAGCGCATCCTGCGCAGCTCACGCCTCGACGAGATGTCGATGGACACAGTGGAGAGCGCCCTGCTCGCGCTCACCTACGGGGGGCGGCCCGACAAGGCGGCGCCCTGGTGCGACGTGTTCATCGACGAGGCCTCCTCACGGTGGGCGCCGAGCAGGCAGGCGCGGCTGTCGGCGATCCGGGCCGAGATCGCCCTGCGTCAGGGCGACATGCTGGGCGCGCAGTTCCACGGCCGCCTCGCCCTGGACACCATCCCGCTGAGCGGGTGGGGCGTGGCGCTCGGCGGGCCGCTGTCGAGCCTCATCATCGCCTACACGGCGATGGGGAACTACGACGCCGTCAACGAACTGCTCGACCAGCCCGTGCCCGAGGCGATGTTCCAGACCCGCTGGGGCCTGCACTACCTGCACGCCCGCGGCCGCTACAGCCTCGCCACCGACCACCCCCAGCTCGCGCTGCGGGACTTCCAGCGGTGCGGCGAGCTGATGGGCAAGTGGGACCTGGACGTGCCCTGGCTCATCCCCTGGCGGGCCGAGGTCGCCGAGGCGTGCCTGCGCCTCGGACGTCCCGACCAGGCAAGGCGTCTGGCCGAGGAGCAGATCAGGCGGTGCGGCAACGGCGCGCCACGGGTGCACGGCATCGCCATGCGCCTGCTGGCCGCCACCAGCGAGCCACGCCACCGCCCCATGCTGCTGCGCCAGGCCGGCGACCTCCTGCAGGCGGGGGGAGACCGGTACGAGCTGGCGCGCGTCCTGGCCGACCTCACGGAGGCCTTCCACGCGCTGGGCGAATACCGGCGGGCCGGCATGATCGGAGGCCGGGCCCGCGCCGTCGCCAAGGAATGCCACGCCGACCCGCTGCACAGGTCCTTGGCCAGGGAGGGCGACGGCAACGGCGCCACCGCCGCGACGGGGACCGTCACCGAGACCACGGACGTGACGGCGATCCTGAGCGACGCCGAACGCCGGGTCGCGGTGCTGGCCGCCGCCGGGTACACCAACCGGGAGATCGCCGACAAGCTGTACGTCACGGTCAGCACCGTCGAACAGCACCTGACCAGGACCTACCGCAAGCTCGACATCACCAGCAGGTCCGAACTGCCCTCCACGTTGCAGCTCGGCACCTCGATGCCCGCCTGACAGACACGCCTTCCCCGGACGCGCTTGGATCGGAGCGCTTCCGAGGACGCTCCGGCCCCGGGCCGGAACGCAAGAGGCCCGAGCACAGGCCGCTCCGCGCGAGACGAGGTCCTCGCGGGAGAAGTCGCCGGCCTGTGCCACCGCCGCTCAGCGGCGACGCGGGCCCGAACGGATCGCCCCCGCCCCACGTGCCCGGCACACGACCGGCACCCGCGCACCCCGTGCCCGGCATAGGCCCGGCACCCGCGCCCGGCGGATCCCCCCACGCACCGTCCGCACCTTGTCACCCGTGCGGAACCCCTGTTTCCGCTTATCGCGCTATCGCGCACCCCAGGCACCCGCGCCCCCGCACCCGGCCGCCCGCGCGCCCCGGGAACGCGGCCGGCGATGTCGGCATAGCGGCTCGGCGGCGGCATGGCCATGCGCCCCATTACGGTCCGCAACCGGCCCAGACGGCGTCGGGGCCGGGGCTGTGGTCAGGTGGTCAGGAGGGCGCGGGCCTCTTTCGTCAGGCGGGTCATGCCTAGGCGGGTGGACTGGCGTAGGGAGCGGTGGAGGAGGCGGGTTGCCTCGCCGGTCGGGTCGGAGGGGTCCAGGAGGCGCAGGGCCTTGGCGCGGTCGAGCTGGATGCGGGCCATGTGCGGCGGCGCGCCCGACACCAGGCGCTTGGCCTCGTCGAAGCAGCGCAGCGCGTCCTCGGCGTCGCCCGCCGTGGTCGCCAGGAGGCCGCGGAACCGCGCCGTCGGCCCGATCAGCACCGTCGGCCACCCGGCGAGCACGATCTCCCCGGGGTAGGCGGCCAAGCGCTCGCGCAGCAGGCGTACGTGGCCGTCGGTCTCGGCCCCCTCCGCGCCCGCCTCGGCGATCATCGCGCACGCCTCGGCCAGCACCGCCAGCGTGGGCACCGTCCAGCCGTGCGGCGGCAGCGCGGACAGGCCCGCGGTGTCGCGGACGACGGCGGCCAGCCGGTCGGCGGCCTCGTCGTACCGCTCGGTCTCGCACAGGGCGAGCACGTGCGCGGCCCGCCAGACCGGGAAGTAGCCGTGCTGCTCGATCTGGGTGGCCAGGCCCCCGTCGAACAGCTCGGACATCGCGCCCCGCTCGCGCAGCAGCCAGAAGTACTGGCCCATCCAGGTCTGCTGCAGCGTCTCGGCGGGCATGGCCTGGCCCTTGGCCAGTTCCTGCACGATGCCGAGCGACTCGCCCATCAGGCGCTCCCGCGCCCGCGTGAAGTCGCCGCCCCACAGGTCCATCACGGTGTCGAGGGTCGCCTGGAGCCAGGGGCCGAGCGCGCGGGGGTTGCGGGCGACGTGCCTGCGGTGGTCGTCCACGGTGCCGAGCGCGTCGGGCAGCAGGCCGAGCCTGAGCTGGTCGACGGCCAGCGCCACCATGCCCTCACTCTGGAAGTACGCCGACCCCGCGCCGATGCCCGCCTCGCGCAGGCGGGCGGAGATGCCGATCAGCTCGCTGGGGTAGGCGTGGTCGAACAGGGCCCAGCGGCACTCGTTCAGCACCTCGCAGCGCACCAGCGGGTCGCCGTCCTCGGGCAGCTCGCGCAGGGTGGCGCGGGCGAGCTCGACCTCCTGCGGCGGCCCGGCGGGGACGGCGCCGGCGCCGGGGCTGACGGCCATCGTCCGCTTCTTGGCCAGATGGGCGCGTAACTGGAGGCGCAGCTCGGCGGTCTGCGCGCCCGGCCCGTCGCCGAGGGAGGCCAGCGCGCCGCGCAGCAGGTGGACGAGCTGCTGGTCGGCCTGCCCGGGGGCCGACCACCGGCGGGCGAGCCGGATCGCCGCGGCGGCGGCCAGCTCGGGCAGCCCCTCGGCGGCCTCGTACGCGGCCTGGTAGCGGCGGCCCGCCTCGTCCATCTCGCCGACGTCGCTGAGCGCGTCGCCGAGGGTGATCAGCAGCCCCACGCGGGTCGCCGAGTCGCACCGCAGCAGCAGCCCGGCCTGGGCCCACTCGACCGCGCTGTCCACGCCGAACCCGCGCTGCTCGGCGCGGGCCGCGTCCAGGCACGCGGCGGCGACGCGCTCCTGCGGCAGGCCGGCCCCGGCGGCGCGGGCGTGCCGGGCGACCCGCACCGGGAGCGCCGGGTCGACCCAGCCGCCGCCGGTCATGCGCTCGGTGAGCGCCTCGAAGGCCCGCCGGTGCAGGTCCCTGGCCAGCGCGGGGTCGCGTTTGAGGCCGTCGAGGACGGCCTCGCGGGACCGGTCGTGCGGGAAGCACAGCCGGTCGTGGACCAGGACGGTGTTGCCCGCGGCGGCCAGCGCCTGGTCGCGGTCCGCCTCCTCCGGGCGCAGGCCGAGCATGCGGGTGACCAGGGCGGCGTCGATGTCCAGGCCCACCGCGGTGATCGCGGCGGCGGCCAGCCAGCGGAAGGCCGGGGTGCCCGCGGGCTCGGCGCGGGCGGGCGCGGGACGGGGCTCGCCGTACTCGGTGAGGTTGTACAGCTCCAGCGGGACGCCGTCGGTGACGCGCGCCGCCTGCCTGGTCTCGTCGGCGGTGGGCTCGCGGCCCCACGCGCGCCCCAGCCACCGGCCCACCTCCTCCACGGTGAGCGGGGCGAGCGTGAGCGTGTCCATGACCGGCTGCCAGTGCGCGGCCTGCGTACGGGTGGCGAGCAGGAAGCCCACGGGCGCGGCGCCGAGCCCTCTGCGCACATGCTGGAGCAGTTCCTCGGCGTAGCCGGTGAGCAGGTGGGCGTTGTCGAAGGCCACCAGCAGGCCAGGCCCGGCCGCGCGGCGCAGCAGGCCGGTGAGCAGGAAGGTCAGCTCCCGGGGGTCGCGCTCGTGGCCGGGCCGGGCGGGGGAGTCCAGCGCGGCGGCGGACATGAGCTTGGCGAGGGTGCCACGCTCCTGGGCGCCGATCGGGTCGGCGGGCGCGGCCAGGTCGCGGCGCACGTGGCTCCACAGGGTGCCGGCCAGCTCGCGCCACGGCTGCAGGCCGTCCTCCTGCCGGCACATCACGGTGACCGCGCGCACGCGCGCCCCGGCGGCCAGGCGCGCCGCCTCACGCAGCAGGCGGGTCTTGCCGATGCCGCCCGCGCCGCACAGCGCGAGGGCGGCGGAGTCTCCGCCGCCCAGCCGCCCGATCAGGCGCGAGAGCTCCTGGAGCTCCCGTTCACGGCCGACCACCTCCCGGGGCCCGCCCTGCTCGGCGAGGCCGGAATCGGCGCCGAGGGGCGTGCGCACGTCGAAGCCGTGCTCGTACAGGGCCAGCAGGTCCTCGGCGCGCCGGACGGCCTCGTCGCCGGGGGCGTGGGCGCGGCGCGCCTCGGCCAGGCGCCGGGCGGCGGCCCCGCCGTCCTCGCCCAGGGTGGTGAGGAAGCGCAGCAGCCACATCGCGGTGGTGTCCTCGTGCCCCTCGCCCACCGCGCCCTCACTGAGGAACGCCGCGTCCTCGTGGCGGCCGAGCCGCAGGGCGATGCGGGCGACCAGGCGTACGAGCTCGGTGCGCAGCTCCTCCAGCCGGGCGCGGTGGGTCTCGCAGACCCAGGGCAGCGACCACCCGGCCGCCAGCGAGGCGAACGGCGCCCCACGCCACTCGCCGGCCGCGGTCCGCAGGCACGCGAGCGCGGCGGCGAGGTCACCGGACTCGTACAGCTCCCGTCCCTCGCGCAGCTTCGCCTCGAACCGGGAGGCGTCCAGGGCGGCGGCGAGGACGCCCGGTTCCTTCTCCACCAGTTCGTAGGCGTGGGACCACTTGGCGGGAGGGATGTCCAGGTTCGCCCCGGTGAGTGCCTGTCTCAGCCGGGAAAGCGGCGGCGCGACGTCCGGCACCGGCCAGTCGGGGCCCTGGCCGAGCGCGGCGGCGAGGGTGTCCTGGGGGACGGGGTTCCTGGAGGAGAGCAGCATTGCCAGGGCCTTGGCCGTCTGGGGGAGGAGTCTCCTCGGCGTTCCGTCCGCCAGGATCGCGACCTCGCCGAGGACTCTGATGTCGAATTCCGCCACATTCACCGCCGGATCGGTTCGCGATTCTCACTCGACGGCCTTCCCCGCAAGGACATCGCAAGGATCATTGGCCACGATGGGGCCGGTGGCAAAAAGAGTCGTGGAGCCATGGGGTCGCGGACGCCGGGAGCGCCGTCAACGCCGTGAGCGCCGTGACGTTGTCAACGCTATGACCCGAGGTGAGCCCGTGGCAAGGACCGAACTGATCTCGGTCGACGCGCTCGACGAGCATCAACTCGACCGTGTCAGACAGAGCGTACGCCGCGAACGTGACACCGAGGCGAATAAAGCCCTAAGTGTTGCGATCATGGGGCAGAGTGGCGTGGGAAAGTCCTCTCTGCTCAACGTTCTGTTCGGGACGCACTTCCCCGTGGGGGACGTGAAGCCCGCCACCCGCGAACCTCAGGCCATCTCTGTTCCCAGTAATTCCGGCCACACGTTGACATTCTGGGATATGCCGGGACTAGGGGATTCGGAGGATCTGGACGCGGGTTATCGCGCGATGTACCTGGAGAAACTGGCCGAGTGCGACGTCGTCATCTGGGCCATGCACGCCGACAGCCGCTGCACCGACCGCGAGGCCCGCCATCTGCGCCGCCTCCTCGACGACGCGGACCCCGGGGCGCGGCGGCGGATCGTCGGCAAGGTGACCCACGTCCTCACCAAGGCCGACCTGCTCACCCCGCCGCCGTGGATCTTCGACATGCGCGGGGAACGCGGCTCGTTCGTCCCCAGCCGGCCCCTCGCCGGCCGCATGGAGGTCAAGGCGGCCCACTTCGAGCAGATGGTCGTCGAACCCTGGGGCGACCTGCTGAGCGCCCACACCTACAACAACGGCGAGTTCGCCGTGCGCGACGACCGGCTCGGCTTCGACCGGCAGACCGTCACCTACCGGGGGCACTTCTCGCGGGAGGTCTGCGAGCGGTACACCGCGGCCCACCCCGAGCACGCGGACGTCTTCTCACGGCTGCGCGACAACCACCGCGTCCTGCCCTGCTCGGCGCTGTTCCGCTTCAACCTCGCCGCGCTGATGGTGAACGTCGTCAACAAGCTGGGGCCAACCGCGATCTTCCGCTTCCAGCGGGTGCTGGACGACGTCGCCGAGCTGGCGGGCGTGCCGGTCAGCGCGATGCGGGAATACGGCAACTTCCTGGTGTGGGACGGCATCCGCGGCACGCGCGCCTTCGACCTGTCCCAGCTGCCGTTCTGAGCCCCCGGTGAGCACCTGCGCGCCACCACTCCCCGACGCCGCCGCGGCGGGCGCCCCGGCCGGACACGAGGACACGACATGATCGAGGACGACGACGACATAACCCGGGCCGTGGAGGCCAGGCGCCGGGAGGACACCGAGTACGTCGCACGGCTCGACGACGCGGTGCAGCACCGCGACGAGACCGCCATCGAGCACCTGGTCAGGAACGCCGTCGCCCGCGTCGTCGGCAGGGTCGCCGACGTGGGGTTCGACGTCGTGCGCAACATCTGGAACTGGCTCGTCAGCCACTGACCCCGCGCCGGAGGCGCAGTCCCGGACACCATCCGTTTCCGCGCGTGTTCCCCGCCGATTCCCGGCCCATACCCCGGCCGTGACGGCCGCGTGACCGGTATGTGATCGAATCCTGGCTCGCCCGTCGCGGCGCGGGGCGCGCACTCCCCGGGTTTAGGTAAAGAATGTGTATGTAGATGGACTGGTCCATCCCGTACCGGGGGAGGCGCGGAGCGTTGGTCATGCGCGGGGCAGGCGGCCCGCAGATGGGTCTGGCCGAGGTCGACCATGCCCTGCGCCGCCGCACCGAGGAGCGCGACCGCGTCGCCGGCGACCTGCTCGACCTGGACGACCACCCGAGCCACCGCCTGCTGACCGGCATGACGCCCACCGGCGAGACCGGCCGCCGCTGGGAGCAGGCCCAGGGCAGGTACGTCACGCTGTGGTGGCTGTTCGACGCCTACCGCCGCGTCCTGGACCGCGCGCAGGAGCTCAGGGCCGCGGGCCGGCCCGACCTGGCCGCCCTCACCGCGCTGCTCACCGGCCCCTCGGCCGAGCTCAAGCCCGACGACGTGCCCGTCGAGAAGCGCTCCCTGCTCCAGGCCGCCGGTGAGCGCGTCACCCTGGACGTGCTGCTGGCCCGTATGGACGAGGCCTACCGTGAGGTCGCCGCGGCCGTCGCCGCCGTGGACGCCGCCTGGACCGACCTGCTGCCCGTGCTGGACGGGGCCGACGCCGCCCGCGCCGCCGCCAGGGACCTGGCCCGCGACCTCGACGTCCACGACCCCGACCTGGAGCGCCTGGACGCCGAGGCCGCCCGCCTGCGTGCCGCCGTCACCTCCGACCCCCTCGGCTCGCGGGAGCGCCGCGGCGAGCTCGACGCGCTGGCCTCCGCCGTGGCCGCGCGCAGGGCCGCGCTGGACCGGGCCGTGCTCGCCCGCGACGACTACGCCGTGCGCGCCCGACGCCTGGGCGAGCGCATCGAGCAGGTCGCCGAGGCCGAGCGTGAGGCGCTGCGCGTCCGCGACGTCGTCCTCGCCAAGATCGCCGCACCGGCCCTGCCCGCGATGCCCGGCCAGGCGCCCGCGCTGCGCGACCGCCTCGGCGCCCTCGGCACGCTCGGCGGCCGCTGGCTGGAACTGGCCGACCGCCTCTCGGCGATGGAGCGCGCGGCCGACGACGCCGTGGCCCAGGCCCGGGGCGTCGCCGAATCCCTCGGCGGGCTCATCGGCCGCCGCGACGAGCTTCGCGGGCGGCTGTCCGCCTTCCAGGCCAAGGCCTTCCGCCTCGGCCACGCCGAGGACATGGCGCTCGCCGACCTGTACGGCAAGGCGCGCGACCTGCTCTGGACGGCGCCATGCGACCTGCGGCGGGCCACCGTCGCGGTCGCCGAATATCAGCGGGCCATCACGCGGATCGGAGCGGCCGGATGACCAACTGCACGCAGCCCGGATGCGCCGGGACGGTGGTGGACGGGTACTGCGACACCTGCGGCATGGCGCCCGTCGCGGCGCCCGCCCCAGCGCCCGCCCCGTCCTCGTCTTCGCAGCCGGGCGCCCCCTCCGGGTGGGCGCCCGGCGTCCCGCCCGGCCCCGGCGGCCCCGGTTTCCCGCCGGCCCCCGGCGCGTCCGGCGTGGCCTGGCCCTCGGCCCCCGCGCCCGGCGGCCCCGGCGTGGCGTGGCCGTCCGCCCCGGCGGGCGCGCCCCCTTCGGCCCCCGTGCCCTCCGCTCCTTCGCCGTCCGCGCCGATGCCCCCGGTGACGATGCCGTCCATCGGCGGCACGCTCGCCACCGGCGCGTCCGGCGCCGCGCCGAGCACCCGCGGCTCCCGCCGCGGCAGCACCCGCTCGCGGCGCGGCATGCTCGGCATGGGCCTGGTCGAGGTTCCCCCCGTCCCCTACCGGGACCCCTCCGCCGTCGTGATGGCCGACCCCGTCGTCCCGGAGGACCGCCGCTTCTGCGGCAACCCCGACTGCGGCAAGCCCGTCGGCCGCCGCAGGGACGGGCGCCCCGGACGTCCCGAAGGCTTCTGCCCGCACTGCGGCCAGCGCTTCTCGTTCACCCCCAAACTGCACCCCGGCGACCTGGTGGCCGGGCAGTACGAGGTCAAGGGCTGCCTGGCGCACGGCGGCCTCGGCTGGATCTACCTGGCCGCCGACCGCAACCTCGACGGCCGCTGGGTCGTCATGAAGGGCCTGCTGGACACCGGCGACCTGGAGGCGCTCGCCGCCGCCGAGGCCGAGCGGCGCTACCTCACGGCGATGGACCACCCCAACATCGTGAAGATCTTCAACTTCGTGAGCCACCCCGACCCCGGCACCGGGACGATGGTCGGCTACATCGTCATGGAGTACGTCGGCGGCGAGTCCCTGCAGGACCTGCTGCGCAAGCGGCTCAGGGAGACCTCCAACGGCCAGGCGCTGCCGCTGTCCCAGGTCATCGCCTACGGGCTGGAGATCCTGCGCGCCTTCGGCTACCTGCACGACCGGGGCATGCTGTACTGCGACCTCAAGCCCGCCAACGTGATCCAGGTCGAGGAGCAGCTCAAGCTCATCGACCTCGGCGCCGTCCGCCGCCTCGACGACCCCGACAGCGCGATCTACGGCACCATCGGCTACCAGGCCCCCGAGATCGCCGCGCAGGGCCCGTCGATCGCCTCCGACCTGTACACCGTCGGCCGCACCCTCGCCGTGCTGAGTTTCCCGTTCAGCCCCACCAGCGGAGGCGAGCCGGCCCCGCTGCCCGACATGGGCGTCGGCCGCGAGTCGTTCATGCGCTTCCTGCGCCGCGCCACCGACCCCGACCCGGCCCGCAGGTTCGAGAGCGCCGCCGAGATGACCGAGCAGCTCGTCGGCGTGCTGCGCGAGACCAGGGCCGAGGAGGAAGGCAGGCCCCATCCCGCGCAGTCCGGCGTCTTCGGTCCCGAGCGCGGCGCGGTCGGCACCGAGCTCGCCGCCGCGAGCACCGGCCGGGTGTTCGGGCCGCTGGACCGCCTCGACGCCGCGTCCTCGCTCCCCGCGCCCCTGGTCGACCCGCTCGACCCCGCCGCCGGGTTCCTCGCCGGGCTCACCTCCGGCAGCCCCGACGAGCTGATCGCCGTCCTGCAGTCCGCGCCGCCCACCCCGGAGACCAAGCTCGCGCTGATCCGGGTGCTGAGCGAGCTCGGCCGACCCGTGGCCGACTCGCTGTACGCCGCCGCGGCCGCGGACCTGCCGGGCGACTGGCGGCTGTGGTGGTACCGCGGCGTCGCCGAGCTGGCCTCAGGGGACCCGGCCATGGCCGCGCGGTTCTTCGACGGGCTCTACTCCTGGTTCCCCGGCGAGCCCGCGCCCAGGCTGGCCCTGGCCTTCGCCCTGGAGGCGGCCGGGGCGGGCGCCGAGGCCGCGCGCCACTTCGCCGCCGTCTGGCGCACCGACCGCTCCTACGTCAGCGCCTGCTTCGGGCTCGGCCGCATCGCGCTCGCCCACGACGACCGGGCCGACGCCATCCACGCCCTGGACGAGGTGCCGCCCACCTCCATCCACCGCACCGCCGCGCAGGTCGCCGCCGTCGCGGTCATCGTGCGCGGCCAGGCCCCGGCCGAGCCCGAGCTGCTCTCCGCGGGCGAGCGGCTGCGCGTGCTGAAACTCGACTCGCGCGACCGCGACGGCCTGGCCTCGGAGGTCCTGGAGAGCGCGCTCGCCCGGTTCGTCACCGGCCAGTCTCGTCAGGGCCAGTCTCGTCAGGGCCAGTCCGTCACCGGCACCGGCACGCTGCTCGGCACGCCGCTGAACGAGCGCGGCCTGCGCGGCGAGCTGGAGCGGGTGTACCGCGCGCTCGCCCGGTCGGCCGGGTCCACCGAGGACCGCTACGCGCTGATCGGCCGCGCCAACTCCGTGCGCCCGAGGACGCTGTGGTGAGCGGCGCCTGCCCCGCGTGCGGCACCCGCGTCCTGGCCGGCGAGGCGTTCTGCGAGAGCTGCGGGCACGACCTGTCGTCCGTCCCGTCCGTTCCCGCCGGCCCGTGCACGGCCTGCGGGGCCTCGGCGGTGGGGCCCGACGGCTACTGCGAGAACTGCGGCATGCTCCAGCCCACCGGCCGCGACCACGTCGAGATCGAGGCGGCGTACTCGGCCGCCGTGAGCGACCGCGGCCTGCGCCACAGCCGCAACGAGGACGCGATGGCGCTGCTGCCCGGCGGCCAGGGCGCGGTCGTCGCGGTGGTCTGCGACGGCGTGTCCACCTCGCCCCGCCCCGACGAGGCGTCCCAGGCGGCGGCCGACGTCGCGGCGGCGGTCATCGTCAAGAGGCTGGCCGACGGCGACGACGCGCAGGCCGCGACCCGCGAGGCCGTCCGCCTCGCCGCCGACGCCGTCGCCGCCTCCGCCGCCCCAGGCGAGGACTCCCCGGCGTGCACCTACGTCTCGGCGATCGTCCACGGGCGGCAGGTCACGATCGGCTGGGTGGGCGACAGCCGCGCCTACTGGCTCGGCGGCCAGTCGGCGCTGCTGACCGAGGACGACGCGACCCCCGGCACCCACATGCTCACCGCCTGGCTCGGCGCCGACGCCGGCGAGGTCGTCCCGCACGTCAGGACGTTCACCACCGACGGCCCCGGCGCGGTGCTGTTGTGCAGTGACGGCCTGTGGAACTACTACCCGGAGCCGGAGGCGCTGGCCGCCACGGCGTTGAACGACACCCCTCTCGTGGCGGCGCGGCGGCTCGTACGCCTGGCCATCGAGGCGGGAGGCCACGACAACATCACCGTGGCGATCATCCCGTTCGGCCAGGGGGATCGGACGGACACCACGGTGGCTTTCCCGAAGGAGAGAAGTGACTGACTTCACCATCCGCGTGGACCAGAACAAGTACCTGCCCGCGGGGAGCCAGGAGGTCCACGGCATCATCACGGCCGAGGCGAGCGGGCCGGTCCAGAGCTCCTCCGTGGCGGAGGCGGCCGAGGTCATCATCATCGACACGTCGGGCTCCATGTCCTACGGCAAGATCAACGACGCGCGCAAGGCCGCGCAGGCCGCCGTGGACACCTTGCGCGACGGCGTCCACTTCGCCGTGATCTCCGGCAACCACCAGGCCGAGGTGATCTTCCCGGGTTCGGGGCGGCTCGCCCCCGCCGACTTCCAGAGCCGTCAGGCCGCCAAGGAGGCCATCGCCGGCCTGCGCGCCGAGGGCGGCACCGCCATGGGGCGGTGGCTGCGCCGCGCCGCCGACCTGTTCAGCGCCCACCAGGCCGACCACCCTGATGCCATCAGGCACGCCATCCTGCTCACCGACGGCAAGAACGAGCACGAGCCGGCCCCCGAGTTCGACGCCAACCTCGCCTACTCGGCAGGGAAGTTCGTCTGTGACTGCCGCGGCGTCGGCACCGACTGGGTGGTCGCCGAGGTCCGCAGGATCGGCTCCACCCTGCTCGGCAGCGTGATGGACGTCCGCAGGCCCGAGGAACTGGAGGCCGACTTCCGGGCGATGACCGAGGCCGCGATGGGCAAGACCGTCGCCGACATCGCCCTGCGGGTGTGGACGCCCCGCGCGGCGACGCTGAACTTCGTCAAGCAGGTGTCGCCCACCCTGGAGGACCTGACCGGCCGCCGCACCGACGTGGACGCCCTCACCGGCGACTACCCCACCGGCGCGTGGGGCGGCGAGACCCGCGAGTACCACATCAGCGTCAGCGTGCCCGCGGGCAACGTCGGCCAGGAGATGCGCGCCGCCCTGGTCAAGCTGGTCCAGCCCTCCACGGGCGAGGTCATGGCCGGCGGGAACATCCTGGCCCAGTGGAGCGACGACCCCGCCCAGTCCACGCGCATCAACCCCCGCGTCGCCCACTACACCGGCCAGCAGGAGCTCGCCTCGCTCATCCAGGAGGGCCTGCAGGCGCGCAACGACGGCGACGTCGAGACGGCCACCGCCCGCCTCGGCAAGGCGCGCGGCATCGCCGAGCAGGCCGGTAACGAGGAGACCGCCAAGCTGCTCGACAAGGTCATCGACATCGACCCCGCGACGGGAACCGCCCGCCTCAAGCGTGTCGTTGACAAAGCGGATGAGATCGCACTCGACACCCGCTCCGTCCGAACCGTCCGCATGCGCAAGGACCCGGAGAGCTGAGCGATGGCCATCTGCCCAGAAGGGCATGAAAGCTCCGACGAGGAGTACTGCGACACCTGTGGCGCGCGGATCACGGGCGCGTCCGCCGGGGGCGTGCCCGCGGCGTCGTCCGCCGTGCCGGCCGGCGCCTCCGGGGCCTCCGGCGGCGGGGACGGGCCCTGTCCCGACTGCGGGGCCCCGCGCACCGGCCGGTTCTGCGAGAACTGCGGGTACGACTTCGTGCTCGGCGGGTCGGGCGCCGCCCCGTCCCAGGCCGCGCGTCCCGCCCAGCAGGCACCCCCCACCGGCTCCTCCGCGCAGCCCCCGCCGTGGCAGCCCGCGCAGCCGGCCCAGCCCTGGCGGCCCGCCCAGCCCGGATGGCAGCCGCCCCCGCCCTCCTCGTCGTACCGCACGGCGCCGCCGCCCGCGTCCGCCCCGTCTCCCGCGCCCGCCCCGGCGCCCGCGGGCGGCTGGATCGCGGTGATCACCGCCGACCGCGCGCACTACGACAGCATGATCGCCCAGGGCGGCCCGGACGCGGCCAGGGTCGCGTTCCCGCCCTACTGCCCCGAGCGCCGGGTGCCGCTGCGCGGCCCCGAGACGCGCATCGGCCGGCGGCGCCAGTCGCGGCCCATGGTGCCCGAGATCGATCTGTCCGAGCCGCCCGAGGACCCCGGTGTGTCGCACCTGCACGCCGTGCTGCTCGCCCAGCCGGACGGGAGCTGGCAGATCGTCGACCCCGGCTCCGCCAACGGCACGCTGGTGAACGGCAAGCTGATCGAGGTCAACGTGCCGGTCCCGCTCGAAGACGGCGACCGCGTCCACGTCGGCGCCTGGACCCTCCTCACCGTGCGGAAGGGCTGACATGACGATCGCCGGTCCCCCCGCGGCCCCCGCCCCCGCGCAAGCCGCGCCCCCCGATCCCGCCACGCCGCCGGGTACGGTCGCCGTCCCGGTGCCCGGCTCCGTCGCCGGCTCCCCGTGGCCGCGCCGGGTCACCCGCGTGCGCACCGTGCCCGGCTGGATCCGCCTGCTCACGGGCCTGGTCGTGGCGACCGTCCTGCTGGTGTTCGGCGCGGTCGCCCTGGCCGTCGGGCACGCCAGGGACGGCCTGCAGGTCATCGGCCACACCGCCGGCCCGCAGGTCGTCGCCACCGCCGACCTGTACTTCGCGCTCAGCGACATGGACGCGCAGGTCGCCGGGCTGCTGCTCATCGGCAGGGACGCCGGGTTCCAGGCGGGCCGCCAGGGCATGCTCGACCGCTACGAGCAGCGCCGCGCGCAGGCCGACGGGGCGGTGCTCCAGGCCGCCGACCTCGCGAGCGGCGACGCCACCGGGCAGACCACCGTACGCGCGCTGCTGGACGGGCTCGGCCGCTACGAGCGGCTCGCCGCCCGCGCCCTGCTGCTGGACGAGCAGTCCGGCCACAACGCCGGGCCGCCGCCGGCCGAGGTGCTCCGGGAGTACCGCGAGGCCACCGACCTGATGCGGCTCCAGCTCCTGCCCCAGGCCTACAACCTCACCCTCGACAGCGCCACCATCGTCCGGCACTCCTACCTCGCCGAGCTGTCCTCGGTGCAGTCCGGGCGGCTGTGGGTCGTCCTCGCCGGGCTGATCGCGCTGGCCGCGCTCGTCGCGCTCCAGGTCTTCCTGAGCCGGGGCTTCCGGCGCACGCTCAACCTGCCGCTGCTGGTGGCCACCGCCGTCGTCGGCGCGCTCACCCTCGCCGGGGTGGTCGTGCTGCAGCACGAGGGCAACGCGCTGACGTCCGCCAAGGAGGACGGCTTCAACTCCGTCCTCGCCCTGTCGCGGGCCCGCGCCATCGGCAACACCCTGCACGGCGACGAGATCCGCTACCTGCTGGACCCGCAACGGGCCGACACCTACGAGCAGGTGTACCTCGACAAGTCGCAGAGCGTGCTCTACGTGCCCGGCGGCAACCTGGACAAGTACTACGCCGCCCTGGACTCGGCGGTGGCCGCCTACCCCGGCAAGGTCACCTTCCTCGGGTTCTACGGCACCGAGGCCTCCGGCGGAAGCCTTCCCGGGCAGGAGGCCGCCGTCGCGCGCGTGCTGCGCCTCTACCAGGCGTTCCAGCGCAACGACCAGCAGATACGCCAGGTCGCCACGGGCGGGGCGCGCCGCGACGCCGTCGGCAGGGTCATGGGACCGGCCTTCGGCGAGTACGACGAGGCGCTCGTCAAGCTGACCGGCCTGCACCGCACGGCGTTCGACGACGCCGTGGCCGACGGCGACGGCGCCCTCGGCGGGTGGAACCGGCTGCCCCCGGCGGCCGCGCTGGTCGCCATCGTGCTGGTCCTCGCCGGTGTCCGGCCCCGGCTCGCCGAGTACCGCTGAAGGGAACGTATCGATGCTCACGCTCATCCGGACGCGCGGCCCTCTCGGCGGGACCGGCCGGGCCGGCCGCCTGCGCCGCGCGGCCGCCGTCGCGGTCGCCGTGGCGGCGGCCGTCCCCCTCGCCACGTCGTGCGCGGCGGGCACCTCGGTGCTCGACAAGGACTCCCTGGTCATCGGGGTCAAGAAGGACCAGCCCGGCCTCGGCAATCTGGTGTCGGGCAGGTACGAGGGGTTCGACGTCGACGTCGCCACCTACGTCGCCGCCAAGCTCGGCAAGCAGGCACGGTTCGTCCCGGCGCCCTCCTCCCAGCGCGAGAAGCTGCTCATGGACGGCGCCGTCGACCTGATCTTCGCGACCTACTCGATCACCCCCGAGCGCAAGACCAAGGTGGCCTTCGGCGGCCCGTACTACGTCGCCCACCAGGACACCCTCGTGCGCACCGGCCAGCGCGAGATCAACAACGTCCGGGACCTGCGCGACCGCAAGCTGTGCCAGGTCACCGGGTCCAACTCCTGGAAGCGGGTCAAGGAGGAGCGGAAGATCCCCGTCGTGCTCGTCCCCTCGGCGTCCTACAGCGAGTGCGTGGCGGACCTGCGCTCGGGCAAGGTGGACGCGGTCTCGACCGACGATCTGATCCTCGCCGGGTTCGCGACCGCCGGGACCAGCATCGTCAACGCGCCGTTCAGCGACGAGCGGTACGGCGTGGGCATCCGCAGCGGCGACATCGACGGCTGCGAGGCGGTGAACAAGGCCATCACCGAGATGTACCAGGACGGCACGGCCAAGAAGCTGCTGCAGAAGTGGTTCGCCAAGTCGGGGCTGGCGCTCAACTTCAGCGTGCCCCAGTTCGAGGGCTGCGGCTGACGGTCCCGCGGCGGCGGGGGTTCTGGCCGTTCGAGGGCACCAACGCCACGGTCAGGGAACCGGAGCACATGTCCGAGGCGGGCCTCGGCCCTGTCCGCGCCCTCCACGCCGGGACGCTCGGCCCGGCCCGCCGGCTCGGTGCCGACGCCGGCCTCGGCACCGTCGAGCCCGGCAAGTACGCCGACCTCGTCGCGACGGACGCCGACCTCCTCGCCTCCGACTCGGCCTTCGGCACGGTGAGATGGGTGATGAAGGCCGGCACTGTCGTCCGCGACGACACTCGCACCTGACCACTTCACGCTGGAGCGGGCTCCGTGGTTCGGCGGGCGTCCGGACTCCGCCGGCGTCCGGGTAGGTTCGCTTAGGGGACGGAGGTGCGGATCGTGCGCGTGGTCGTTCTGACGGGGCCGGTGGCCGATGAGCGGCTGCTCAGGGAGGTCGCGGGGGCCGAGACGGCCGTGCTCGGGGTGCCCGCGCGGTTCGCGGCCGTGGACGGCGCCGCGGCGCTGGAGGCGGAGCTTGGCGCGACCTCCGGCGACTGCGCGGTCGTCGCCGTGCCGGGGCCGAGCCCGGACGTCCGGAGGCTCATGGACGTGCCGGCCGCGTACTCGCCGCGCACGGTGTGGCTCGACCTGGAGCGCACCGGCCCGATCCCGGTGGCCGGGGGAGCGGCGCACCAGCAGGGGCGCGGCGTCGCCGGGCTGATCTGGGCGATCCGCCACGCGGTGCACCGGTTGAGATGGCCCGCGCGCCGGATCGCGTACGGCGATCACCCCGACCAGTGGGCGGACCTGCGCCTTCCCATGGCGGCAAGCCCTCCGGCGCCCCGATCGGGCCCTTCGGAATCCGAATCGGTGCCAACGGCCGAGCCGCGGGAGGGGGCGGCACGTCCGGTGGCGGATGCGCCGCCGCCGGTGGCCACCGACCCTCGACCGTACTTTGTAAAGGATGTGGGTCCGGCCCGCCACACCGACCCGGGTGCGGACGGCGTCTCGGGCACAGGCAGGGACCGCGTCACGGGCACGAGCACAGGCAGCGTCGCCGACGTGAG
The DNA here is from genome assembly GCF_040683095.1 of Sphaerisporangium sp. NPDC051017. Lineage (NCBI taxonomy): Bacteria > Bacillati > Actinomycetota > Actinomycetes > Streptosporangiales > Streptosporangiaceae > Sphaerisporangium > Sphaerisporangium sp. NPDC051017. The sequence continues at coordinate 29,187 of NZ_JBFBCI010000011.1, forward strand.
CTCGGACGATCTCACCGGCGCCGGCTCGGGCGAGGTCGCCGGCATGAGCTCGGATGACGTCGCCGGTACCGGCCCGGACGATGCCATCGGCGGTGGCGGCACCGGATCGCGTCCGCCCGTCGTGGTGCTGGTCCACGGGGGCTACTGGCGGTCGATCTGGGGCGCCGACCTCATGGACGCGCTCGCGATCGACCTCGCGCGCCGGGGCATCGCGTCCTGGAACCTGGAATACCGCCGCCCCGACCTGCACGGATGGGACGCCACGACCGCCGACGTGGCCGCCGGCATCGCCGCGCTGCGCTCCCTGGACGTTCCGGTGGACCTCGACCGGGTCGCCGTGGCCGGTCACTCGGCGGGCGGGCAGCTCGCCCTGCGCGCGGCGGCCGACGCCGGGGGAGCGGTCGCGGTCGCCGTGTCGCTGGCCGGGGTGCTGGACCTGGTGGAGGGGTACCGGCGCCACATGAGCTCGGGGGCCGTCCACGACGCGCTCGGCGGGACGCCCGAGGAGATCCCCGAGACGTACGCCGCCGCGAGCCCGCTGCTCCGGCTGCCGCTCGGGGTGCCGCAGATCGTCGTCCAGGGCGCCTCCGACGACCTCGACCTCGTGGACATGGCCCGCAGATACACGTCCGCCGCGGGCGACGAGGCGACCTACATCGAACGCCCGGGCGACCACTGGTCGGTCATCGACCCGTCCACCCCGATCTGGGCCCACACGGCCCGCGAACTGACCACCCGCCTCACTCCCCGGCACGGCTGAACGAATCCCGAGGCGGCCCGGCATCGAGACCGCCCACCCGAGCCGGTGGGGCCGGTGGCTCGTCCGCACGTGGATCGTTCGAGGGGCTGAGACGACGGCCGGTTTGGGGGCGGAGGCTCGCCTTCATCCGCCTGATCGAGGAGTTCGCGGCCCGGGGTCCCGCCCCGGCGGCCCCGCCCTCCCGCTCTCTGGGCGGGGTCACCGCGCGTACGCGAGGTGCTCACGCTCATCGGGCGGGGCATGTCCAACACCGAGATCGCCGCCGACCTGGTGATCAGCGTCGCGACCGTCAAGGCGTATGTGACCCGGCTGCTCGCCAAGCTCGCGGCCCGCGACCGGGTGCAGCTTGTGATCATCGCCTATGAGGCGGGCCTGGCGTCGCCGTCCCGGTGATCGAGTACGGTCGTCACCCGCTGGGCCGGGTGTGGAAGTCCCGGCTGGGCCCGCCACGGGGGTTCGGCGTCAATCCTCCACGGGGCTCAGCGCGCGCCAGGGGAGGGGGCTGGACAGCATCATCATGCTGGACGGCTGGCCGTACGGGGCGAGGCGGTCGATGAGCTCCTCGAAGGCGGTCATCGAGGTGGTGGCGACGCGCAGCAGGCAGCAGGTGTCGCCGGTCACGCGGTGCACCTCGACGATCTCCGGCCAGGCCAGCGCCACCGGGTCGCGCAGCACGCAGCGCACGCCGTAGCAGGACATGCGGATGAGGGCGCTCACCTTGCGGCCGGCCCGGGACAGGTCGACGCGGGCGTGGTAGCCCGCGATCACGCCCGCCTCCTCCAGCCGCCTCACCCGCTCGGCCACGGCGGGCGCGGACAGATGCACGCGGCGGGACAGCTCGCTGTACGACAGCCTCGCGTCCGCCTGCAGTTCGGCCAGCAGGGCCCAGTCCATCGCGTCCACGGTCACGCTCCGTCATTCGCAAACCGGAATCCGGTCTGCACCTTTCATCCAGAAAGCCGAACGCCAGAATCGCTCCGGACCCAGTATTTCACTAAAATTCGACTTAAGTGAACATGGAGGTGAAACAGGGGAGACGCGAATGACGACCAGACGGCGGGCGGGCGGGGCGCGGGTGCGCCCGGCGGGTGGACGGCAGCGCGCCGCGCGGGCGGCGGCGAACCACGGCCGGCCGACGCTGGAGTTCACCTCCGGCACACCGTACGACGACTACGTGGCGGCGCAGGCCCTGCACGCCCTCCAGCGGCCGATCACCGACATCCCCGAGGAGCGCGCCTTCCTCGTCACGACCCAGGTGATGGAGCTCTACTTCGGTCTGATCCGCGCGGAATGGCGGCTCGCCCAGCGGCTGCTGGACGCCGAGGACGTGGCCGGGGCGACCGCCGTGCTGGCCCGAAGCGTCCGCTACTTCGAGGCGCTCAACGCATCCTGGGGCGCGCTCGGCTGGCTGACCCCCGCGCAGTTCAACTCGTTCCGCGACGCGCTCGGCGAGGCCTCCGGGTTCCAGTCCGCCATGTACCGCCACCTGGAGTTCCTTCTCGGCAACAAGTCCGAGTCGCTCACCCGGCCGCACCGGCGCGACGCGAAGGTGTACCGCGAACTGGTGGACGCGCTGCGGGCCCCGAGCCTGTACGACACCGTGCTGGCCCTGCTCGCCCGGCGCGGGTTCGACGTCCCTCCGGCGGGCGACCCGGCCGAGGAGTACGTGCCGAGCCCCCTGGTCGAGGCGGCCTGGGTGAAGATCTACGCCGAGCGGGGGCCCGGCGACGAACTCTGGACGCTCGCCGAGACGCTCACCGACCTGTCCGAGCGGTTCTCCGACTGGCGCTACCGCCACCTGATGGCCGTGCGCCGCTCGATGGGCGCCAAGCCCGGCTCCGGCGGATCGAGCGGCCTGACGTGGCTGGAGCGCAGCCTGCGCCGCGACGTCTTCCCCGAGCTCTGGTCGGCCCGCACGTCCATGTGACCGCCCCGCCGGAAGGGCCGCGCCGGCCGGACAACATGAGCTTTGTTCATGATGTTCACGTCCCACTGAACAGGACCTGGTTCCGATACACGAGCCGGGGTGCAGGTTCGGAAAGATCAGTAGAGACGCGGAGTCACCACCGACACCACCGTGGTGACGCGGTCGGTGTCGTTGTACATGCTGTGCGGCACGGTCGAGCGCAGGTGGACGCTGTCGCCCGCGTACAGGCGGTGCTCGACGCCCTCGACCTCGTACAGCAACTCGCCCTCCAGCACGAACGTGAACTCCTCCCCGGCGTGCCCGTAGGCGTCCTCGCGCCTGCCGCCGGGGGCGATGCGCACGAGCAACGGCTCCAGCACCAGGTGCGGCCCCCGGGAGGACAGCATGCGGTAGGTCTGCTGGCCGGAGACGTACTCGGTGGCCGCGGCCTCGGCCCGGGTGAGGGTGAAGTGGAAGGGCAGGCGGGCGACCTTGGAGCCCTCGCCCTCGGGCGCGTCGTCCTCGAAGAAGTCGGCCACGCTGCGGTCGAGCGCCGCCGCCACGCCGTTCAGCGCGGTCAGGCCGATGGAGGAGATGCCGCGCTCGACCTGTGACAGGAAGCCGATCGACAGGCCCGAGCGGGTGGACAGGCCGCGCAGGGTCATGCCGCGTTCCTTGCGGAAGCGGCGCATCCGCGCGCCGACGACGTCCGCACGGTCGGCACGGTCCGCCTGTTCCGCGCGCTCCTCGCGGTCGTCGTCGCGGCCCCGGCGCTCCGATATGCCCACCGGGACCCCTCCTGTCGACCAAGGCGGCACGTGCCGCGCCATAGATCCGGGCAAACCATATTTCACAACAGAGCCACCCCGAGTGCCAACCCGCGCGGGCCGCGTAGGGGTCCTAGGGGTCGCGGGACGCGTCCTTCCATGCCCCTTCCACATCTCCGGCGGGCCGAACGCTGACCCTGCGGGCGTCCAGGCCCGGTCAGCATGGCCGTTTCATGGGATAAGCCTGGGGATCGCGGGGGTAGGGAAGGGCGGGTGAAAGCCCGAGCGAACGAGCCGCGGGGCGACACCGCCCCTGGACCGATGACCGTCGACCTCCAACTTTCGGTGAACGACCAGCTATATCCGCTCACGGTGGACACCCGTGAGACCTTGCTCGACACCCTGCGCGAACGCCTCGACCTCGCCGGCTGCAAGAAAGGATGCGACCACGGGCAGTGCGGGTCCTGCACGGTGCTGGTGGACGGCAGGCGCGTCAAGGCCTGCCTCACCTTCACGGTCACCGTGGACGACAAGCCGATCACCACCGTCGAGGGACTGGCCGGGGAGCGGGGGCTGCATCCGCTGCAGAACGCGTTCATCGAGCACGACGCCTTCCAGTGCGGCTACTGCACCCCCGGGCAGCTCTGCTCGGCGGTGGGCATGCTCGCCGAGGCGGCGCTGGGCTGGCCGAGCGCCGCCACCCCCGACATCGCCGGCACCGCCGCCGAGCCCGTGCTCGGCGAGGAGGAGATCCGCGAGCGGATGAGCGGCAACCTGTGCCGGTGCGGCGCCTACCCCGGCATCGTCGCGGCGATCGGGGAGGTGGCGCGGTGAGACCCTTCGCCTACGAGCGCCCCGCCGACGTCCGGTCCGCCGTGGCCACGCTCGAGGCGGGCCTGGAAACGGGCGCGGACGCGATGTACCTCGGCGGCGGCACCAACCTGGTCGACCTGATGCGCCTCGGCGTCGCCCGGCCCGGCACGCTGGTCGACGTCACCCGCGTCGCCTCCGCGACGATCGAGGAGACCCCGGACGGCGGCCTGCTGATCGGCGCGGGCGTGCGCAACGGCGACCTGGCCGCCCACCCACTGGTGCGGCGCCGCTATCCCATGCTGGCCCAGGCGGTCCTGTCGGGGGCGTCCGGGCAGATCCGCAACATGGCCACGGTGGGCGGCAACCTGCTGCAGCGCACCCGCTGCTCCTACTTCCAGGACGTCACCAAGCCGTGCAACAAGCGGGCCCCCGGCTCGGGCTGCCCCGCCCGCACCGGCGACCACCGCAACCTGGCGATCCTCGGCCACTCCGAGAGCTGCGTCGCCACCCACCCGTCGGACATGGCGGTCGCCCTGGCGGCGATCGGCGTGACCGTCCACGTCGAGGGCCCCGGCGGCGCTCGGACCGTCCCCATGCCGGGCCTGCACCGGCTGCCGGGCGAGGACCCGAGCCGCGACACCGTCCTTTCGCCCGGCGACCTGATCACCGCCGTGGAACTGCCCGCGCTGCCGATGGCGGCGCGGTCGCGCTACCGCAAGGTGCGCGACCGCGCGTCGTTCTCGTTCGCCGTCGTGTCGGTGGCGGCGGCCCTGGACCTGGACGGCGAGGGCCGCGTGCGCGACTGCCGGATCGCGCTCGGCGCCGTCGCCCACGTGCCGTGGCGGGCCGAGTCGGCCGAGGCCGCGCTGCGCGGCGCGCCGGCGACCGAGGAGGAGTTCGCCCGGGCCGCCGACGCCGAGATGCGGGGCGCCCGGCCGCTGCGGCTGAACGCCTTCAAGGTGCCCCTCGCCCGCAACCTGCTCGTACGCGTCCTCGCCGACCTCGCGGAGACCCCATGACCACCACCGAGATCAAGTACGTCGGCGCCCCGATCGACCGCGTGGACGGCCTGGAGAAGGTCACCGGCCGGGCCCGGTACGCCTCCGAGCACAACCCGCGCGACCTCACCTACGCCGCGCCCGTGCAGGCGACGATCGCCCGGGGCGAGGTCACGGGCATGGACGCCGGCGCGGCGCTCAAGGTCCCCGGCGTGATCGCGGTGATCTGGCACGGCAACGCGCCGCGCCTGGCGCCCAGCGACGCCGCCGAGTTGTCGGTCCTGCAGTCGCCGAGGGTCGCCTACCGGGGCCAGTACGTCGCCGTGGCCGTCGCCGAGACGCTGGAGGCGGCCAGGGAGGCCGCGGGCCTGCTGCGCGTCGGGTACGCCGAGGAGACCCACGACGTCGAGCTGCGCGCCGACCACCCCCGCCTGTACCGCCCGGAGTACGTCAACCCGCGCTTCCCGGCCGACGAGGTGCGCGGCGACCCCGATACCGCCCTCGCCTCGGCGCCGGTCGTGGTCGACGCGACGTACACCACCCCGGCCGAGCACAACAACCCGATGGAGCCGCACGCCACCGTCGCCGAGTGGGACGGCGGCGGGCTGACCGTCCACGACTCGACGCAGGGGCCGACCGCGCTGCGCGGCGAGCTCGCGCCGCTGTTCGGCATGCCGCCCGAGCAGGTCCGGATCATCTCGCCGTACGTCGGGGGCGGGTTCGGCTCCAAGGGCCGCGCGCACCCGCACGTGGTGCTCGCCGCCCTCGCCGCCAAGCAGGTCGGGCGCCCGGTGAAGCTCACGGTGACGCGGCGGGAGATGTTCGCGGTCACCGGGTACCGCACGCCGACGATCCAGCGGGTGCGGCTCGGCGCGGAGGAGGACGGGCGGCTGATCGCGATCTCGCACGAGGCCTGCGAGCAGAGCTCGACCCTCACGGAGTTCGCCGAGCAGACCACCGTCGTCACCCGCATGATGTACGCGGCGCCGCACCGGCGCACCACCCACCGGCTCGTGCGGCTGGACGTGCCGACGCCGTCGTGGATGCGCGCGCCCGGCGAGGCGCCCGGCATGTTCGCGCTGGAGTCGGCGATGGATGAACTGGCCGTCGCGTGCGGCGTGGACCCGATCGAGCTGCGCGTCCGCAACGAGCCCGCCACCGATCCCGCGACCGGCCTGCCGTTCAGCTCGCGCAACCTGGTGGCGTGCCTGCGCGAGGGGGTCCGGCGGTTCGGGTGGGAGTCGCGCGACCCGCGCCCCGCGGTCCGGCGCCGGGGCAGGCTGATGTACGGCACCGGCGTCGCCTCCTCGACCTACCCGGCCTATCGCTCGCCGTCGGAGGCCTGGGCCCGCGCGGAGACCGGCGGCACGTTCACCGTGCGGATCGCCGCCGCCGACCTCGGCACCGGCGCCAGGACCGTCCTGACCCAGATCGCCGCTGACGCGCTGGGCGCGCCGGTCGAGCGGGTCCGGGTGGAGATCGGCGACAGCGCGCTGCCCCGGGCGTCCGTCGCGGGCGGGTCGATGGGCACCGCGTCCTGGGGCACCGCGGTCGTGCGGGCGTGTGAGGCGCTGACCCGGGAGCTGGAACGGTCCGGCGGCGTCGTGCCGCCGGGCGGGGCCGAGGCGTCGGCCGCCACGGCGCAGGAGATCCGCGGGCAGGAGCGGTACGCGCGGCACGCCTTCGGCGCGCAGTTCGCCGAGGTCGCCGTGGACGCCGACACGGGGGAGACCCGGGTGACGCGGCTGCTCGGCGTGTTCGCCGCCGGGCGCATCGTCAACCCCAAGACCGCGCGCTCGCAGTTCGTCGGCGGCATGACGATGGGCATGTCGATGGCCCTGCTGGAGGAGAGCGTCATGGACGCGCGGTTCGGCGACTACCTCAACCACGACCTCGCCCAGTACCACATCGCCGCCAACGCGGACGTGCCGGACATCGAGGCGTACTGGGTGGAGGAGGACGACCCGCACCTCAACCCGATGGGGACCAAGGGCATCGGCGAGATCGGCATCGTCGGCACCGCCGCCGCGGTCGCCAACGCCGTCCACCACGCGACCGGGATCCGCGTCCGCGACCTGCCCATCCGCCTGGACCGGCTGGTGCGCTGAGGGACCGGGCGGGATGAGCGGCCTGCTGCGCCGTCCCGCCGACCGGCTCGCGGACGTCGCGCCCGGCTGGCTGGTGGAGGCCGTGCGGCCCGTCCCGGTGCGGCCCCGCTGGGGCGCCATGCTGCGCGTGGCCGCCTCCATCACCACGCCGCTGCTGGTGGCCCAGCTCGCCGGGCGGATCACCCTGGGGCTGCTGCCGTCCATGGGGGCCATGGCTGCGGCGCTCGCCGACCGGGGCGGCTCCTACCGGGCGCGGGTGATCCGGGCCGGGGCGGGCGCGATCGGCGGGGCCACCGGCTTCCTGATCGGCCACTCCGTGCCGGGGCTCGGCTGGTGGACGGTGGCGGCCGTCGTCCTGGCCTCCATCGTCTCGGCGCTGGTCAGCACGGCCGGCGGCGCGGGCTCGTACGGCGCGCTCCAGCTTCTGGTCATGACGGTGATCGGCCTCGGGGTGCCGTTCCCCGAGACGCCCGTGCGGGGCGCGCTCATGTACCTGGCGGGCGCGCTGTGGTCGCTGCTCCTGTCGGTCGCGGGCTGGCCGCTGGACCCGCGGGCCGCGGAGAAGGCCGCCGTGGCGGGGGTCTACCGCGCGCTGGCCCGCCTCGCCGAGGACCCGCGCGCGAGCGACGTCCTGGAGACGTTCGACACGGCGCTGAAGCGGGCGTACGAGGTCGTGTTCGGCGCGCGGTCCTCCGCGGCGGGGCCTGACCCCGAGCGCACCCGCCTGACCGCGCTGCTGAACGAGGCCTCGCGGATCCGCCACGCCCTGGTCGCTTTGGCCCAGGAGGACCGAGGCCCGCCGCCGGAGGTCGTGGACGGCCTGCGGTCGCTGGCCGAGGCGCTGGAGCGTGACCACCACCCCGTGACGGTGCCATTCGAGACCGGCTCGCCCGCCCTGGCGGCGCTGTGCGCGGCGGTGCGGGGGGCCGCCGACCTGATCTCGGGCCGTTCGGTGGCCGAGGCGGAGGAGGAGCGGCCCTACGAGCGGGTCGGGCCCGGCGCGAAGCTGCGGCAGATCGCGCGGGGCATGTGCTCGGGGCATCTCACCCGCGTCTACGTGATCCGGCTGGCGCTGTGCATGGGCGCGGCGGCGGTGGTGAGTGAGCTGCACTGGCTGGAGCGGTCGTACTGGGCGATGCTGACCGTCGCCCTGGTGCTCAAGCCGGACTTCGGGTCGGTCTTCGCGCGGGCGGTGCAGCGCGGGCTCGGCACCGTCGTCGGCGCGGTGATCGGCACCGCGGTCCTGTACGTGGTGCCGTACGGCCCGGCCATCCTGATCCCGATCGCGATCTTCGCCGCGCTGCTCCCGTACGGGCAGCAGCGCAACTGGGGGCTGATGTCGACCTTCCAGGTGCCGGTGGTCGTGCTGCTGGTCGACCTGCTGACGGGCGCGGGCCCGCGCATCGCCGAGATCCGCCTGGTGGACACCCTGGTCGGGTGCGCCATCGTGCTGCTGCTCGGCTACCTGCCGTGGCCGGCGAGCTGGGAGGCGCCCGTGCGGCCGCGCTTCGCCGACGCGGTCGCGGCCACCGCGCGCTACCTGCGTCACGCCTTCGAGCCCGGGCACCCCGGCCGCGCGGTGGCGCAGCGCCGGGCGTTCGACGCGCTCGCCGACCTGCGCACGGTGTTCCAGCGTGCGGTGACCGAGCCGCCCGTGGTGAGCCGGCGCGTCACCACCTGGATGGCGCCGATGACGGCGCTGGAGCAGGTCGCCGACGCGACGGCGGCGACCGTCGCCCGCACCGGCCACGGCGCGCCGCCTCCGTCGGAGGAGGCGGTGCGGGACGTCGTGCGGTGCCTGGACGCGATCGCGGACGGCGTGCGCGCGGGGACGCCCGTGCGGGGCCGTCCCTGCCAGGTCGAGAGGGGGCCGCTGGAACGGGTGAGCCGCGCGGTGAGCGGCCTGCGGGGCACACTGGAGGGCGGCTGAGGGTTGCCTAATCCCCATATTTACGGTAGGAAATACGTGTGACCGCCACCTCTCGCCGTCCTCCGCGCGCACGCCCGTGACCTCGCCCCCCTCCGTCCGCCCGGACTCGCCTCCCGCCCGGGGCGCCTCCGGCGAGAGCCCCGCCTTCCCGGCGGGACGGCCGCGCGCGGGCGCGGCGCGGTACCGCCGGCTCGGCGTCAGGGCGCTGGCCCTGGTGGTGCTGCTGGCGCTGTGGCAGCTCCTGGCCGCGGCGACGCGCAACCCGTCCTTCATCCCCTCGCCGCGCGCGGTGTGGGACCAGCTCGTGCTCACCTCGACCGTCCACGACGGCACCCGCGGCTACAGCGGCCACCTGCTGATCGAGCACCTCGGGGTCAGCCTGCGCCGCATCCTCATCGGCTCGGTCCTCGGCGTGGCGGCCGGGCTGGCGCTCGGCGTCGTCATGGGAACCGTCCCCTGGATCCGCGTGGTGGCCGAGCCGGTCGTCACCTTCGTCCGCGCCCTGCCGCCCCTGGCGTACTTCAGCCTGCTGATCATCTGGTTCGGCATCGACGAGACGCCGAAGCTGTGGCTGCTCACGATCGCCGCGCTGCCCCCGGTCGCCGTGGCCACGGCCTCGGCGGTGTACGCCGCGCCGGTCGGCCTGGTCGAGGCCGCCCGGGCGCTCGGCGCCACCCGGTGGAACCTCATCGGCGACGTCGTCCTGCCGAGCGCGCTCCCGGAGATCTTCACCGGCGTCCGCCTCGCCGTGGGCCTCGCGTACTCCTCGGTCGTGGCGGCCGAGACGATCAACGGCGTGCCCGGCATCGGCGGCATGGTGCGCGACGCCCAGCGCTACCTGCAGACCGACGTGGTCGTGCTCGGCCTGCTGGCGATCGGAATCTCCGGCCTGCTCATCGACGCCGTCCTGCGCCTGGCCGAGAACAGGCTCATCCCCTGGCGGGGCCGCGCCTGAACCGGCCCGTGGCGGCCCAGGCACCGCGCGAGACCCCGGCACGCAAACCGGATCACCCGGGATCCCGGAACGGGGCCCGGAGAGAGACAAGGAAGACCGACCCATGGCCCGACCAGGCCTCAGGCGCCTGCTCCTGCTCACCGCGGCCGCCGCGACGGCCGCCGTCCTCGCCGCCTGCGGCGACGGCGCCGCCTCCGCCGGCCCGTCCGGGGCGGGCGGCGGCGCGGCCAAGACGATCCGCATCGCCTACCAGGCGTTCCCCAGCGGCGACCTCGTCGTCAAGAACAAGGGCTGGCTGGAAGGGGCGCTGCCGGGCTACCGGATCACCTGGACCAAGTTCGACTCCGGCGCGAGCATCAACACCGCCTTCGTCGCCAAGGCCGTCGACATCGCGGCCATCGGCTCCAGCCCCGTCGCCCGCGGGCTGTCGGCGCCGCTGAACATCCCCTACCAGGTGGCGTTCGTGCTGGACGTGGCCGGGGACAACGAGGCCCTGGTGGCCCGGGACGGCACCGGCATCTCCTCCATCGCCGATCTGCGCGGCAAGAAGGTCGCGAGCCCCTTCGCCTCCACCTCGCACTACAGCCTGCTCGCCGCCCTGGCCCGCGCGAACGTCCCCGAGTCGGCGCTGACCATCGTCGACCTGGAGCCGCAGGACATCCTCGCGGCCTGGGCGCGCGGCGACATCGACGCCGCCTACGTCTGGCTGCCCGCCCTGGACACGCTGAAGAAGAACGGCAAGGTGCTGGTCTCCAGCCGCGAGCTGGCCACGGCGGGCAAGCCCACGCTGGACCTCGGCGTCGTGTCCACCGCGTTCGCCGAGGCCCACCCCGACGCCGTCGACGCCTGGCGCAAGGCGGAGGCCAGGGCCCTGACCCTGATCAGGACCGACCGGCAGGCCGCGGCGGCGGCCGTGGGCGCCGAGCTCAACATCAGCCCCGCCGACGCCGGGAACCAGCTCTCCCAGGGCGTGTTCCTCGACCCCGCCGAGCTGTCCTCGCCCGAGTGGCTGGGCACGCCCGGGAAGGTCGGCGGCCTGGCCGGCGATCTCGTCAGCGCCGCCGAGTTCCTCAAGGGCCAGCAGAAGATCGACGCGGTGCCCGACCTCGCCACCGTGCAGAAGGCCATTTACACCAAGGGGCTGCCCGATGCCCTCTCCTGACGCCGCCGGGACCGGCCCGGCCACGCGGACAGAGCACGCCGCCGTCGAGGTCCGCGACGTGGAGCACGTCTACGGCCGCGGCCCGCAGGCCGTCACCGCGCTCGGGCCGATCTCGCTGAGCGTCCCCGCGGGCGCGTTCCTCGTGCTCGTGGGACCGTCCGGGTGCGGCAAGAGCACGCTGCTGCGCCTGATCGCGGGCTTCGAGGCGCCCGTGTCCGGCTCGGTGCTCACGGCCGGCGCGGTCCCCGTCCCGGGGAAGGGGGCCGGGGTCGTGTTCCAGCAGCCCCGGCTCTTCCCCTGGAAGACCGTCGGCGGCAACGTCGAGCTGGCCCTGCGCTACGCCGGGGTCCCGCGCGCCGAGCGCCCGCGCCGGGTCACCGCGCTGCTGGAACGGGTCGGCCTGCACGACGTCGCCGGGCGCAGGATCTGGCAGATCTCCGGCGGCCAGCAGCAGCGCGTGGCCATCGCCAGGGCCCTCGCGGGCGACGACCCGCTGCTGCTGCTCGACGAGCCGTTCGCCGCGCTGGACGCCCTCACCCGCGAGCGCCTGCAGGAGGACCTGCGCCGGGTGAGCGCCGAGACCGGCCGCACCTCGGTCTTCGTCACCCACAGCGTGGACGAGGCCGTGTTCCTCGGCAGCCGCGTCGTCGTGCTGACCCGGCGGCCCGGGCGCGTGGCCCTCGACATCGACGTCGACCTCCCGCGCACCGGGCCGGACCCCGACGAGCTGCGCGCCCTGCCCGCCTACGCCTCGCTGCGCGCCGAGATCGGCCACGCCGTCCGCGCCGCCGCCTGACCCCCCGAACCGGCCCGCCCGCCCGTACGCGACCGCCACCACAGATCGGAGGACCCGGAGATGACCTACACATCCGAGAAGCCGGCCCCTGCGCTGACCCTCGACCCGCTCGGCCCGCACTTCGGCGCCGAGGTCATCGGGCTCGACCTCGCGACCGCCACCGACGCCGAGCTCGGGGCCGTGCGCGCCGCCCTCGTCGAGCGCAAGGTGCTGTTCTTCCGCGGACAAAGCCTCGACGACAACGGCCAGATCGCCCTCGGGCGGCGGCTCGGCGAGCTCACCCCCTCCCACCCGGTCGTCGCGGGCGTGGACGAGGCCCACCCGGAGATCTACGCGATCGACAGCGCCGACAACGGCTTCGCCGACGTGTGGCACACCGACGTCACCTTCATGCCCCGGCCCCCGCTCGGCTCGATCCTGCGCGCGGTGAGCCTGCCGGACTCGGGCGGCGACACGAGCTGGGCCGACTCCCAGCTCGCCTACGACTCCCTGTCGGAGCCGGTGCGCGACCTGGCGGACCGGCTGACCGCCCTCCACGACGGCAACCGCGAGTTCGGCTATTACCTGACCCAGCGCCGCGGCGGCCGGGGCAACGTGTGGGAGGGCGAGACCGTGACGCGCCTGGACCCGGTCGAGCACCCCGTCGTCCGCGTGCACCCCGAGACCGGGCGCAAGGGGCTCTTCGTGAACCCCGGCTTCACCTCCCACATCGCCGGGGTCTCCGACGCCGAGAGCCGCGGGATCCTGGACCTGCTGTACGCCCACCTCACCAAGCCCGAGCACATCGTGCGCCACCGCTGGCGGGCCGGGGACGTCGCGATGTGGGACAACCGCAGCACCTCCCACTACGCCAACCGCGACTACGGCGACACCCGCCGCGTCATGCACCGCATCACCCTGCGCGGCGACCGTCCCGTCGGGCCCGCGAGCGCCCGGTAGGCCTCAGGCGTCCTCCCACAGGACCTGGCGCGGCGCGCGGGGAAGGCGGACCGCGCCGCTGCGGTCGGCCAGGGCGACGGCCTTCAGCAGCAGCGGATGGCCGTCGCCGAGCGCCGGGCGGCCGTGGGCGAGCGGCGTGCGGTCCAGCAGCGGGGCCAGCAGCTCGTCCAGGCCGTCGAAGCGGCCGGTCTCGAAGCGGCGGGCCGCCTCGTCGTAGCGCCCCTCCAGCAGCAGCGGGTGGGCCGGGTCCAGGCCCTTGACGCCGGCCAGGGCGGCGCGGTGGCGCGCGGCGGCCTTGTCGTCGCCGCGCGCGTCCTCGCACCGCGCTGCCAGCAGCGACGTCCGGACCCGGCCCGGCGGGTCTCCCGGGACTGACTCGGCGGCCCGCACCGTCCGCAGCACGGCGGAGGCCTCGTCGGCGTCCCCGGCCCACAGCAGCACCTCGGCCAGGGCCCGCCGCACGAGGAGCGGCAGGGCGTCCCCGGCGTCCGGCGGCAGCCCCTCGGCCAGCTCGCGCAGCGCGGCCACCGCGGCCCCCGGGTCCTCGCCGAGGGCCAGCGCCTGCGCGTGCACCACCCGGGCCTCCGCCCACAGGCGGGAGGAGACCTGCGCGGCGAACCAGTCGGAAATGACGGGCGCCCGCTCCAGCAGCCGTACGACCGTGCCCGGATCCCGCAGGGCCAGCTCGGCCTGCGCCGTGCGCACGATGTCGTGGTTCGGCCAGTAGGCGGTCGGCTGGAGCAGGTCGGCGCGCTGCCGCCCGGCCTCCTGGAGCAGGTGGCGGGCCTCGATGGGCTGCCCGGCCTCCAGCAGGGCCTCCCCGAGGGACACCCGGGCCGCGACCACGTTGATGTCCCCGGCGCCGCCCAGGCGGGCCTGCCGGTCGGTCACCACGGCCTCGGCCTGGCACAGCCCCTCGACGACCCGGCCGGATCGGACGGCCGCGCGGGCGGCGGCCTGGGTGGTCAGGGTGAGGCGGCGCCAGGCCCGGGACGCGGCCCCCGCGCCCTCCGCGCCGCCCGCCTCGGGCGCCGAGCGGGCCTGTTCGATCAGACGCAGCCCCTCGACGGGGCGCCCGGCCTCGACCAGGGTCTCGCCGAGGTGGTGGCGGGAGCGCGCGGCGTAGGCGGCGGCCTCGTCGGGGTCCAGGGACCGCTCCTTCTCGGCGATCTCCAGCGAGGACTCGAAGCTCGCCCGCGCCGACTCCAGGTCGCCGTACCGCAGCAGCGCGAGCCCGCGCCGGTTCTGCACGTCGCAGCGCGTGCCGAGGTCCGCGCCGGCCTCCCGGCCCGCGTCCGGGGAGTCCAGCAGCCCCGCCAGCTCCCCGGCCTCCCGGGCGGCCCGTTTGAGCAGGATTCCCGTGTCCAGCAGCGCGCGCAGCACGCCCGCCTGCGCGTCGGCCTCGGCGGGGGCGCCCGGGGCGGACCGGCGCGCCACGTCGCGGGCGCGCTCGGCCACGTCCAGGTCGTTGATCCAGGTGCCGGCCAGGGGGACCAGGTGCCGTTCGTACCAGTGCGCGCTCAGCGCCGCCGCCTGGCGGTCGACCGGGCCGTCCAGGTCGTCGGTGAGGGCGTCGAAGGCGAGGTCGGAGAGCTTCTCGGCGCAGCCGCGCGCCCAGCCGGGCGGGGGGAGGCAGACCGCGCGCGCCGCCGCCGCGATCACCGGGGCGAGGTGGTCGGCGTAGGCGACGATCCGCCCCGACCAGCCCGCGACGGCCGTCCGCCCGATGGCGGTGTCGGGCCAGATCGGCGGCCCCTGGGCGGACTGGCGCTTCTCGGAGGTCGCGATGTCGCCGATGCCGAGCTGGACCTGCTGGGTCAGGAACGCCTCGGCGCGGTGGAAGCGCGCCACGAGCAGCAGCGCCTGGGTGAGCAGGTCGCGCGCCTCGACCAGCGAGCCGGGCGTCTCCAGGGGCTCGCGCGGGCCGGCGCGGTCGGCGAACTCCGCGAAGGCGTGGCGCAGCGCGAGCGCGACGAGCACCCTGCGGCTCTTGACCTCGTTGTACAGCCAGACGGCGCTGCGCCGCCCGCTGTGGCCCTCCCGGGAGAGCCGCACGGCAGCCGCGACGTCCTCGGCCCTGACGAGGTGGTAGTCGGTGTGGCGGAGGACCTCTGCCGCGGCCTCTCCGATCGCCGAGAGCCGTCTTTCCTGCGCCGACACCCCTGAAGCCTCCTCGGTCGGTGATGCGGTTCGCACACGTGGCAGCGGATATCAATGGGCAAAAGCCATATTGATCTCCAAAGCATATATCTCGGGCAACTCCGAAGCCTCATGGTTCCCTCACGGAGGGACGCCTTCGCGAGCGGGGGAATCGCTACTCATCTTTCCAACGTTGCCTGGAAAGTCGCCATCGCGCGACCGGCAAACGGGTGGATGAAGTAGGCCTCAAAGGTAATAACGGGATATATCTCTCGGATATCTGCCGACCTTTCGACCACTGGATCGCTCCACGCTACGCCCCCGGCGCACCGCTCGCGCCACGGGGGCTGTGCCTATTGCCGCGCCTCCGGCACGGCGGGTTCGGGGCCGGCCTCAGCTCCACGGGCCGTCCGGGCACCTGCGACAGGAACAGCGCGAAGTCCTGGTCCGGGTCGGAGTACCAGCGCAGCGGCGCGTACCCGGCCCGCTCCACCTCGCGCTCCAGCCGGTAGCGGTAGAACTTCGAGCTGATCTCCGTGCGCGTCTCCTCGCCCGCCTTGAACGACACCACCAGGTCCAGCTCGCGGAAGCGGACCCGCATGTGCCGGCCGGCGCGCAGCCGCATCTCGATCCGGTTCAGCCGGGCGTCGTACAACGCGACGTGCTCGAACGCCTCGGGTGCGAAGTCGGCGCCGAGCTCGCGGTTCATCACCGACAGGACGTTCCGGTTGAACGCCGCCGTCACCCCCTGTGCGTCGTCGTAGGCCGCGACCAGCCGCCCGGTGTCCTTGACCAGGTCGGCGCCGAGCAGCAGGCCGTCGCCGGGGGACAGCGTCGCGCGCAGCTCGGCCAGGAACGACGCCCGCGACTCCTCGTCCATGTTGCCGAGCGTGCCGCCGAGGAACGCGACCAGCCGCCTGCCGATCCGGGGCAGCAGGGACAGGTGCCGCTCGAAGTCGGCGCGGACCGCCCAGATGGCCAGGCCCGGGTAGGCGGCGGCCACCCGCCGGGCCGCGGCCTCCAGCGTCTCCCCGTCCACGTCGACCGGCGTGTAGGTCTTGAGCGTGCCCTCGGCGGTCAGCGCGTCCAGCAGCAGCGTCGTCTTCTCGCTGGTCCCCGACCCCAGCTCGACCAGGTTCTCGGCCTCGGTGAGCGCGGCGATCTCGCGCGCGTGCTCGCGCAGTAGGGCCAGCTCCCGCCGGGAGGGGTAGTACTCGGGCAGCCGGGTGATCCGGTGGAACAGCTCGCTTCCCGTGGCGTCGTAGAACCACTTCGGCGGTAGCGTCTTGGGGACGGAGGTCAGCCCGGCGCGGACGTCCTCGGCGAGGGCGCGGCGCAGGTAGTGGGGGCCCATGTGGTCGACCGTGTACAGGAACGGCAGCGGAATCTGTGTGACGGACACGCGAACCTCCTGAGGTGACGGGTGGACGGGCGGCGGCGCGCGGCGTGAGCCCTCCCCGGCGGGGTCACACCGGCTGGACGCGCACGCCGTCGGGTGTGGCGAGGACGATGTGCCGGTCGGGAACGACGTCCCAGCCCGGCCGGTCGTCCAGCGGTTCACTGGCGAGGAGCGCCCCCTCGCCGAGGTGGAGGAACAGGGTCTCGTTCCAGGCGGTCGCGGCGATCATGTCGCCGTCGGTGACCAGCAGGTTCAGCCGGGCGGCGGGGTCGCTCAGCCCGGCCAGCCCCACGACCTCCGACACCGCGCCGCCGAGCGTGGCGCCCGCGCCGAGCCGCGCGAACACCGCCGCCGCCAGCCACGCCGAGTCGCAGAGGCTCTCCGGGGCGCGCCCGCCGGTCAGCGGACGCACCGCCTCGCGGGCCACCCGCCCGTTGTGGCTGAGCAGCCAGCGCCCCTCGGCGAACGGCGCGGTCGCCGACTCCTCGACAGGCATGCCGGGGCTCGCCGAGCGCACCGCGGCCACCAGGCAGGCCGAACGGGCGGCGGCGGCCAGTCCCGGCAGGTTCGCGTCCGCCCAGATCGGGATGGAACGGCGGTAGCGCACCGGCTCCTCGCGCCCCGCGTCGTACCAGCCCATCCCGAAGCCGTCGGCGTTCACGACCCCGCACCGCTGCATGCGCGGCGCGTGGGACTGCCGGAACAGGCCATGCGACGGCTCCTGAAGGAGGGACGTGAGCGGGCGGGGGGCGCCGAGCCACGCCGCGTGGCGGCACACCTACGCCCCCTCCGCCGGCTCTCCCGGTGCCGGCCGCGCGCAGCGGAAGCCCGCGAAGATCTGCCGCCGGTTCGGCAGGTCCCAGTTGCGGAAGCCGGCGCGCACGGCGCGGGCGTGCGTGGCCCAGGAGCCGCCGCGCAGCACCCGGTAGGCGCGCCCGAAGAACACCTCGCTGTACTCGCGGTAGGGGAAACCGCGGAAGCCGGGATAGGGCAGGAACCACGAGCCGGTCCACTCCCACACGTCCCCGATCATCTGCTCGGCCCCGTAGCGGGACGCGCCCGCCGGGAACGCGCCTACCGGCGCGGGACGGGAGGCGCGGTGCCCGAGGTTGGCGTGCTCCGGCCCGGGTGCCGCATCCCCCCACGGGTAGGAGCGGGTCCGTCCGGCGGCCGGATCCCAGCCGCACGCCTTCTCCCACTCGAACTCGGTGGGCAGCCTCTTGCCGGCCCAGCGCGCGTAGGCGTCGGCCTCGTACCAGCTGACGTGCTGCACGGGCTCCTCCGCGGGCACCGGCTCGTCCCGCCCGAAGCGGGTGCGCCACCAGGCGTACCCCTCGCGCCGCCAGAACAGCGGGGCCGTGACGCCCTGCTCGGCGCGCCAGCGCCATCCGCGCGGGCTCCACCACCGCGGCTCGGCGTACCCGCCGTCGTCCACGAACGCCGCGTACGCCCCGGCGGTCACCGGGTGGCGGTCGATCCAGAACGCCGGGAGGTCGACGTCGTGGGCGGGCAGCTCGTTGTCGTAGGCCCAGGCGTTCGCGCCGCTTCCGGCGCGGAACGGACCGGCCGGGACGAACACCTCCTCGGGGCCGCCGGGCCGTCCGGGGGGCAGGCCGCCGTCGCGCACGAGCCCGGGACGCCCGCAGAGCTGCAGCGTGGCGAGCATCGTCTCGTCGTGCTGGTCCTCGTGCTGCAGGACCAGCCCGAACGCGAACCCGCCGGCGCGCAGCGGGTCGGCGCCGCACAGGTCGGCCTCGTCCAGCCCCTCCAGGACGTCCAGGACGCGGCCCCGGACCCCGGCGATGTAGGTGCGGGCCTCGGCGGGGCCGAGCAGCGGCAGGTTCTGGCGGTCCTTGCGCGGGTGGGCGAAGGCGTCGTACAGCGGGTCGATCTCCGGGCGGGTCGGGTCGGCCCCGGCGAGCGCGCGCAGCACCCACAGCTCCTCGTAGTTGCCGACGTGGGCCAGATCCCACACCAGCGGGGACATCAGGGCCGAGTGCTGGCGCACCAGCAGGTCGTCGTCGATGTCGGTGTAGGTGAGTGACCGGCGGCGCCCATCCTCCAGCTCGGCGGCGATCCGCTCCTTGAACGCCTCCACCTCCTGGACTTTCGGGAACGTGCTCTGGAACATGCTTTGGAACACGGCGCTCATGCCGCGACCTCCTCGCTCAGCCAGGCGAGCGGCCCCGCGCCCGGCCCGCGCGAGCGCGTCAGCGCGTCCACGGCGGGGGAGCGCCCGGGCGTCACGTGACGGTCGGCGTAGGACTCCACGTCCGTGACCAGCCACGGTTCGGCGCCGAGCCGGGGGAGCGCCCCGGTGGCGGCTCGGAAGCACGCGTCGGCCGCCCGCCGCACCCGTTCGTCGCCGAGGCCCACGTGCGCGGCGTGCCACCAGCGGTCGGCGAGCGGCCCGGCGGCGGCCAGGGCGGCGTCGGCGGCGCGGTCGTCCAGCAACAGCGCGCAGGTCACGGCCACGCACACCGGCCACCACCGCACCGGCAGCGCGTCGAGGTAGCGGATCTCCAGCCATCCCCGGGGCCGCACCGGGGGGAACACTGTGGTCGCGTGGTAGGTGAGGTCGCGCAGCGTGGGCGGGTGCCCGCCGAGGTGCGGGGAGCGCATCCAGTCGCCGAACGTCGCCCGGCTCGGCGTGGGCGGGCGGCGGGTGCCCTTCTCGCGCAGGAGCATCAGGCGGGCGTCCACGAGGTAGCGCGCCCAGGCCGCCGCCGGGTCGCCGTCGCTGGTCACCGGGCGGGTGCGTGTGGGGTCCAGGTGGAGCCATACGGCCTGGCGTCCCGACATCCATCCGCACGGCCGCCCGCCGGACAGCGGGGAGTTGGCGAAGGCGGCGTTGAGCACCGGGCCGAGCGCGTTGGCCCGGTGCCAGCGGACGTGCGGCCGGTCACCGAAGTCCACGTTGACCTGGATGGACGCCGACAGGCACATCATCATCGGCCCGTAGGGCACGCCGAGAAGATCGGCCATCGCCTCGTAGCGGGGCTGCCGGAGCTGGCGCAGGGGCGGGCGGATCGGGTCCAGGCCGATCCCGGCCAGCAGCAGGCCGTCGTCGGCCAGGGCGCGGCGGGCGGTCTCCAGGTCGGCGGTCATGTCGCGGACGGCCCGTGCCAGCGGGGCGGCGGGGCCGGACAGTTCGAGCTGGCCGCCGGGTTCGAAGGTCAGGGCGCTGCCGCGCGTCAGCGGAGGGAGGGCGTCGACGATCCGGGCCACGGTGACCTGCCGGGAGGGTTCGGCGCGGTCGAAGACGAGGAACTCGAGCTCGACCCCGACCCTGCCACCGGAGGAGCCGGAGGAGCCGTGAGAGGGGGAGGAGGTGGGGGAGGCCGGGGGATCCGGCGGGTCGGCCGGGCCGCTGGGGTCGGGGGAGCCGCGGAAGCACCGCCGCGCGAACCTCTCCACGTCCGCCGGACCGCGGACCCGCGCGTCGCAGTTCTCTGTACCGATCATGAGACCTCCTAGGACGAGGCGTGTACGGTCGGCAGAGCCGTGGAGACCTCCTTGTCGCGGCAGGCGGGCGGCGAAGAGGGCGGGCGGGGCGTCGGAGGGTCCGCGAAGGCCGTCGAGGACGTGAAGGACGAGAGGGCGGCCCTTCCGGGTGCGCCGGTGCCGGGCCGCTGGCTAAGCATCTCGTACCCGGCATTCCCCCCCATGAAGCCCAAAGGGGATGGTCGGCTCAAAAGCCTATGATCTCCCCGATATGCGGATTATGCCGTATAAAGCGGATGTAAGGGGCGCTCGCCGGGGTCTCGTCCTGTCCTCTTGTGGCCGCACGGGGGAGCGGCGGCGCGGGCGCGTGGACGGGGTCGCGCGGCGGGCGCCGGGCGGAAGGCGCAGGTCGCGCGGGGACTCGCCGCGTCAAGAGCTCGCACCGACCGAAGTGGGCGCCGCACCCGCGAGGGCCGGGCGGCGCGCGAGGTGATGGACACACTGTGTAGCCGTATGGATACTTCCGGTGACGAACCGAAGATCCCCAGCCCCCGGCCGCCCGGGAGCACGCGAGGGCGTCACCCCTCGACGGCCGTGCGGGACGGGGCGGGGAACCATCGAAGGAGAATCAATGCGCGCGAAGAAGGTCTGGATGCTCGGCGTTGCCGCCGCCTGCTGCGCGGGACTCGCCACGATCGCCGCCGTCCCGGCGTCGGACGCGGCCCCCGTCCCGGCGCCGGCCGCTCAGCGGGCCGCCGACTTCACCGGATACCAGATCGTCAAGCTCCCCAACGCCAACGTCCCCAACTTCCAGCGCCGCGTCGTGCGGTGCCCCTCCGGCAAGCACGCCGTCGGCGGCGGCGCCGAGGCCCAGGGCAACGACGCGATCCTCGTCGGCAGCTTCCCGACCGACGACGGCGCCGGTTGGATCGGCCTCGGCCGCCAGAACAAGTACAACGACGTCGGCATCAGCGTCTACGTGATCTGCGCCAACGTCAGCTGATCGTCTCTCCCCGCGGTTCCGGAGAGGACTCCAGGTCGTCCTCTCCGGAACCGCGAACGGCCGCCGGCGGAGCGGGTCCGCCGGCGGCCGTCCCCTTTTCCCGAGGGGGACGGGTCGCCCTCCGTCAGGAGAACAGGCGGTCGCGCGTGGCGCGGGCGATGCCAGGGTCGTCGGAGAACACGCCGTCCACGCCGAGGCCGAACAGCCGCTCCAGCCAGCCCATGACGTCGCCGGTGGCGCGCGGGTAGGTCGGGCTCGCCGGGTTGCCGAGGCGGTAGTCGACCGGGAGCTGCGAGTTCTCGGGGCGGATCGTCCAGGTGTGCACCTTCAGGCCGCGGCGGTGGGCGTCCTTGATCACCGAGGTCGGCTGCAGCAGCTTGCCATCGGGGCCGACGGGGACGATCCACGAGGTCGCCACGCCCACGCCGTCGGCGTACCGGGCGACGTCGCGCAGGCCGTCGGGGGTGACCAGGTCGGCGTAGGTGCGCTTGTCACCCGCCACCACCAGGTCGTACGGGGCGCCCGTGCCGTTGACGAGCTGGATCAGCGGCAGGCGGGTCAGCGGGCGCAGCTGCTTGAGGTTCGTGGTCTCGAACGACTGGATGAAGACCGGCGCGCGCGAGCCGTCCCAGTTGTGGCGCTTGAGCGCGGCGAGCAGCGGCTCCTCAAGCGACAGCCCGATCGAGTCGAAGTAGGTCGGGTGCTTGGTCTCCGGGTAGACGCCCACGCCCTTCTTCTGCGCGAGCTCGATCACCTCGTCGAAGGTCGGGATCTGAGCCAGGCCGTTGAACGCGGTGTTGTCCGGCCGCAGGTCGGGGATGCGCTCCTTCGCGCGCAGCGTCCGCAGCTCGGCCAGCGTGAAGTCCTCGGTGAACCAGCCGGTCACGGCCACGCCGTCGATCGTCTTGGTCGTCTTGCGCGAGGCGAACTCGGGGTGGTTCTCGACGTCGGTGGTGCCGCCGATCTCGTTCTCGTGCCGGGCCACCAGCACGTGGTCCTTCGTCGAGACCAGGTCGGGCTCGATGTAGTCGGCCCCGAGCTTGATCGCGGCCTCGTACGACAACAGCGTGTGCTCAGGGCGGATCGCACTGGCGCCGCGGTGGCCGATGACGAGCGGAACGCGGTCGTCGTGGCGGTCACGGTCTCCGGCGGTCGCGTTCTGCGGCGCGAGCACGGCGAACGCCGCTCCCGCCGTGAGCGCCGTCGTCAGCACCGTCAGCATCTTCTTCATGTCCGGGCACACCCCACTCTCTCGTTTCGCGGGGCACGCTAACGGCCGTACCTGTACCCGGGGTGGCGGACCGGTTAACGATCAACGGCCGTGGCGTCTCTGCCCGACAGCCACTCGCGGGCGCGAGCCAGGTGCGCGTCGGTCAGGCCTGTGCCCGGGTCGACGTCGACGAGCAGGAACTCGTCCACGCCCGGGTGGTCCTTGAGGTAGTGCCAGTCGGCGACGCCGAGGCTGTCGTCGAACCAGACGAACGGGCGTCCGGCGACGTACTCCGCGACGTGACGGGTCTTGAAGTGCTCGCCCGCGCGCGACCCGGGGTCGCTGTTGACCGCGATGACCGGCAGGGGAGGCAGGCCGAGCCGCGGGGCGATCTCGGCGTTGGCGTGCTGCTCCCAGGTGGTGGCCCAGGCCAGCTCGGCGCCGGTGTCGCCGGCGAGCCTCGCCAGCTTGGCGCCGTGCCGGGCGTTCAGCAGAATGCGGTACGAGCGGCCGTCCAGGACGCACTCGTGCCGCCGGAGGAACAGCGAGTGGCGCCGGGCCGGGTTCAGCACCCCGTCCACGTCCAGAAGTACAAGGGGACGCTTGGTCACGTGCCGCTCCTCGGTCGTCGGGTGCTGTAGACATGATGCCTGGTCTACGCGGCCGACGGGCTCCGGCGGGACGACGGGACGCTCACGCGGCGCCGAGCCCCGCCGCCCGGCGGCGCACCTGGTTCTCCGGTGGGGGCGGGACGTCGCCTACGGCCGGTTCCACGCCTCCGCGAGCAGCCGGTAGGAGCGCACGCGGTCGGCGTGCTCGTAGGCCGTCGCCGTGACGAGCAGCTCGTCGGCGGCGGTCACGTCCCTGAGCACGCGCAGCCGCTCCACGACGTCCTCCGGGGTGCCGACGAACCGGGTGTCCAGGCGGTCGGCCACCAGCCGCAGGTCCTCCTCGCCCAGCGGGTCGGCCGCCGCCTCCCGCGGCGAGGGGTAGCGCATCGCGCCCTCGCCTGTGCGGATCGAGCGCACCCAGTGGCCGAACGGCGAGGCCACCTCGCGGGCCGTGGCGTCGTCCTCGGCCACCAGCGCGTCGGCCGACACCAGGACGTGCGGCGCGGCGAGTGTGGCCGACGGCTTGAACGCGGCCCGGTAGGCGTCCACCGCCTCCAGGACGCTCGCCGGGCTGACGTGGTAGTTGGCCGCGAAGGGCAGGCCGCGCTCCCCGGCGACCTGGGCGCTCTGGCCGCCGCTGCTGCCGAGCACCCACACCGCCAGGTCGGCGCCCTCGCCAGGGACGGCGTGCGCGTCGATGCCGTCGGGCGACACGTAGGTGCCCGCCAGGAAGGCGAGGATGTCGTCGACCTGCTCGGCGAAGTCCGAGGTCCGCGCGCCCGGCTGCTGGAGCAGCGAGGCGTACAGCGCGAAGCGCGGCGACCTGATCAGGGGGGCGAACGAGAAGGGCGGGGGGATGAGCAGGCCGTCGACGATGTGGCCGCCCTTGCCGTCCGGGCCCTTCCCGTTCGGGCCGGCCTCGCCGCGGCTCGCGGGCGGCTGCGGGGGCGTGGGCTCGGGGGCGTCCCTGAGGACCTCGGTGCGCTTCTGCCCCGACCGGCCGAGGCCGAGGTCGATCCGGCCCGGGTAGAGCGCGTCGATCGTGCCGAACTGCTCCACCACGGTCGCCGGGGCCTGGTGGCCGAGCTGCACGGCGCCCGATCCGACGCGGATGCGGCTGGTGGCCGCCGCGACCAGCGCGATCAGCACGGCCGGGGCCGAGCTCGCCACCCCGGCGGCGAAGTGGTGCTCGGCGAGCCAGTAGCGGTGGTAACCGAACTCCTCGGCGTGCCGGGCGAGGTCGATGGTGTCGCGCAACGCCTCGCCCACGGTGCCGCCGGAGCGGATCGGCGCCAGGTCGAGGATGGACAGCGGGGTCCGTTGGGGTGCCATGGGTGCCTTCGTCTGCCTTTCTGTGCCAGGCCGGGCGCCGGTTCAGGTCGCGGGGGTCTCGCCGGGGAAGGGCCTGCTCGGGATCTCCCGGCGGAGCACCGGGGCGATCTCGCTCTGGAACAGCTCCAGCGCCGCCCGGTGCTGCTTGTCCGTGAGGCCGTCGGCGTCGGCGGCGATGTGCATGACCTCGTGGCCGAACCGGGCCTGGTAGCGATGGACCTTGTCGATGATCTGCTGCGGGCTGCCCACCAGGATCGAGCTGCGCTCGATCGCGTCCTCGAGCGTCGGGAACACCGGTTCCACGCCGGCCTTCCTGAACAGCGCCATGCGCGCGTCGTAGATCGGCCGGTAGGTCTCGATCGCCTCCTGGGAGGTCCTCGCGGCGTAGTAGCCCGCCGAGCCCGCGCCGACGAGGGCGTCCGCCGGGTCGTGCCCGTAGTGGGCCCAGCGCTCGCGGTAGTACTCGATCAGCTCGGCGTACGGCTCGATCGGGTTGGTGACGTTCGCCGAGAACAGCGGGTCGCCGTACCTCGCGGCCAGATCGACCGAGTCCTTGCTGGTGGCGCTGCCGTGCCACACGCGGATCGGCCGCTGGAGCGGGCGCGGCAGGGCCTCGGCCTCGCGCAGCTCGGGGCGGAACCGGCCCGACCAGGTCACCTTGTCCTCGCGCCAGAGCCGGCGGAACAGCTCGTAGCCCTCCCGGTTGCGGTCCCACTGGTCCTCGGCCGTCACGTGGAACAACTTGGCCTGGGCGGCGCCGTTGCCCTTGCCGATGATGAGCTCCAGCCGCCCGCCCGACAGGTGGTCCAGCGTGGAGTAGTCCTCGAAGGCGCGCACCGGGTCCAGCAGGCTCAGCGTCGTGACCGCGGTGAACAGCCGGATCGCGGACGTGCGCGCGGCGATATGGCTGAGCACCACGGGCGGAGAGGAGGAGATGAACGGGCGCTCGTGGCGTTCGCCCACCCCGAAGCCGTCGAAGCCGAGCTCCTCGGCCAGGACGGCGTTGTCGACCACCTCGCGCAGCCGCGCCGTGGTCGGCTTGGTCTCGCCGGTCAGCGGGTGGGGGCCGTGGACGATCAGGGTGATGGCGAGGAACTTCATGCGGTCTCCCGTTCCGGGCTCGGAGGGTCGGCGGCGACGGGCGCGTGTTCCCGGGGTGCCCCGGGCCGCTCGACCGCTCGCGCCCCCCGGTTCCGCCGGCCGTCCGGGTCGCCGGGCCGGCCTTCCTCGACCATAGCCCCGCGATCACAAGGTATGCAATTCCTACCTGATTAGTTCTAAATATGGTCTGGGATGCGCGGGCGGGGCGTCACGTCCGGGCGGATCGGCCCCGGCGGCGCGCTCCCCGAGGGCGCCACCCGACGCCTCGGGCCGCACGGCGCCGGTCGTCCCCGGCGCCCCGGGCGCGGCCACCAAGGTGGGCGTCGCGATCGAGCCCGCGGGCGGCTCGGCCCAGCCGGCCACCACGCCGATCATGGTGATGGACCTGCCCGCGGCCTGACCGCCGCGCGGCGTGCGGAGGTTGACAGAGAAATCCGATTATTCCTACCTTTTGACTGGATAATGAGGGGATGTGAGCGCATGACGGCGGCACACGAGACGTACGACGTCGGCATCGTCGGGGCGGGCGTCCACGGCGTCGCCGCCGCCTACCACCTGGCGCGGCGCGGCGTCCGGGTCGCCGTCTTCGAGCGGCTGACCCCCGCCGCCGGCCCCACCGGGCGCTCCGGCGGCATCTGCCGCGCCTACTACACCGACCCGTGCCTCGTCGAGACGGCCCGCGACGGCATCGCCTTCCTGGACGCCTTCGAGGAGCGCACGGGCGGCGGCCAGTCCGGCTTCCGCCGCACCGGCGCGTTCTACCTGCACGGCCCGGACGACGTGGCCGCCGCCGGCCGGACCGCCGCGCGCCTGGCCGAGGCGGGCGTCCCGAGCGAGGTGGTCCCGGCGGCCGATCTGCCGGAGCGGCTGCCGGGGCTCGACCTCGGCGGCGTGGCCGTCGCCGTCTGGGAGCCGGGCGCGGGGTTCGCCGACCCGTTCGCCACGACCCTCGGGCTGGCCGAGGCCGCGCGGCGGCACGGCGCGGACCTGCTCACCCGTCACCGGGTCGCGCGGATCGCCGAGGGGCCCGGCCAGGTGGCCGTCACCACGGCGGACGGCCGCGAGGTCGCGGTGGGCCACCTGCTCGTCGCGGCCGGCCCGTGGACCGCGGCGCTGCTGTGCCCGCTCGGGATCGACCTGCCCCTGACCGTGGAGCGGCACGTCGTCGCGGTGCTCGAACACGACCTCGCCGACACCGCCGAGATCGTGCCCCACGTGCTCATCGACGTCGCCGGCGGTCACTACTCCACGCCGCAGCCGCGCACGCAGTTCCTGGTCGGCGGCGTCGTCCCCGCCTCCCAGGCCGACCCGGACGACTTCCTGGCGGCCCCGCGCGAGTCCGAGCTCGCCCGGCTCGCGCGCGCGGCCGCCCGCCGGAGCCCGGCCCGGCGGCGGGCGGCCGTGACCGGCGGATGGGCGTCGCTGTACGACGCCAGCCCGGACTGGCAGCCGGTGACCGGCCGGGTCGGCGAGCGGATCTTCGTCGACGCCGGCACCAGCGGCCACGGGTTCAAACTGGCCCCCGCCTGGGGCGAGCACGTGGCGCGGCTGGTCCTCGGCGAGGCCACCGACCCCCGGCTGGCGGCCTTCGGCCCCGAGCGCTTCGCCGCCGGGACGACGCTTGCCGCCGGGTTCGGCGCCGCCCGCATTCTCGGATAGCGCGGCGTCCGCTTTCTCCGGCCCGGTGGGCAGGCGGGCGGACGCCGGTTCGCGGGTGTGGCGGGACGCCGGGCTCAGGGGATGTTCGAGGTATTGGTGCAGTCGGCGAAGGTGTTCGTTCCGGTGCCGCCGGCGCAGGAGTCCGTGCCGAATCCGCCGTTGAGGTAGTCGTCCCCCGCCATCCCGACCAGGACGTCTTTGCCGTCGCCGCCCCAGAGCATGTCGTTGCCTCCCTGGCCGAGCAGCAGGTCGTCACCGCCCAGGCCGACCAGGGTCTCGTCGCCGTCACGGCCGCTGATCGTGTCGTTGTGGGCCGAGCCGTAGATCTGCTCGAAGTCGTTGAAGACCTGGTCGCCCTCGCCCGGCATGCCGTTGGGGGTCACCCGGTAGAGGGCCACGTCCACCCCGGAGGTGGCGTAGCGGTACAGCAGCGCGTCGGTACCGGTGCCGCCGTTCATGCTGTCGGCACCCACACCGCCCTCGACCACGTCGTTGCCCTCGTTGCCCTCGATCCGGTCATCGCCCGCCCCGCCGTAGAGGGCGTCGTCGCCGCGACCGCCGTCGATGGCGTCGTCACCGTCCAGCCCGCAGATCACGTCGTCGCCGTCGAACCCGTAGATGGTGTCCGGGCCGGGGGATCCGTACAGCACGTCGTCGAACGGCGAGCCGTAGAGCGTACCGGGACCGGTGGCGGACCCGGTGACGAAGTCACCCGCGCAGTCCTGCGCCTGGTCGCGGAGGGCCCGCCGAGCGGGGTCAGCGTGCTGGGCGCCCCGGTGTAGACCTTGGTCACGAGGGTGTACTGCCCGGTCACCTGGTCGTAGACCGACACCCACGCCTTGTACGCCGCGTCCAGCCAGCTGATCGCGATGAACCGTCCTCCGGGGCTTACCGCCGAGCCGTGGCCGTACCATCTGGTGACGGTCTCGGGAGCGCGCGGATCTCTCAGCGTCCGGACGTCTCCGGTCACCAGGTCGCGTACATACCACTGGTAGAGGCCCGCTCCCGGCACCTGGGCGGACCGCGACCGGTAGACGACGGTGCGCACGCCGTCATAGGAGACCTCGTACACCGAGTTCTCCTGCCGGCCGTCGGGCACGTCCAGCCGGGTGTCGGCACCCGTGGTCAGATCCCTCACGTACAACTTGGCGCACGAGTTGCCGCATGTGGTCACATAGACCGCCTTGCGGGCGTCTTCGCTGAGTTGAACGCCGTCCGCCGGGAGCGTGACGGACGTTCCCGTCTTCCGGTTCACGATGACGCTCTGGCTCTGGAACGTCGTGAACGGCGTATAGGTGTACGCGATCGTGTCGCCGTCGGCGCTGATCGCGGCCGGCTGGTAGTTGCCGAGGTAGTCCGCGGAGTCACGGTAGGCGCCGGAAAAGCCCGCCAGGGTCGCCACGGGAAGCGGCGGGCTCGGCACGGCCGCGGGGCCGTCCGCCTCCGCGGCACCGGCCGGCGCCGGCGGGGACACCCACAGGGAGGTGGAGAGGACGGCGGTCAAGGTCAGCGCCCGCAGAGCCCCTCCCTTCCGTAAACGGACACGCTTCACGAGAACTCCTTGTTCAGAGTCGGATCGAGGAGTGGGAGCCGGTGGCGGCGTGTGCCGTGAGACCCGCACGGGCCAGCGGTGTGCCGGAGGGACCGCGAATCGGGGAACCGCCGGCTCGGAAGTGGGTCACAGCGAATCGATCAGGTCCGATCGTGCGTGGATCACTTGGCCGAGCGGCGAACTCGGCATGAATGCGCGGCCACGGACGGGATGGCCGCTCCCTCTGGCCGCGTCCCGCGCCGGATCCGATCACGCGCGGTCGCCCGTGATCGCGGTGCGTCGCGCATCCGGCCGCTACGACGGCCCGGAGCGTCGCGATCGCCGGGGCGCCTTTCTCGCCGGCGCCGGCGATCGGGGGCCACGGAAAGCCTCCGCGGACCTCACGAGTCTCGTTCCTCGTCGGACTTGATGAGCTCGTAGGCGGCATGGGCGAGTGCGTGGCCGGCGGTGAGGCGCTCGATGTACCGGCGCAGGTCGGGGTGCTCCCGCAGGGGATAGAGGTGTTGCACGGTTCCCGCGACGCCGGCGAGGGCCATCAGGTGCACGGTGCGAAGGCTCGGGGGCACGGGCGGGCGGCCGTAGAGGTGCGGCCGGAGTTCGAGGTCGATCCGGTCGGCCATCCGCCGTAGCGGGTCGTACGAGCTCACGGTCCATCTGGTGAAGGGCACGATCCCGAGAGTGCGGCGCCGGTCCGCGACCAGCATGCCCCGCCTCTCCAGGGCCTCGGCGTACCGCCGGTCCAGGTCATGGAACTCGGCGTATCCCATCCAGCTGCGCAGTTCCCGCGGCGGCTGGGTCCCGGCGCCCGCGGCTCGCATCACGACCCGCGCCCGGGCGACCCTCCGCCCCCAGTCGGTCGTCGGCGTCGGCCCGGGCACCCCGTCATAGTCCGTCGGCAGCCCCACCAGCCGCGTCTGCCGCGCCCCGGGCCTGCCGAGCCGGACGTCGAGCACGATCCTGGCCAGCGCCCTGTCCATGATCGGATCGAGGAGCTCGACCGGCGTGACCTCGGCGATCCGGCTATCCGTAATGGTGATCGCCCCGCGTAACTGAAGCTCTGCCAGCACGCCCCCGGCGAGCACGCGCGTGAAGTACCTCGGCCGCTCCAGCACTCCGGTGGACGGACTCGCGCACAGCAACAGGAGTTCTTCCGGCAACGTCAACTCCGGCCCGTCATCCATCATGCTTCTCCTCGGTCCGCGCCGGGCTGTACCTCCATGGTGGGCAACGGCCGGATTTCAGCCACGGCGGAGCGCGTCACGAGGTGAGTGTTAGGCGAACGTTCCTCCCGCGGAATGGCCGCATCCAGCCCGAGGACTCGCTCCCGTCACCACCCCCGGCGGGCCATGTCCGGAATCCGCCTCGTATCCGAGCCGCTCGGCCTGCCGGGCGACGCGGGCGATGTTCACGGGTGACGCGAGTGGTCCCGACGTGGGGAGCGCCACACCGAGCTTTATGGCTTCCATGTGCATCCTCAGGTGGTCTCGTACTGTCGCGTGTTCCTGCTCGGTCCAGCCCTGCGGAATGCCGTGATATTCCGGAAACCGGAGAAACGCCAGAAAAAGATCGTCTCCGCTGGTGAAGCCCTGCCCAGTCGGCGTTCCCGCCACACCCAAGATCCGCGACGCGGCCGGGCATCGCCTCCCGACTGGCACGAACGTGCCGTTTAGGAGCAGGATTGAGGACCTGGAACCGGACGCCGGCGCGTGCCGGGCCGCCGCCGGGGGGCGGAGGGGCCGCCGCGCCGCGCGCTCGCGTCGGCCCGGCCCGGGCCGATCACGACCGCGAGGAGAATTCATGACCGCCGCGCCGCATTTGGACAACCTCGATCTCGCCACGACCGCCCGCGAGATGGCCGACAGGACGCCGGCCGGTTCGCTCGACCACGCCGCCGCCACCTCGGTGGCGATCACCTGCGCCACAACCCGCGACATCGCCGAGGCGCGGGCCGCGCTGGACGGCATCACCCCGGCGAGCGTGCGGGAGGCCGCCCTGGAGCTGTTCGGCCGCCTCTCCGCCGGCGCAGGGTGACCGCGCCCGAGCCTGCCGGCTCGTCACCGGGCTGACGTCCGGGCCAGGGTCGCGGTGAACCGCGCGACGAACCGGGCCGCGTCGACCGCCGTGACCACGCGGGCGTCCGGCCCCGGTCCAGCGTCCGGGCGCGCCCGCCAGGACGTGCCGTCGCGGACGACGGCGACCGGCCCGGTCACGGCCTCGGTGACCAGGCCGGGGTCGAGCAGGACGCCCGCCGCCAGCGGGTCGTGCAGGGGGATGACCGGCCTGCCCAGCCGCCGCCGCTTGATGTCCCGGTAGGCGGCGAGGACCGCGGCGGCGAACCGTGCGCCCGGCGTGCCGGCGGCGCGCAGGACGTCCAGGGCGGTGTCCGGCAGCAGCGTGGTGGCGGTGACGTTCACCCCGACCATGGTCAGCTCGCCGTGCGGGGCGGACAGGACGGCCCGCGCCGCCTCGGGGTCGCACGTGACGTTGGTGTCGGAGAGGCGTTCGCCGCCGGGGCCGGAGCCGCCCATCACCACGACCGAACGATACTTTGTAAAGACCGCCGGATCGGCGCGCAGCGCCAGGGCCAGGTTGGTCAGTGGCCCGAGCGCCAGCAGGTCCAGTTCGCCCGGCCGCTCGCGGGCCAGTCGCACGAGCAGCGCCGCGGCCGTCTCGTCCGTCGCGGGAGGCGAGGGGCGGTCCAGGCCGAGGTCGCCGAGGCCGTCCGCGCCGTGGGAGTCGCGGGGGACGGGCGGGGCCCCCGGCAGAGGTTCGGCGGCGCCGCGCGCCACGGGCGCCTCCAGCCCGGCCAGGCCGGCGACGTGGGCGATGTTGCGCGCCGCCTGCTCCTCGGGGCAGTTGCCGGCCACCGAGGTCACGGCGGCGACCTCCGCGTCCGGGCGCCCGGCCAGGTAGAGCAGCGCACAGGCGTCGTCGATGCCCATGTCGGTGTCGACGACGACGCGGCGGACGGCGCCGGCCGGTGCCGGTGTGCTCACTTGGTCGGCCTCCTTCGTCTCGGCCGCTCGCCGTGGCCCGTGGGTCCCCTGGTGATCGCAAATCTGGACGAACGTCCCGGAGGGTGCATTTCCCGTCTTCAAGGCGGACCATGTGGCCCGGCACGTACGGGATTGTGCCGGTAGCGATGCCGATCGATCGCCCCGTGGGCCCGCCGTATGTGAGAGTGTTCTGATGCCGCGGGTATGCGGCGGGTCACGGAGCCCGCCGGATCTCGGTGGAGACGGTGACCGGATGTTGAGCGATTGCCTAGTTTTCCTACCAGATTCATGGGTTTTATGGGATGCTGGGAGCGTGGAGGAGGCGATATGAGCTCGGATCGGATCCATCATCCATCATGGCCGCGCGCCGAGACCCCGCTCACCACGGCGATCATGGCGGGCCGCTGGATCCGCTCGGCCGCCGTCGACGACGGGCGCGGCCGGCACTGGCTCGCCAACCCCGACGCCCGCCGCCGCTCCGCCCGCTCCGGGCAGCCCGGCTCGCTGTACGCGGGCGTCGCCGGCATCGTGCTGTTCTTCCTGGAGCTCGCCGCCGCGACCGGCCACGAGGCCTACCTCGACGACGCCCGGCAGGGCGCCCGCTACCTCGCCGCCACCTGGGAGGACGAGCCCGACCTCTCGCTCTACCACGGGCTCACCGGAATGGTCTTCGCGCTCGCCGAAGCCGGGTGGGCGACCGGCGACGAGAGCCTCTCCGCGGCGGCGCGGGCGGCGGCCGACCGCGTCGTGCGCAGCCTGCGCAGGACCGGCGACGGCGTCGGCTGGACCGGCGACCCGGCGCAGCGCGGCGACGGCGGCATCATCCTCGGCCTGCTGCACGCCTCCGGCATCCTCGGCGTCGCCGCCTACGAGGAGGTCGCCGTGGAGGCCGGGGCGTGCGTCGCCGACCGCGTCGTCCCCGGCCACCGCTTCGGCCGGGAGGGCTGCCCGGACCTGCCGGAGGACGCGGTCACGCCCGGCTTCCTGTCCGGCACCGCGGGCACCGCGTTCCTGCTCGCCCGCCTGTACGGCGTCACGGGGGACAGGCGTTTCCTGGACGCAGCCCGGCGCGGCGCCGACTTCGTCCGCACGGTCAGCGTCGTGACCGACAAGCACGTCCTGGTGCCCCACCACGTGCCGCAGGGCCGGGGGCTGCACTACCTCGGGCTGTGCTCGGGCTCGGCCGGAGTGGCCCGCCTGTTCTACGAGCTCCACCGCGTGACGGGCGACCCCGGCGACCTGGACTGGGTGCGGCGGCTCGCCGCCGGCATCGTCTGCAGCGGCGTCCCCCGCCGCCAGACCGCCGGTTACTGGAACGTCGCCTGCCAGTGCTGCGGCACCGCCGGGCTGCTCGAGCTGTTCGTCGGCCTGTGGGCGGCGACCGGCGAGCCCGACGACCTGGAGTTCGCGCGCATCCTCTCCGAGAACCTGATCGGCCGCGCCACCGGGCACGACCAGGCCGGTTACCGCTGGTACCAGGCCTATCGGCGGCTGCGGCCCTGGGAGGTCACCGCCGACACCGGCTACATGATCGGCGCGGCGGGCATCGGCTCGGCGCTGCTGCACCTGGACGCGGCCTGCCGGGCCGGCGAGCCACGCCGCATGATCCTCCTGCCCGACAACCCGTTCCCCGCGATCCCGCTCCCGGCCTCGGCGCTGCGCGGCATGTCCTGACGGCGCGCGTTCTTCACGGCGAAGTGGCCCGCGTCGAGCAGACGCGGTGCTCGATGGACACCTGTGGCAACCGCCTCAAGGCCCGGCGGCACTACCGCAGGCACCGCGACCGAGTCGTTCCGTCGCGCGTGCGGCCTCACGGGGACGGCGCGGGGGCGGGGTAGGCGTGGGTCTCGGCGGCCGGGACGCAGGCCCACACCTGGTCGCCGGGGGCCAGGCCCAGGTCGGCGAGGGCGGCCGGGCTCAGATCCGCGGCCGCCGCGATCGGCCCGCCGAGGCGGACCCGGACGCGGTCGCCGTGCCCCTCGATGCCCTGCACGCCGCCCCGCCACAGGTTGCGCGGCGTTCCGCCGGGGACGGTCCGCGACAGGGTGACCGCCGAGGGCGGGAACGCGACGAACACCGGCCCGCGCAGCGCCTCCCGCACCGTGAACATGACCTCGCCTCCCCGGACGGCACCCGTCCCGCCACCGACCGACACCGACCGCCCCGCGGCGTGCCCCCGGCACAGGTTGAGCCCGGCGAGGCGCGCGGCGTGGCCGCTGAGCGGGCGGCGGGCCACCTCGGCGGGCGCGCCCTCCTGGACCAGCGCGCCGTCGTCCATCACCAGCAGCCGGTCGGCCGCCACCATGGCGTCCAGCGGGTCGCCCGTCACCAGCAGGCACGCGCCGGTGAAATCGGTCAGATGCCGATGCAGCAGGACCCGCGCCGGGGCGAGCTCCTCCGGGTCCAGGGCGGCGAGCGGGTCGTCCAGCAGCAGGATCCGCGGGCGGGCGGCCAAGGCCCGGGCCCACGCCACCCGCTGGGCCTCGCCCGGGGACAACTCGCGCGGCAGGACGCCCGCGCGCGCCCCGAGGCCCATCCGCTCCAGCCAGGCGGAGGCCGCCAGGCGCGCCTGCCCCCTGGGCTCGCCCTGGCAGCGCGGGCCGAAGGCGACGTTGTCCAGCGCGGTCAGGTGGGGGAACAGCAGCGGATCACGCCCGGCCATGGCCACGGACCTGCGGCGGGGCGCGCGGGCGTGCACGGCCGCCCCGTCCAGCAGGACGTGCCCGCCGAGGGACGGGGTGAGCCCCGCCAGCACCCGCAGCGCCGTGGTCTTGCCGCAGCCCTCGGGCCCGAGCAGCGCGACCACCTCGCCCGCGGCCACGCGCAGCCTCAGGTCGAGATGGAAGGGCGGATGGGCGGTCACCAGGCGGGCGTCGATCATGGCACGGCCCCCGTCCGCGCGGGCACGCCGGGCGTCCCCATCCACTGGTCGCGCAGGCCGGCCAGCACGGCGACCGAGACCGTGACCAGCGCGAGGCTCGTCGCGACGCCGGCTGGGCCCGCGGCGGCGGGGGAGAGCTCCGGCGGCGCGACCGGCGTCCCCCAGACCGGGCTCCCCGCCAGGGCGAGGACCGCGCCGGACTCCCCGAGCGCCCGCGCCCAGCACAGCACCGTCCCGGCGGCGATGCCCGGCGCGGCCGAGGGGAGGGACACGCGGCGCAGCACCGTCCACGCCGACCCGCCGAGCAGGGCCGCGGTCTCCTCAAGGCGCGGGTCCGCGGCCCGCAGCGCGCGCTCCACGGCGATGACGAGGAACGGCAGCGCCACGAACACCTGGACGAGCACGAACGCGGCCGCTCCCGGACGCGTGCCCGGCCACGTACCGCCCGGCGACACCACCAGCGGCACGGCCACGGCGGCCACCGCGGGCGGCAGGACCACCGGCGCCGTGACCAGGGCCCGGACGACCCGCTCGCCCCGCGTCCGCGCCCGGGCGAGCACCCAGGCCAGCGGCACCCCGATCGGCAGGCAGACCAGCGTCGCCAGCACCGAGGTCACCAGCGGGAACCGCAGCGACTCCATGAGGTGCGCTCCGGCGAGGGACGCCCACGGGGCCCGGGCCAGCGTCCCGGCCGGCGGCAGCGTCAGGAGCGCCAGCGCCACCGCGGCGGGCACCAGCAGCGCCGCCGGAACCCCGCGCGCGGCGCCGTGACCGCTCCCGGGTCTTCGTCGCCTGCCCTTGAGCACGGATACCACCGTGAGCGTGCTTGATGCCTTCATGTCGCATGAATCCCCCTCATCGCGCCGCGCCACGCGAGCGCCGCCGGCCGCCCTTCGCCGGAGCCTCGCAACGCGTGTACGCGCTCGTCGGAATCCTCGCGTCGCAGATCGTCTTCGGAGGCGGAGGGAAGTTCGCCGCCTACTGATTCCGTGAGGCCCGAAGGCGTCGCACCTGACACCCCCTCGTCACGGACCCGGGCCGCGCGCGCCCGGGACCGTTCGCGTGCGAGGCGGGGTCAGACGTTGCGGCGGTACTGGCCTCCGGCCTCGAACAGCGCCTCGGTGATCTGGCCGAGTGAGCAGACCCGGGCCGCCTCCATCAGCGCGCCGAACGCGTTCTCCTGGGACATCGCGGCCTCCCTGAGCCGCCGCAGCGCCCCGGGGGCCTCGGCGGCGTGCCGCTCCTGGAACTCCCGCACGCGGGTGAGCTGGTCGTGCTTCTCTTCCTCGGTCCCGCGGGCCAGTTCGAGCGTGCCGTGCTCGGTGGTCCCGGCGGGGTTGCGGAAGGTGTTGACCCCGATGATCGGCAGCGACCCGTCGTGCTTGCGCGTCTCGTACAGCATCGACTCGTCCTGGATGCGCCCGCGCTGGTAGCCGGTCTCCATGGCCCCGAGCACGCCGCCGCGGTCCGACAGCCGCTCGAACTCGGCCAGCACGGCCTCCTCCACCAGGTCGGTGAGGTCGTCGATGATGAACGAGCCCTGCAGCGGGTTCTCGTTGTACGCCAGGCCCCACTCCCGGTTGATGATCATCTGGATGGCCATCGCGCGGCGCACCGAGTCGGCGCTGGGCGTGGTCACCGCCTCGTCGAAGGCGTTGGTGTGCAGGCTGTTGCAGTTGTCGTAGATCGCGATCAGCGCCTGCAGCGTCGTGCGGATGTCGTTGAAGTTCATCTCCTGCGCGTGCAGCGACCGCCCGGAGGTCTGGATGTGGTACTTCAGCTTCTGCGAGCGCTCGCCCGCGCCGTACCGGTCGCGCATGGCGACCGCCCAGATCCGGCGCGCCACCCGGCCGAGCACGCTGTACTCCGGGTCCATGCCGTTGGAGAAGAAGAACGACAGGTTGGGCGCGAAGTCGTCGATCGCCATGCCGCGCGCCAGGTACGCCTCGACGTAGGTGAAGCCGTTGGCCAGCGTGAACGCGAGCTGCGTGATCGGGTTGGCCCCCGCCTCGGCGATGTGGTATCCGGAGATCGACACCGAGTAGAAGTTGCGCACCTCGTTGGCGATGAACCACTCCTGCACGTCGGCCATCATGCGCAGGCTGAAGTCGGTCGAGAAGATGCAGGTGTTCTGCCCCTGGTCCTCCTTGAGGATGTCGGCCTGCACGGTGCCGCGCACGGTGGACAGCGTCCGCGCCCGCACCTCCCGCGCCTCCTCGGCGGTGGGCTCGCGGCCGGCGTCCTCGCGGAAGCGGTCCAGCGCCTGGTCGATCGCGGTGTGCAGGAAGTACGCGAGGATCGTCGGGGCCGGGCCGTTGATGGTCATCGACACCGAGGTGCTCGGCGAGGCCAGGTCGAAGCCGTCGTACAGCGCCTTCATGTCGTCCAGCGTGGCGATCGAGACGCCCGAGGTGCCGACCTTGCCGTACACGTCGGGCCGTTCGTCCGGGTCGTGGCCGTACAGGGTGACCGAGTCGAACGCCGTGGACAGGCGCACGGCGGGCTGGCCGTCCGACAGCATCTTGAAGCGCCGGTTGGTGCGGAACGGGTCGCCCTCGCCGGCGAACATGCGGGTCGGGTCCTCGTCGGCGCGCTTGAAGGGGAACACCCCGGCGGTGAACGGGAAGCGGCCGGGCAGGTTCTCGGCGCGCAGGAACCGCAGCAGCTCGCCGTGGTCGGCGAACCGGGGGAGGGCCACGCGTGGGACGCGGCTGCCTGACAGGGACGTGCGCCACAGCGGCGTGTGCAGCTCCTTGCCCCGCACGGTGACCACCAGCTCGTCGGCGGAGTAGGCCTCCACCGTCTTCGGCCAGTCCTCCAGCAGGGCGCGGGCTTCGGCGGGCAGCTCCCGGTCGGCGCGCTCGTGCAGCGCGTCCACGTCGGCGGTGGCGGCGCCCTCCTCGGCCAGCAGGCGGCGCACCTCGGCCAGTCGCTGGCGCCGGCGGGCCGCCTCGGCCAGCTCCGCGGTGCCCCGGTGGTAGGCGTGGACGGTCTCGGCGATGTCGGAGAGGTAGCGCACCCGGGCCGGCGGGACGATCGCGGCGCCGATGCTGGAGGTCTTCACCTCGGTCGCCGTCAGCAGCCCCGGCCCGTCCGGCAGGCCCTTGTCCCGCAGCGGCCCGAGCAGCGCCTGGTACAGGGCGGTGACCCCGTCGTCGTTGAAGCGCGAGGCGACCGTGCCGTAGACGGGCATCTGGTCGGCCGCGGTCCCGAACGCCTCGCGGTTGCGCACCATCTGGCGCCGCACGTCGCGCAGCGCGTCCTCGGCGCCACGCCGGTCGTACTTGTTGATCGCGACGACATCGGCGAAGTCCAGCATGTCGATCTTCTCGAGCTGGGAGCTCGCGCCGAACTCCGGGGTCATCACGTATAGCGAGACGTCGCTGAACGGGACGATCGCGGCGTCGCCCTGCCCGATGCCCGGGGTCTCGACGATCACCAGGTCGTACCCGGCGGCCCGGCACACGGCGATCACGTCCCCGAGGTGCTCGGGCAGCTCGCGGGAGCCGCGCGTGGCGAGCGAGCGGAAGAACACCCGGCCGCCACCGAGGCTGTTCATGCGGATGCGGTCGCCGAGCAGGGCGCCGCCGCCCCTGCGCCGGGTCGGGTCGACCGCGATCACCGCGACGCGCGGCTTGTCCTCGTAGTCGACGCGCAGCCGGCGGATCAACTCGTCGGTGAGGGAGGATTTGCCCGATCCGCCCGTGCCGGTGATGCCGAGCACCGGCGTGCGGCGCTCCGCCGCCGCCGCCCGCAGCGCGCCGAGATAGGCCTCACCGGCCCGTCCCGACTCCACGAAGGTGATCGCCCGGGCCACCGCCCGCTCGTCGCCGCCCTCCACGGCGGGGGGCTCGGCGCCCTCGGTGAGGTCGACGTCGCACGCTTCGATCATCGTGTTGATCATCCCGGCGAGGCCCAGGCGGTGGCCGTCCTCGGGGGAGAAGATCTTGGCGACGCCGTGCCCCTCCAGCCGGGCGATCTCCTCCTGGACGATCACGCCGCCGCCCCCGCCGTACACCTTGACGTGCCCGGCGCCGCGCTCGCGCAGCAGCTCGACCAGGTAGGTGAAGTACTCGACGTGGCCGCCCTGGTAGGAGCTGATCGCCACGGCCTGCGCGTCCTCCTGGACGGCCGCGGTCACGACCTCCTCGACCGAGCGGTCGTGGCCCAGGTGGATCACCTCGGCGCCCTGGGCCTGCAGGATGCGCCGCATGATGTTGATCGCGGCGTCGTGCCCGTCGAACAGGGCCGCCGCGGTGACCACTCGCACGGGGTTGGCAGGTACGTGCACCGGCGCTCCTCATTCTGAGATACTTGGACGTCCTATTAAATTGTAGGACGTCCAAGTATCCTCCTGCGCCCCGGATCCGGATCGTCATCCACCGTCCGTTCCGGTGTCGCCTCCCGGACGCCGCGGTCCCCGTCCTGGGGCGGTGGCCGCATCGGGCCCGTCCTGCGCCGGGCGGGCGCGCTCGCGCGGCTCGGCGAGCTCAACGACCGGGAGCGCCAGGTGGCGGAGGCCGTCGGGCGGGGGGGTCGAACGCCGAGATCGCCGCGGAGCTCTACATGAGCGTGCCCACCGTCAAGACGCACGTGTCGCGCATCCTGACCAGGCTCGACCTGAACAACCGCGTGCAGATCGCCCTGCTCGTCCACGACGCGGGCGTCCTCGGCCCCTGAGGGCCCGCTCCCGGCCGCCATCTACCTGGCGGCCATCGACCCCGGCCCGGTCCGGCAGGACGTTCCCGCGGACGAGGCGGGCCGCCCGCCGGTGTGACCCGCCTTTGCCGGCGAGTGAGTCGTGTCACCCTTCTTGGCAATCCGTTGGGGCTATGCATAAGGTGTGAAATCGGACAAAAGACGTGTAAACCGGCATCCTGCCGCTCGCCCACGGACACGTCATCCCCCGACATCGCCCACCGGAAAAACCCACGGAAAGTCGCGTCATGAGCCACGGCAGCGGTCACACCCCGCCCGAGCACGCAGTCCCCGAGCATGCGGTCTTCGAGATGGACCTCACCCCGCACGAGTCCCGCCGCCGCGCCGAGGTGATCTCCGCGCTCGGCCCCGGCTGGGATCCCCTCGCGGTCATGCGGGCCGAGGAGGAGGCCTTCGACCTGCTCTACTCCGGCCTGGACGCGCGGCAGCGCGAGACCTACGACATGCTCGTGGCGGCCGGTGTCCTGCCCCGGCGAGAGGCGGGCCGTGCTACCGATTGACCCGCACGCCGACATCGCCCGTCGTGCCTGGATCCCCTGCCCCCGCTGCCGTGACGACCGCGGCTGCGACGACTGCGGCTCGGGCCGCAACTGCCGCGACCACTGGCGCTACCTGCTGAGCAACACCGGCAGCGTCCTGCACGTGCAGTGCCCCGGGTGCGCCCACCTGTGGGACCACGAGTCCCGCTTCGGAGCCGGCGGCCGGCCGCCCTTCCTGCCCTGACTCTGCCCCTGGTCCAGACCTGGGCCTGGCGTCGTCAGGGGGCGGGCAGGGCGGACGGCGCCGGGACGTTCGCGACCGACGCGGCCTCGCCGACGCGCGTGACCCCCGGCACGAGCACCCGCATGATCAGGCCGAACGTGTTGCCGTGCTCGGCGATCAGATGGCTCTGCAGCTCGGGCCAGCGCACGCGTCCGTGAGGATCCCAGCTCGGGACCGCGCAGCGGACGCACAGCCCGGCGTTCTCGCCCACGATGCCGAGCGTGACCTCGCCCGCGGAGATCGTCGTCCCGCCGTCGAACGCCTTCTCGGCGAACGCGGGGGCGTCCAGGTCGAGGTGGACGTTCGGGCGGAAGCGCGTGACGTCGACCTCGGCGCCCATCTCCTCCTCCAGCGCGCGGCGCGACGCCTCGAAGGTGACGTGCACCGTCGGCCCGCGATCCTGCTGGCCGTCGGCCGCGCGCAGGGACAGCGGGACGCCGTACGACTCCGACAGCGCGGCGGGCAGGTCCGGGTCGTCCCAGGCCCAGGCCTCGCCGCCGCGGTACAGGACGGGAGGGCCCGGAGGCTCGGGCGCGCCGTCGCACGTCGCCGGGTAGGCGGCCTCCCACGTTAGCATGGCGGCGTTCTGGCGGACGGTCAGCCGCTTACCGGCCCGGTCGGGACGCTCGTCGATCAGCGCGTACGCGCGGTCGCCCGCCATACCGCGGTGGTCCAGCAGCGCCGAGGACACGAGCTCGCCGCGCAACGACTTCACCGGCCAGCGGTACAGGTCGTGAACGCTCCCCCGATACATGGCTCAGATTTTAGGGGACGCCGGGGACGCCGCGCGGCTGTGCGTGTCGCTCCTGCACCGGGGGCGGCGGCTCGGCTACCTGTGGATCACCGTGGGCGAGCGGCCGCCGACCGCGCCGTACGGGACGCCGCCACCGTCGCCGTGCTGCTGGACGAGCACGAGTTCCCTGGCCGCGAGCGGAGCCGCCGCGTGCTGCGGCGGGTGCCGGGGGACGGTCAGGCCGCGCGGGGGAGGGGCTCGATGAGCTCCAGGGCGACCTCGATGGCCGCCTTCTTGCGGTCCTCATCGCTGAGCCCCTCGTCCGGCAGGACGAACCAGGCGGCGTGCAACGTGAGGATTGCCATCGAGCTCCTGAGGCGGAGCGCCGCCGAGTCGTGCTCCTCGCAGAGGATGCCGTGCACGTTCTTCATGAGGTCACGCATCCTCCCCACCTTGGGATGATCGCGCAGCGCGGTCTGGTTGCGCTCCATGAACCTCATGAACGCGTGGTGGTTGCCGCTGTAGAGGGATTCGGCGTACCGCTGGACGAACTCGCGCCGCGTCTCGAGGGTGCGCGGCTGGTCCTGGGCCCACTTGATCAGACGCTCCATCTCGGCCTGCCGGTCCTTGCCGAGGCTGGCCACGATGTCGTCCTTGGTCTTGAAGTGGTAGTAAAGGGCCGCCTTGGTGACGCCGAGCTCCTCGGCGATCTGCCGCAGCGACGTCGCTTCGTAGCCCTGCTCGGTGAAGAGCTTCAGGGCGATCTCCTGAATGCGAGCCCGCGTGTCAGTATGCTCCCTCATGTCTGTTTTGGAGCACTCCTTCCCTTTAAATTAACTTGACGGCCGACAAGTAAGTTATCTACCTTTGGCAGTATAGTCACTAGCCGGTCGGCAAGTAAGCAACCAACTACCAAGGGGGCTCAAAGGAATGTCGGAGACCGAGGCCGAGATAGTTCCCGGCCGTCGGCGGGAGGTCATGGTCGTCCTGCCCGGCTTGATGCTCGCCATCATGCTGGCCATGCTCGACAACATGATCGTCGGTACCGCGATGCCGCGCATCGTGGGCGAGCTCGGCGGCCTGGCCCATCTCTCCTGGTTGGTGACGGCGTACGTCCTCGGGACCAGCGTCTCGACGCCGATCTGGGGAAAGATCGGTGACTTGTACGGACGCAAGACCATATTCCTGGCGTCCATCGCCATATTCATGGTCGGCTCCGCCCTGTGCGGCATGGCCGGCTCGGACATCTTCGGCGGCACCTCGGGCGGCATGGGCGAGCTCATCGCCTTCCGCGCGATCCAGGGCCTCGGCGCCGGCGGCCTCATGGTCAACGCCATGGCCATCATCGGCGACCTGGTCCCGCCCCGCGAGCGTGGCCGCTACCAGGGCATCATGGCCGCGATCATGGCGCTGGCGATGGTCGCCGGGCCGCTCGTCGGCGGCTTCATCACCGACAACCTGAACTGGCGCTGGGCCTTCTACGTGAACCTGCCCATCGGCGCCGTCGCGTTCGTCTGGCTGCTCCTGCGCCTCCACCTGCCGAAGTACCGCACCGAGCATCGCATCGACTGGCTCGGCGCCGCGCTGCTCGGCGTGGGCATCACGGCTCTGGTCCTCATCACCACCTGGGGTGGCACGGAGTACGCCTGGGGCTCCTGGCAGATCCTCGGGCTCGTCGCCGTGGCCGTGGTGAGCCTGGCGATCTTCATCCCGGTCCAGCGCCGGGTCGCCGAGCCGATCATGCCCCTGCACGTCTTCCGCGACCGGAACTTCACGCTGGTCTCGCTGGTGGGCTTCCTGCTCGGATTCGCCATGTTCGGCGCGATCAACTTCCTGCCGCTCTTCCAGCAGACCGTCCAGGGCGCCTCGGCCACCAACTCCGGTCTGCTGCTCCTGCCGATGATGGCCGGCATGATGGCGGTCTCACTGGTCGCCGGGCAGGCCATCACCCGGACGGGCAAGTACAAGGTGTGGCCCTTGGCCGGCGGCGTGGTCATGGTCGTCGGCATGTGGCTGCTGTCGCTGCAGGACGTCAACACCACGACCTGGCAGACCGGCCTGTTCATCGCCGTGCTCGGCCTCGGCATGGGCGGCCTGATGCAGACCACGATGCTGATCGCGCAGAACAGCGTCGAGCAGAAGGACCTCGGCGTGGCCAGCAGCGCCGCCACCTTCTTCCGCTCCATCGGCGGCTCGTTCGGCGTCTCGCTCTTCGGGGCCATCTTCAACCACCACCTGACGTCCAACCTGACCGACAGGCTCGGGCCGCAGGCGGCGCAGATGGCGCAGGGGGGCAACAGCGCTCGCCTGGACCCCACCGCGCTGGCCGCGCTCCCCGCGCAGGTCCGCGAGGGCTTCCTCTCGTCGCTGGCCGACTCCATCTCCAGCGTGTTCTTCTGGGCCATCTTCATCTCGATCCTGGTGCCGGTGTTCGCGGCCTTCATCAAGCAGATCCCGCTGCGCTCCGGCCCCGCCGCCCCGGGCTCGGCGCCGAAGGACGGCACGGGCGACGTCGCCAAGGACGCGATGCCCGTCGCGGCCTTCGACTGAGACGCCGCTGAGACGCGCTGAGACGCCGTCTCCCGCCCCCGCTTCGCCGCGGCCGTGACCACCTCCGTGGTCACGGCCGTCGCCTTTCCCGCCAAAGCTGGATATAGGCGGACACGTCATCGCTTGTTCCCGGCAGGCGCCTGGCAAGCGCCCTGCAAGCGATCCCTTCTAGCGTCGGGCGTACCCCCTGCGAGAACCCGGCGGGACCCACGGAGACCCGCCAGAACGAGGAGCCCGACGTGTCCACCACAGCCCTGATGGTGCTCATATTCGGCGTGATCGCCCTGGTCTTCGGCGGTGTCGGTCTCGGCGCGCTGATGTCGGCCCGCGACTTCCGCCGCATCGCGCAGCGCGTCCCCGGGGAGGTCGTGCGGCTGCGCGAGAGCCGCGACAGCGAAGGATCCGTCTACTATCCGACCATCCGCTTCATGACGCTGAACGGGCAGTACGTCGAGGCCGAGACCCACTTCGGGAGCAACCCGCCCCCGGCCCGCGTCGGCGGCCGGGTGACCGTGCTCTACGACCCGGCCAGGCCGGACCGCATCC
This sequence comes from Sphaerisporangium sp. NPDC051017, assembly GCF_040683095.1. NCBI lineage: Bacteria > Bacillati > Actinomycetota > Actinomycetes > Streptosporangiales > Streptosporangiaceae > Sphaerisporangium > Sphaerisporangium sp. NPDC051017. The sequence continues at coordinate 72,958 of NZ_JBFBCI010000011.1, forward strand.
GCCTGGAGGGCTTCTGGGCCGGCGGCAAGCTCATCGGCGTCCTGTTCGCGTCGCTGGGCCTCGTGTTCCTGGTGGTCGCGGCGGCCATAGCCGCCTTCAGCCCCTGATCCACCCCGAACCCGCCGATCCGCAACGTCCGCCTGAAAGGCGCCCCGAACCCGCCGAGCCGGAGGCTCGGCCATAAGCAGGGACTTCTCGGAAGTCTCTGGCGAATATATGGTTAGTTAGCGTAAGCAACTAACCCGCTGAAAGGTCGCCCGTGCGGACGAAGCACTATCACTGGGTGGCGCTGAGCAACACCACGCTGGGAATGCTGCTCGCCACCGTCAACTCCTCGATCGTGATCATCTCGCTGCCGGCCATCTTCCGTGGCATCCACCTCGATCCACTCAAACCCGGCAACGTCAGCTACCTGCTGTGGATCCTGATGGGGTACATGCTCGTCTCGGCCGTCCTGGTCGTGACGCTCGGCCGCCTCGGGGACATGTTCGGCCGTGTACGCATGTACAACGCGGGGTTCGCCGTCTTCACCGTCGGCACCCTCGCGCTCTCCCTCGACCCGTTCCAGGCCGACGCCGGCGCGATGTGGCTGATCGGCTGGCGGGTCTTCCAGGGGATCGGCGGCGCGCTGCTCATGGCCAACTCCGCCGCCATCCTCACCGACGCCTTCCCGCCCGACCGGCGCGGCATGGCCATCGGCGTCAACCAGGTCGCCGCCATCGCGGGCAGCTTCTTCGGCCTGGTCGCGGGCGGGCTGCTCAGCGAGATCAACTGGCGGCTGGTCTTCTTCGCCTCCGCGCCCATCGGCATCGCCGGGACGGTCTGGGCCTACAGGTCCCTGCGCGAGACCGTCCGCCGCACCTCCGGCGCCCGCGTCGACTGGCTGGGCAACGCGACCTTCGCCGTCGGCCTCACGGCGCTGCTGGCCGGGGTCACCTACGGCATCCAGCCGTACGGCGGTCACCCCATGGGCTGGACGAACCCGTGGGTGCTCGCCGGTGTCGTCGGCGGCACCGCCGTGCTCGGCGCGTTCTGCGTGATCGAGACCCGGGTCGCCCAGCCGATGTTCCACCTGGAGTTGTTCCGCATCCGTGCCTTCGTGGCCGGCAACTCGGCGGGGCTGCTCACCGCCATCGCCCGCGGCGGCATGCAGTTCATGCTGATCATCTGGCTGCAGGGCATCTGGCTGCCGCTGCACGGCTACCGCTTCGAGGAGACCCCGCTGTGGGCGGGCATCTACCTGCTGCCGCTGACGGTCGGCTTCCTGGTGGCCGGTCCGCTGTCGGGCCACCTGTCGGACCGGCACGGTGCGCGGGCGCTGTCCTCCGGCGGGCTGGTGCTGTCCGCGCTGGCCTTCACCGGGCTTCTGCTCATCCCCACCGACTTCCCGTACTGGCTGTTCGGCGTGCTGATCTTCCTGAACGGCGTGGGGTCGGGCCTGTTCGCCGCGCCCAACTCCACCGCGATCATGAACGCCGTCCCCGCGGGGCAGCGCGGCGTGGCCTCCGGCATGGGCGCGACGTTCACCAACGCCGGCATGGTCCTGTCCATCGGCGTATTCTTCTCGCTGATGATCGCGGGCCTGGCCGACACCCTGCCCCGCACGCTCACCGCCGGCCTCGCCGAGCATGGCGTGCCGTCCGCGATCGCCGCCCAGATCGGGAACCTGCCCCCGGTCGGCACGCTGTTCGCGGCGTTCCTCGGCTACAACCCGATCGAGAGCCTGCTCGCCCCCACCGGCACGCTCGCCCCCGCCGACGCCGGGACGCTCACCGGCGGGTCCTACTTCCCGAACCTCATCTCCGGCCCGTTCCACCACGGCCTGGTCATCGTGTTCACGCTCGCGATCGCCATCTCGCTGCTCGCCGCCCTCGCCTCGCTGCTGCGCGGAGGCCGTTATGTGCACGAGGATGAGCCCACGCCCCGGAAGGTGGTCGCCGTGGGCGAGTCATGACCGCGCGCAGTGGAAGGCCTCATGATCGAAGAATCCCCCGGCGTCACCGTCACCGACGCCGAACTCGCCGACCGTCTGCGGAAGGCCCTGGCCCGCCTGTCGCGGCGGGCCCGCCAGCAGGTCCCGCAGGCGCTCACGGTGAGCCAGGTCTCCACGCTGTCGGCCGTGGACGCCCTGGGCCCGGTCCGCCTGGTCGACCTCGCCGCCCACGAGGGCGTCAGCGCCCCCACGCAGAGCAGGCTGGTCGGCAGCCTGGAGACCCTGAACCTGCTGACCCGCGCGCCCGACCGCGCCGATCGCCGCGCGTCCCTCCTCACCCTCACCGAGGAGGGACGCGCGCGGTTGGCCCAGCTCCGCGACGACCGCTCGGCGTTCTTCACCGCCCGGGTCGCCGCGCTGCCGCCCGGCCAGCGCGCCGCGCTCGCCGCCGCTCTGCCCGCGTTGGAGTCGCTGGCCGCGCCATGATCGCAAGGGTGATTTTCTTCATGATTCCCCCAGGTAGTAGCGTCGGATCATGCGACTAGGCGTCCTCGACATCGGTTCGAACACGGTGCATCTTCTGGTGGTGGACGCCCACAGGGGCGCGCAACCGCTGCCCGCGTACTCGCACAAGGCCGAGATGCGGCTGGCCGAGCACCTCCACGACGGCGAAACGCTGTCCTCGCAGGGGGAGCGCGAGCTGCGCCGGTTCATCGAGGAGTCGCTGCGCATCGCCGAGGACAAGGGCGTGGAGGACATCATGGCCTTCGCCACCTCGGCGGTGCGCGAGGCGTCCAACGGCGAGGACGTGCTCGGCCGCCTGCGCGACATCACCGGTGTCGACCTGCAGGTCCTGTCCGGGCAGGACGAGGCCCGGCTGACGTTCCTGGCGGTGCGGCGCTGGTTCGGCTGGTCCTCCGGCAGGCTGCTGGTGGTGGACATCGGCGGCGGGTCCCTGGAGATCGCCTCCGGTGTCGAGGAGGCGCCGGACGTCGCCGTCTCGCTGCCACTCGGCGCGGGACGGCTGACGCGCCGCTGGTTCACCGCCGACCCGCCGCCCGCCGGGGAGATCCGCGCCATGCGCCGGCAGGTGCGCGCCCAGATCGGCAGGGTGGTCGGCGACGTCGTCAAGTACGGCAGGCCCGACCACGCGGTTGCGACGTCCAAGACGTTCAAGCAGCTCGCCCGCATCGCCGGCGCCGCGCCCTCCGGCGAGGGCACCTACGTCAAGCGGACGCTGAGCCACAAGAGCCTGTCCGGCTGGACCGAGCGGCTCGCCGGGATGACCAACGCCCAGCGCGCCGGGCTCCCCGGCGTCTCCGCCGGCCGCGCGCCGCAACTCCTGGCCGGCGCGATCGTCGCCGACGCCACCATGGACCTGTTCGGGCTCGGCGAGCTGGAGATCTGCCCGTGGGCCCTGCGCGAGGGCGTGATCCTGCGCCGTCTGGACCGCATGCCCGGCACGTGAGACGCCCGGCGTCGCTTCCGTAACGCAAACACCGCGAACGGCGCGCCGGCCCGGCGGAATCAGTACGTTCACCAGCGGGGGACGAAGTGTGAGCGTGCCCGGCGCGGGCACGAGTCCCACGCCACAACACAAGAGAAGGGGGCGATGATGGAGGTCATCGGCGCGGCCTTGACAGTTCTGGCCGTCCTGATGCTCGCGGGACTCGCCCTGATATTCATCGCCGTGGTGACGCTGATCCTTCTGGCGCTGATGGCCTCGGCCACCAGCCCCGAGCCCGACCTCACGCCCGCCCCGCGTCCGGAGCCGCCGGGAACGTTCCCGGCGGCCTCGCCGGCCCCCCGGCCGGTTCAGGAGCGCAGGGACGGCCGCGTGAAGGCGGGCCCGGCCAGGGGCGTCGTCATCCGGAGGGAGGGCCACCCGGGAGTCTCGTGAGGTGGATCGCACGCCCGCGCCGGGGTCAGCGAAGCGGCGCCGCCTCGACACGGTGCGCGGACAGATGGGCCAGAACGGCCTGGTTGGCCTCCCACCCGTCGGGGAACTTCACCGGGACGTTCAAGCGGACCGGCTCGGCCGAGGGATGCGCGTCGAGCAGTTCGGGGATCCCGGCGCGGGCGACGACCACGCACGCGTGCCGATGCCGCGAGGTCAGCACGCACAGCCGACCGGACTCCAGGTGGAAGGCCGTCGCGTCCCTGCGCCCCGACAGCGGGTGCAGGACGATCGTGACGTCGTACTCGCGGCCCTGCAGCCGGTTGGCGGTGTCGACGGTCACCCCCGGCGGGGGCCCGGCGGCCAGGATCGCGGCCACCTGGTCGCGGTGCGCCGCCCCGATCGCGATGCGCTCGGCCGTCACCGGCCGCTCGCCGCGCTCGGAGATCGCCACCGGCGCGCGCTGCACGAGCCTCGTGGCCAGCAGGGCGACGGCCTGGACCGCCTCGGCGTCGGTGCGCAGGGTGTGCCGGCTCGGCAGCTCGTACAGCGCCCAGCCGTGGGAGGCGGCCTCCTCCAGCGCGCGGTCGTAGGCGGTGCGCATGCCGCCGGCCTGGAACTCCAAGCGCCGCTCGCCGGGCTCGGTGCCCGCGCGAAAGCCCGTGAACGGGTAGAACGCATCGGACACCACCGGCGCGGCCGAGGCGGGCAGCCGCCAGGACACCGGCAGCCGGTGCACGGGCAGGTCGGGGTTGTGGCGCAGCAGCACGGCCACCGCGCTCTGCAGCGGATCCCACGACAGGCCGGCCCAGCGGTCGCCGTCCACGACCGAGAACGGGTCGAGCTGGCCCGGGTCGCCCACGAACAGCGCCCGCTCGAACATGCCCGCGACGCGCAGCAGCTTGTCCGAGCGCATCTGGTACGCCTCGTCCACGATCGCCCACGGCCAGGTGCGGTCGCCCGCCCACGCCCATTTGTCCGCGGTGGCCACCACCACGGCGGGGTCGCCGAGGTCGGGCAGCTTGGTGCCCACGGACGCCTTGCCCAGAACCCGCTCGGGCATGACGTAGTCGGACGCCGACAGCCGGCCGAGCGGCAGGTCCGGGTGCTCCTCGGCCAGGCGGACGATCAGGTCGTCCACCTGCTCGTTGGTCTGCGCGACGATCATCAGCGGCTCGCCGGTCGCGGCCAGATGCCCGGCCGCGCGCACCACCAGCGTCGACTTCCCCGCGCCCGGCGGCGAGTCGACGACCACGCCCCGGTTCCGGGGCAGGTCGTCCAGCACGGCGTCGACCACGGCCGCCGCCTCCGCCGCGGGGGAGAGCATCCCGCCGATCACGGCCACTCCTCCCGGCCGCCGCGCGGGGCCGCCGCTCGTGTCACGCGTGTCACCAGGAGGCGATCGCTCTGGTTCACGACCATTCCTCCTGATCGTCCTCAGGGCTCGGGACGTACTCCGGCGGCGGGCCGCCGTGCGTCCAGGGGGTCTCCTCGGAGGCGGGCAGGCTCGCGGGCGGCTGGTACTCGTCGCTGAGTGCGGCGTAGCAGACCTGGTCGCCGGACTCCGGGACCGCGCCCGGGGTCGCGACCTTGCCGCGACCCATGCCCTTGACGATCTTCAGGGTGACCAGCTCGCCGTCGACCTCCACGACCTCGGCCTGCTGGCCGCGCCGCTCCGGGGTGCCCAGCTTCGCGCCGGCCGCCAGCCGCACCGGGTCGCCCGTCCGCACGGTGACCAGCGGCCGCAGCTTGCGCCCCCGGCCCTCGCCCTCGGCGTTGGCGGGGTCGGACGCGACGACCGTGCCGGTGAACGCCTCGCCGGTCAGCCGGTAGGCGGCCATCAGCAGCGGGTCGTCGTAGGCGCGCTGGGCGTCGTAGGACGCCTGCGCGCGCTCCATGCGGGCCAGCCGGGACGCCGCCGGCACCGCGCCGTCGTGCTTGGGCTGCGGCGGCCCGCCCTCGGCGACCTGCTCGGCGAAGGCGGTGAACGACCCGCGGTCGAGCTCCCACCGCGCCGACGCGCCCCTGCCCTCGGGCAGCCCGCGCAGCAGGTCCACGGCGCGCCACATCAGCCGCCACGTCGGGTCGAGCTGCGTGCGCACCGCCTCGGCGACCCGCGCGGTCGCGCGGTCGCCCGGCGCCTCCTCGTACGCCCGGATCGCCGGCGCCAGCACCTCGGCGTCGAAACCGGGGTCGGTGGCCGGGCCCGCGGGCGGCCAGACCAGCGGGTCCTCGGCCTCCCTGGCCGCCTCCGCCCCGGTCGTGCCCGGCGGCGGGTCGATCCAGCCGACCAGCGACGCGAGGTTGGCGTCCTCCAGCGCGCTCTGGCCCGTGGCCCAGTGCAGCGACAGCGCCTCGGTGACCGCCGGCAGCAGCGCCGAGCCCGGGTGGCGCGCCCGCTGGGCGAAGAACGTGAGCCACCGGCCGAGGACCGGCACCGACGGGTGGACGGCGTGCGGGCCCTCCGCGCGGCGGAACCGCGTCGAGCGGCCGAGCAGCAGCGTGAACGCCAGCGCGGCGCGGTTCGGGACCAGCAGCTGCGGCGCGTCGGCGCACCGCTCGTACGGCTCGGCGCCGCGCCGCTCCACCGTCTCGGTCTCCTTCAGGAAGCCCTCGACGTACGGCAGGACGATCTGCGCCAGCTCGGCCGCGAACGCGAACCGCAGATCCCGGTCGCGCGGCTGCGGCACCACCAGCAGGTGGGGATGGCCCGGGTCGGTGCCCGCCATGGCGGCCAGCGGCGCGGCGGCCTCGCCGGCCAGCCGCAGCGGGATGAACACCATGGGCCGCTCCGACAGGTGGCAGTGGCGCACGGTGGCGAGCCGCTGGGCCGTCCCGGTGCGCACGGCGCGCAGGCGGGCGAGGGCGGCCAGCGTGCTCATCCCGCCTCCGCGTAGACGCCGTAGATGCCGTCGGCCAGGCGCAGCAGGCGGGCGATCTCCTCTTGGCCCTCGCCGGGCGTCAGGGTGCCGTCGGCGAGGCCGAGCGCCTCCGACACCGTCGCCACCCCGCCGAGCGCGTCGCGGACCTGGCGTCCCAGCAGCTCGGTCGACCCCTCGGCCGCGGCCTCGTCCCGGCAGAAGAAGCACAGGTCGCACGTGGACAGGCACTCGGGCGCGTACCGCGCGCCGACCGCGCCCACCGCCTCGCGCAGCTCGCTCACCGGGCGCGTCGGCACGCCGTCGGCGTCCGGCGCCAGGTCGAAGGTCAGGTCCTCGGGCAGCGTGTCGGCGATGGCGCCGACCTTGGCCATGCGCGAGAGCTGCCTGCGCAGCACCGCCAGCTCCCTGCGCACGTCCAGCAGCGTGCCCGCCGGGCGGTTCGCGAAGTTCTCCGGGCACACCAGCACGACCTCGTGCGACACGCGGGCCGGGTCGTGCCCGAGCTCCGCCAGCATGTTCCGCAGCGCCAGCACGTACACCGCGGCCTGGCGCGCCGCCGCGGCCACCTTGTCCGGCTCGGCCTGGCCGTCGACGATCGCGAACGACTTGATCTCCACGATGTGGAACCGGCCCGCGAGCCGGAACGCGACGACGTCCGGCTCCAGGTAGGAGGTGTGCCCGGCGATCTCCAGCCGCAGCAGCGGGTGGTCGTACAGCGTGCCCGCCTCGTCGTCGTCACGGGCGGCCCGGTCGATGAGCTTGAGCGTGTGGGCGTGGCGCAGGTGCGCCGACGGGTTGCCGCCGATGTCGCCGAGGTCGGTGTAGGCGGCGAGGGGGATCGGCAGGCCCAGCAGCTCGCGAAGCAGCCGCAGCAGCTCGGCGCAGCCGGAGTCCTTCACCAGGGCCTCGAACGCGTTGCCCCGGGTGATCGCGAACGGCGACCGGCCGAACGGGGCGGGGAACCCCAGATGGGTCGCGGTCGCGTCCTTGTCGATCCCCGCGGCGTCCATCACCGCGCGCCGCCCGCACCCGGGGTTGGCCGCCAGCGCGGCGATCGCCCGCGCGTCGTGCGGCCGCGCGGGCACGGCGCCGCGCAACCGGTCGAACCGCTCCACCTCACACCTCTCTCTGCCGCTCTTCGCCACGCGAGTGAACACCGGACCGCACCGCCGCGAGGGGCCTCACGACGCCTCCTCGCGGGCCAGGCTCAGGAGCCTGCCGCCGAACAGGCGCTCGGCGTCGCCGAGGCGGGCGCGGGCGCGCTCGGCGATCCGCGCGCGGGCGTCCGCGTCCGCGCCGGCGTGGACGTCCAGCTCGGCGCGGGCCGCCCTGACCACCACGGCCGGGTCGGGCGGGGCGTCTTCGGCGGCGGACGGCACGGGGACGCCGGGGACGTTGTGCGCGAGCCGCGCCAGCAGCCTCCGCGCGGCGTCCGGCGCCGGCTCGCCCGTCTCCTCCAGCCGCAGGATGTGCTCGCCCACGCGGATCGCGGTGGTGAGGAAGTCGACGCGGGGGCTGAGCGGGCCGATCGCCCGGCGCTCCTGCGGCCACGTGCTGACCGTGAGCAGGCCCCGCGAGGCCGACAGGCGGTCGGTGAGCGCGGCGCACAGGTAGTACGGGCGGGCGAACGGTGAGGACCGGAAGGAGCGCTCCTCGTCCCGGCGCAGGCTCGCGAGCTGGGTGCCCCTGAGCGACCCCGCGCGCAGGGCGCCGTGCACCGCGACGATCACCCGGGCCGAGGCCGGCACTCCGAGCAGCGTCAGCGCCTCGTGCACCTGCTCCCGCACCGGCACCAGCGAACCAGGCCCGTCCGAACCAGGCCCGTCACCACCCCTTGCCCCCTTACCGGCGGGCTCCGGGGAGTCCTCCAGGGATCCCTCGGCGGGGTCCTGGGGGGCCAGCGCCCGGTCCCAGGCTCGCTCGGCGGTGCGCAGTTCGGCCCGCAGCACCCTGGCGAGCGCGCCGTCACGCCCCCGCACGGCTCGCCGGACCTCCGCCCGGAGCGCGTTGATCCGCTCCTCCAGGGCGTCCAGCCTTTCACTCACGCCCGGAGCGTACCAAGAGTTCCCAGGAGTTCCAGGCAATTCCCATATTCACCGCGCGTCGCCATGGGCGGCGACGCGGCCCTCAGCTCAGGGGCCGGAAGTAGGTCCCGGGGCGCTCGCTGCCCATCACGCCGCCGACGCAGCGGTAGACGCGCACGCCCGACTTGAACGCGTCCGGGCTCGGGGGCAGCGCCGAGACCATCCACTTGGACGGGGAGATCTTCCTGGCGGCCTCCGACCTCGACTGGAGCAGCACCGGCATCGAGCACAGCTTCTTCACCACGGGATGCGCCTCGAGGTCCTGCAGGTCATAGGTGACGCCGTCCACCGGCATCGGGGCCACGGCGAACGTCTCCCACGAGTGGCCCTCCTCGCAGCCGCGGCGCTTGACCGTCACCGACCCCGCGATGGAGACGATGCCGCCCCAGCACTCCGCCTCCTGGCTGCAGGCGGCCTGGGCCCCGGCCACCGACGTCGCGGGGCAGTTCGCCGTGACGGTCTTCACGGTTCCGGCGTCCGGGTCCGTGACGGCCGTGCCCCCGGACGTTCCGCCCGCCGTCGTCGCCGGCGCGCTCGCCGGCGTGGACGCGGTGTCGTCGGGGATCGTGCCCTCGTGCAGGGCGAGGGCCGTCCCGATCGTCAGCAGCAGGGCGAACACCCCGGCCACGGCGACGTACACGCCGGTGTGCGCGTTCTGCTTCGGCGTGTGCGGGGCGAGGGTGCTCGACATCGCCCGCCCGCCCGGACCGGCCACGGACTCCCGGGGGGAGAGGCGCTCAGGCCGCACGTCCACGTGCTGCCGCGACGGCCCGGTCGGAGCCGAATGCCGGGAATGGGCGACGGGCACGGACGAGGCGGGCCGGGCGTACTGCGGCGGCCGCTCGTACGGCCCCGAGAGCCCGGGGGAGCCCGCGTGGGGGAGCGGCGCCGAATGCCCGAGGGGGGCCGGATGCGACAGCGGCCCCGAGTGCCCCGGCTGGGCGCTCGGATACCCCTGCCGCCCGGGGCCTCCCACGGCGGACGGCCCGGAGTTCCCCGGGCCGGAGAGCAGGCCCGCGGGGATCGCGGCGAGGGCGTCGCGCAGGTCGGCGGCGGACGGGGTGCGCTCGCGCGGGTCGGCGGCCATGCCCGCGCGGAGCACGGCGGTCAGCTCGGGCGCCACCCCGGGGATCTCCGGGATCGGACGCCGGTGCAACGCCATGATCATCGCGACGTTGACCACTCCGCTCTCGGGGAAACGCGGCGGACGCCCGTTGAGCAGCGCGTACAGCGTCGCCGACAGCGAGTAGACGTCGCCCGCCGGGCTCGGCTCGGCGAGCTCGAACGCCTCCGGAGGGCCGAACGCCGGGGTCAGCGACTCGCGGGTCACCGACATCTCGCCCTCGGTGTGCGCGGTGGCGGCCAGCCCGAAGTCCGACAGCGCCACCATCCCGTACCCGTTCACCAGGATGTTGGCCGGTTTCACGTCACGGTGCAGCACGCCCGCCGTGTGGGCCGCCGCGAGCGCGTCGGCGATGCGCACGCCGATGTCGCGCACCTCGGCGGGGCTCAGCGGGCCCTGCTCGCGCAGCCGGTCCGACAGCGAACCGCCCGGGCACAGCTCCAGCACCATGTACGGACGCCCGTCGCCGAGCACCCCGGCGTCGTACACGTCCGCCACGTGCGGGTGCCCCGACAGCGCCCCGGCCGAGCTGACCTCGCGCATGAACCGCCGCCGGTCGCGCTCGGAGACCAGCACACGGTTGTCGATCTTGAGAGCGACCTCGCGGCGTACGGCGAGCTGCCGCGCGCGGTACACCACGCCGAACCCGCCCTGGCCGAGGATTCCCAGCACCTCGTACCCCGGCACCTCGGGCGCCCCAGGCTCGCTCACCCGCCACCTCCCTCACGCCCCGCGACCGGCACCCTACCGGAAGCTTCTCGCTCATATTTCCGCATAGATCACACTCGTCGGGCGCCGCGGTGGCGGGGCGAGAGGAAAGCCCTGCTCACCGCAGAGGGGCGCGGCGAGCGGAAAAGGCGAACGCCCGGCGGTCCGCCGGGGACCGCCGGGCGCTCCCGCCGCGCCGGGGTGTGCCGGCGCGGCGGCCTACAGGCGTCCGGGGAGGTGCAGGGGAACGGACGGGGGCGGGGTCAGTGGGAGGCGGTGAGCTGGACGTCCTGGACGCGGGGGTCGCCCTCGTCGGCGAAGTAGTCCGCGGGCCGGGTGGCGTCGGCGCCCTCGGCGAGCTTGGCGGCGCGGGCGACCAGCGTTCCGGCGACGGCCACCACCAGGTTGACGGCCAGGGCCAGGAAACCGGCGTAGATCGTCATCTTGGTGTCCAGGCCCAGCTTCTCCAGCGGGAACGCCGACCCGCCGAAGTGGGCGTGGTTCGTGGCCGGGTTGGCGATGTTGTAGAGCATCAGCAGGCCGGCGGCCATGCCCGCCGCCCACCCGGCGACCAGCCCCGCTCGGTGGAACCAGCGGGTGAACAGGCCGAGCGCGACCGAGGGCAGCGTCTGCAGGATGATCACGCCGCCGATGAGCTGGAGGTCGATGGAGAACTGCGGGTCGATCAGCAGGATGACCAGCACCGCGCCGATCTTCACGACCAGCGAGGCGATCTTGCTGACCGCCGCCTCCTGGGCGTCGGTGGCGTCCCGCCTGATGTACTCCCTGTAGATGTTGCGCGTGAACAGGTTGGCCGCCGCGATCGACATGATCGCCGCGGGCACCAGCGCGCCGATGCCGATGGCGGCGTAGGCGACCCCGGTGAACCAGTCGGGGAACATCGCGTCGAAGAGCTGCGGGACCACCGTGTTGGGGTCGGCCTTGCCGCCGGAGACGATCGGCTTGACCCCGGCGGCGATCGCCATGTAGCCGAGCAGCGCGATGAGGCCGAGCAGCAGGCTGTAGGCGGGCAGCGCGGACATGTTCCGCTTGATCACGCCCCGGCTGCGCGCCGCCAGCACGCCGGTCACGCTGTGCGGGTACAGGAACAGCGCCATCGCCGAGCCGAACGCCAGTGTGACGTACTGGAGCTGGTTGTTCGCGTTGAGCAGATACCCGTCACCCGGCGCGGGGGTGGCCTCGAACTTGGCCCGGGCCGCGTCGAAGATCGAGCCCATGCCGCCGAGCCGCGCCGGAATGTAGATGACCGCCACCAGGATCACGATGTAGATCAGCGTGTCCTTGACGAAGGCGATCAGCGCGGGGGCGCGCAGGCCCGACTGGTAGGTGTAGGCGGCGAGGATCGCGAACGCGATGACGAGCGGCAGCTCGCCGCTGACGCCCATCGACTTCAGCACCGCCTCGATGCCGACGAGCTGCAGGGCGATGTACGGCATCGTGGCGACCAGGCCGGTGATCGCGATCAGCAGGGCCAGCGTGGGCGAGCCGAACCGGGCGCGGACGAAGTCGGCGGGCGTCACCAGGCCGTGCACGTGGGACACCGACCACAGCCGGATCATCACCAGGAACACCATCGGGTAGGTGATGATCGTGTACGGCAGGGCGAAGAACCCGGTCGCGCCGGCGCCGTACAGCAGGGCGGGGACCGCCACGAAGGTGTACGCGGTGTAGAGGTCGCCGCCGACGAGGAACCAGGTGATCCAGGAGCCGAACTTCCGGCCGCCGAGGCCCCACTCGTCCAGGCTGGCGAGGTCGTCGGGGCGGCGCCAGCGGGCCGCGACGAACCCCATGCCGCTGACCAGCAGGAACAGGACGGCGAAGACCAGGATCTCGGTGACGTGCTCGCTCATCGGCCGCCCCTCCGCTTGCCCATCCGGTACACGATGGTGGTGGAGGCGACGCCCAGGACGATGAACGCGAGCTGCAGCCAGTAGAACAGCGGGAACCCGAACAGGCGGGGCTCGTCCGCGTTGTAGAGGGCGGTGATCAGAGGGATGACGATCGGCACGAGCAGCAGCCAGTTCCACGGGCTGCGATCGCTCCTGGCCGGGCGCTGATCGCTGGGGGGCGTGGTCAACTCACTCTCCTCGCGAAAGGGAGGCGGCACCGGCCCTGGTGGGGCCGGTGGTCCGGTTGAGCGGAAGCGTAATTTCGCGCGTGAGGCGGAACCCTCACCAATCGGTGAACGGACCTGTTGGCGCGGTGAACGGGCCCGCCCGGCCGATCCTCCCAGCTCTGGGGCGTCACGCGGGGGAGGCGTGGCCGGGGGACGCCCTTTCGGCGACGGGTTCGGCCCGGTCGCCGTTCATCGTCCCCGCGGCTCTTGACAAGCGGTCTGACTCGCGCGTGAACGGCCGTGACCGGAGTACGGCACGCGTGCCGGGGGCGCGGCGTCAGGCGCGGGCATGGGGAAGCATGATCGACGAGGGGTGCTCGGGATCGTGGAAGACCTCTTGGTCGGCCGCGACCGCCGTGCGGCCGGTGGCCAGCGGCTCGCCGGTGCCGAGGTTGCGCGCCAGCCGGGGGTAGGCCCCGCTCGCGATCTGGACCCGCACCCGGTGCCCCCGCAGGAAGCGGTGGGCGATCGGCCACAGCTCGACCTCGACGCGGCGCACGTCGTCCGCGTCGGCGGGCGGCGCCCCGGGGAACAGCCGGCGCACGCCCTCGCACACGTTGAACGACGCCCCGTCGGGGCGCACGTCGCAGACGCGGACGACCAGGTCGGTGTAGGGGGTGCTGGAACGCAGGAACACCTCGGCGGTGACCGGGCCGATCAGGTCCAGGTCCTCGCGCAGGGCCTCGCCGGTGTAGACGAGGACGTCCGCCCGGGCCTCCAGGCGCCGGTTGTCGCGGGGCGCGGAGTTGCCGAGCAGCGTCGGGCCGCCGAGGACCGGGGTGGGGTGGGCGGGGTGGTAGCGGTAGCGGTCCGGGGGAGAGTCCTCCGGGCCGCCGGGGCCGAGCCCGAAGCCGGGCCGCAGGTGCCAGCGCCGCACCGTCATCCCGGGCACGGGCCAGTCGTCGTAGTCGCGCCACATCCCCGCGCCGGTGACGTACAGCCGCACGGGGCTCGCCCGCAGGCCCGAGGCGTCGCCGAGCAGATGGGCGCGGAACCAGTTCAGCGCGTCCAGGTTGGCGAGCCGCCCGTGCCGCATGTCCGCGTGGTGCCAGGGCCCGATCGTGAGATGGGGACGCCTCCCGGCCGTGCGCAGGGCCGCGTAGTCCTTGAGCTGCCACGGCAGGAAGACGTCGTACCAGCCGCCGGTCATGGTGACCGCCGCCTCGACCTCGCCGACGGTGGCCGAGAAGTCCCTCTTCTTCCAGAACGGGACGGCCGGGTCGGCGTGGTGGTTGAGCACCTCCTGGTAGAACGGCAGCGTGCGCCCGGCGGCCACCTGGTCGAACTCGCCGACGGGACGGCCGGACATCACCGCCCGCTGGGTGCGGCGCGGGGCGAAGACCGGCGCGGCGCCGCTGAGCGGCCCCGAGAGCATGGCGGTCAGTGTGCTCCAGCTCAGCACGGCCTCCAGCGCGAAAGAGCCGCCCACGTAGGCGGCGTCACGGAACTGGGAGGCGGTCACCTGGGTGGCCATGGCCTTGAGGTCCGGCCCGGCGAACGGCGCTATCGCCCACTGGGCGTACCCGAGGTAGCTCGGGCCGTGCATGGCGAAGGTCCCCCCGTACCAGGACTGGGCGCGCATCCACTCGACGGTCGCCAGCCCGTCGTCCTGCTCGTCCAGCGGGGTGAGCTCGCCGCCGGACCCGAACCCGCCCCTGCAGCTCTGCAGGATCACCTGGAAGCCCTGCCGGGCGAACGACCTGCCGTAGACCAGGCCGAACAGCCCGCGCCTGCCGTAGGGGGAGCGGACGAGGATGGTGGGCGGAGCGCTCACGCCGATCGGGATGTACCGGTCGGCCAGTAGCACGACGCCGTCCGGCATGGGGACCCGCATGTCCCTGTGCACGACGACCCTGTACGGAAACCGAGTCATGGGCGCTCCTCGTTTGGAGTCATACCCCGTTCGATGTAAGCGGCGCGTTACTCTCCGGTAACATGCTAGTGCTATCCTGCGGGTGGCGCTGTGACCTACGTCACTCACCGCCCGGGGTGCCGCCGTCGCCGGTGTGCCGGGGCGGACAAGTGGCGCCGCGCACCGGGGGCCGCTAGCATGCCAGCATGCGAAAGACCTCTTCTGCTCAGTGGTGGCGCCCCGCATAGGCGGCGCGACTTTCGCATACCTACGGACGGCCGCCCCGGGAGGCGGCCGTTTTTCGTGCCCGCCCGGGGCAAATCGAAGATCAAGAAGGGCGGGGCAAGGGTGGAAACGAGCGCATATACCACCGCTGGTGGCATCAAGGTCGAGGTGACGACCGCCGACGTACCCGAGTCGGTGCTGGAGGACGTCGTCTCCTCGCTCGGCGAGCGTCGCGGCGGCGTGCTCTCCTCCGGCATGGAGTACCCCGGCCGCTACAGCCGATGGCACCTCGCCTACGTCGACCCGGTGCTGGAGATCGTCGCCCGCGGCCGCGCCATCTCCGCCCGCGCGCTCAACGCCCGCGGCCGGGTCGTCATGCCCGCGGTCACGAGCTGCCTGCTGGCCGTGGGCAAGCCCACCACCGAACCGGCCCCCGACCACGTCGAGGTCCACATCGCCGAGACCGGGGACATCCTCCCCGAAGAGATGCGCAGCCGCCGTCCCACCGTGTTCACCGCGATCCGCGAGGTCATCGCCGCGTTCGCCGGCGAGGACGAGCACCTCGGCCTGTACGGCGCCTTCGGCTACGACCTGGCGTTCCAGTTCGAGCCGATCCGCCGGCGACTCGAACGCGCGGCCGGCCAGCGCGACCTGGTCCTGCACCTGCCCGACCGCGTCATGGTCATCGACCGCAAGCGCGAGACCAGCCGCGAGTACCTCTACGAGTTCACCGTCGACGGCGTCTCCACGCGCGGCCTCGAACGCGCGGGTGAGACGGTCCCGCTGCCCGCCCCGCCCGCCGAGATCCCCGCCGACCCGGTGCGCGGCGACTACGCGGGCGTGGTCGAGGCCGCCAAGCAGAGGTTCCGCCGCGGCGACCTGTTCGAGGTCGTCCCCGGCCAGGTCTTCCACGCCCCCTGCGCCGACCCGGCGGGCTTCTACCGCCACCTGCGCCAGAGCAACCCCGCCCCCTACGAGTTCCTGTTCAACCTCGGCGAGGGCGAGCACCTCGTCGGCGCCTCGCCCGAGATGTACGTCCGCGTCCAGGGCGACCGGGTCGAGACCTGCCCGATCTCCGGCACGATCGCCCGCGGCGCCGACCCTGTGGAGGACGCCGAGGCCATCCGCACCCTGCTCAGCTCCGTCAAGGAGGAGTCCGAGCTCACCATGTGCACCGACGTCGACCGCAACGACAAGTCGCGGATCTGCGTCCCCGGCTCGGTGCAGGTGATCGGCCGCCGCCAGATCGAGCTCTACTCCCGCCTCATCCACACCGTCGACCACATCGAGGGACGCCTGCGCCCCGGCTTCGACGCCCTGGACGCCTTCCTCACCCACATGTGGGCCGTCACCGTCACCGGCGCCCCCAAGACCTGGGCCATGCAGTTCATCGAGGACCACGAGGCGACCGCCCGACGCTGGTACGGCGGCGCCGTCGGCTACCTCGGCTTCGACGGGGCCATGAACACCGGGCTCACCCTGCGCACCGCCCAGATCCGCGACGGCGTGGCCATCGTCCGGGCCGGCGCCACCCTGCTGTTCGACTCCGACCCCGCGGCCGAGGAACGCGAGACCGAGCTCAAGGCCAGCGCCCTGCTCGGCGCCCTGGCCGCCGTCGGCCGCTCCCAGGACCAGGACCACGCCGCCTCGTCCCCCGCGCCCGAGCGGCCGGGCGAGGGCGTGAAGGTCCTGCTCGTCGACCACGAGGACTCCTTCGTCAACACCCTCGCCGACTACTTCCGCCAGTACGGCGCCGACGTCGTCACCCTGCGCCACGGCTTCCCCCTGACCATGCTGGAGGACGTCGACCCCGGCATGGTGGTCCTCTCGCCCGGCCCCGGCTGGCCGTCCGACTTCGGCTGCTCGGCCCTGCTGGACGCCCTGTACGCGCGCGGGCTGCCCGTGTTCGGCGTCTGCCTCGGCCTCCAGGCGATGGTCGAGCAGGCGGGCGGCGGCCTCTCGCTGCTGTCCCACCCCGAGCACGGCAAGCGCGGCCAGGTCGCCCGGGTGGGCGAGAGCGCGCTGCTGGACGGCCTGCCGCAGGAGTTCACCGCCGCCCGCTACCACTCCCTGCACGCCAAGCGGCCCGACGTGAAGGGGTTCACCGTCACGGCCGAGACCCCCGACGGCGCGGTCATGGCCATCGAGGACGTCGAGAACCGCCGCTTCGCCGTCCAGTTCCACCCCGAGTCCATCCTCACCGTCGAGGGCGGGGCCGGGGCCCGGATCATCGCCAACGTGCTGCGGCTGTGCCGGGATTGAGCCAAGGATCGGGCTGACACGCGGCGGGCACGCCCGGGACGGAGACGGCCCGGGCGTGCCCGCCCACCGCGTCCGCCGCCTTCGGCGGGGTTCCGGACTCGTACTCCAGTACGATGGCGGCGGCCGCAAACGGAGGGGGAACCGAGCGTGGAATTCCTGAGCGATGTGACGGTGGAGCTGGTCAGGCACAGCGCCGCCGACTCCGACGTGGTGTGGGCCGCCCGGGTCTCCACCGCGGGCGAGCAGTCACTGGAGGCCGTCGACCAGGACCCGGAGCGTTCCAAGGGACTGATCAACTACCTCATGCGCGACCGCCACGGCAGCCCCTTCGAGCACAACTCGATGACCTTCTTCATCAGCGCCCCCATCCTCGTCTTCCGCGAATTCCACCGCCACAGGGTCGGCTGGTCATACAATGAGGAGAGTGGTAGGTATCGTGAGCTTCGTCCGGTTTGCTATGTGCCCGGGCGGGAGCGCAAGCTCGTGCAGGAGGGGAAGCCAGGGCGGTACGTCTTCGTCGAAGGGGACGACGAGCAGTACAAGCTGGTGACCGAGACCATGGAGGACTCCTACCGGCGGTCCTACGAGGCCTACCAGGAGATGCTGAAGGCCGGAGTCGCCCGCGAGGTCGCCCGCGCGGTGCTGCCCGTCGGGCTGTTCTCCTCGATGTACGCCACGTGCAACGCCCGCTCGCTGATGCACTTCCTGTCGCTGCGCACCAAGGACGAGCGGGCCACGGTGCCGTCGTTCCCGCAGCGCGAGATCGAGATGGTCGCCGAGAAGATGGAGGCGATCTGGGCCGGGCTGATGCCGCTCACCCACGCCGCCTTCAACGCCGCGGGCCGCGTCGCCCCCTGATCGACCCCTGGCCCCCCGTCGGCCAGGGCGCCGATCACGGTACCGGCCGCCGCGCCGGTCACAGAGCCGGTCACAGCGCCTGTCAGCGGCGGCTCACAGGGCCGGCAGCACGTACACCTCGGCTCCGGGGGGTAAGGCGCAGTCCAGCCCCCCGAGCCGCCGGGCGTTCTCGCCGCAGACGAACATGCTGATGTGACGGCGGATCCCGCCGTACTCGTCGCAGAGGCGTTTTTCCAGCATCGGATGGGTGCGTCGGAGGGTGTGCAGGGCGGCGCCGAGCGTGGGACGGCTCTCGGCGGAGTCCGCCACGGCGAAGACCCGCACCTCGGTCGCTCCGCTGCCCCAGTGGCCGAGCGCGCTGGGCAGCACGAATGTCACGAGCGTGACCGGCTTGGCCATGGGAGTCAGCGCACCGCCGGCGTGGTCTGACGGGCCCGGGCGAAGGGGGGAGAGTGCCGCCGGGGGCCGGCGGCGGGCGGGGTGCCCAGCATGGTCGCCCTTTCTTTCGCGGGGCCGGGCCGCGTCGCCGTTCCCCCCGTCACGGCGTGGCGCCGCCCGGCCGACGTGTCGGCCGCTGCGCGCGGATCGGCATCATCGTGTCACGTCGGCGGGGCGTCCGCCGGACTCCCCGCGATTTGGTGATCAGATCGCCCGGATCGTCCTGCGATATCTGGTTACCCTGCGCGGAAGGCCGGTTTCCGGGCAGGCGCGTGCCCTCATGGTTCGCGGACCGGATCCCGGTGGATCCGGCCAGGGGGCACGCCGTCGTCCTCCAGCAGCCGCACGATCTCGCTCACCATGGCGGGCGGCCCGCAGACGTACACCTCGTGCTCGGTCCAGGAGTGGAACCGGCGCACGGCGTCGGGCAGCGTGCCGCGCATCCCGTCGTAGGCGGGCTCGGCGGACACGACGGGGACGACCCGCAGCCACGGGTAGTGCGCCTCCATCCGGATCAGGTCGCCGAGGTCGTACAGCTCGGCGGCCGTGCGGGCGCCGAACAGCAGGTGGATGTTGGGGCGGTCCCCGGAGGCGATGACGTGCTGGGCGATGGCCTTCAGCGGGGCGAGGCCGGTGCCGCCGGCCACCAGCAGCAGGTCGCGCGGGTGCTCGCTCTCCGGCGGCGTCATGGCGCCGACGGGCGGGCCGAGCAGGACCGAGTCGCCGACGCGCGTCCGGGAGACCAGCGTCGTGCTGACCCACCCGCCGGGGACGGTGCGCACGTGCAGGCGGATGGTGTTGTCCGGGCGGGGCGCGTTGGCGATGGAGTAGGTGCGCCAGACCCGGGGCCAGCGGGGGGTCTGCACGTCGATGTACTGGCCGGCGGCGAAGGGCAGGGGCGCGGCCGGGAGCAGCGTGATGACGGCGAGGCCGGGGGCGCGGGTCTCGTGGTCGACGACCTCCGCGGTCCACCAGGCCGGGGAGACCCCGGCGTCGGCCTCGGCGGCCTCGATCATCATGTTGGCCGCGGCGGTGTAGGCGGCGGCCCACGCCGCCTCGACCTCGGGGGTCCAGCCGTCGCCGACGAAGCGTTTGATCGTGGCCAGGAGCGCGTTGCCCACGGCGGTGTAGTGCTCGGGTAACACGCCGTACTTGCGATGGTCCCGGCCGAGTTGTCCCAGGTAGTTGCGCAGGCTGTCCGGGCTGTCCAGGCTCCAGACGACGCGGGTGAGCGCCCCGAAGAGGCGGTCCCGCTGGACGTCCATGGCGGGCGGGAACAGCCCGCGGAGCTGTGGGCTCTCAGCGAACAGCCTCCCGTAGAAGTACGCGACGGCCTTGCCCATGACGGGCTGGAGGTCCGAGAAACTTTCCTTGACGAGACGCGGATTCAACGACATTTGTCGACGCCACCCTAATAGACCGGAAACGATGTCCGGTCTTGTCGTGCCACCTCCTGACGGTTCCGGGTCGGTGAGCGTCCGGCGGCCCCGGCGCGACCGATCGCTCGAATTGGAGTCTTCCATTCCCTCATGCCCCTCACAACCGTTTCACCACAAGGTGGCGGTAAAGCGAACTGTTCGTAATTGGTGGTTGATTCTCCGTAATGGCCGATCAGGACTGCAGGAAAACGGCCTGAATGAGAGATTTATTCGTATTCGATCGTCGAAATCATGGGCTCGACGCCGGTGCGGGCGAAATGGTGAATCCGTCTCTCATTTCCCCGCCTGCCTGGCGTCCGGCGCGGCGGAGGGGGCGCGGGAGCCCGTGCGGACCGCGCCCGGCGGGCGAGCGGGGCGCTGGGACGGATGTGACTCATGGGGTCAGTGAGACGTGACTGATACCCGGATACGTGACATACCCGGAAATGTTGTGCGCCATGATTGGTCTGCCACCGCTTACTGGGCTGGGTGCCGCCGCAGGGCGGCACGACCGTGCGCGAGCCCCTGGAGACCGCATGTCCCGACCGCTTATCGGTATCACCACATATTTCGACGCCGCCCGCTGGGGCAGCTGGGTGCGCGAGGCCGTCCTCTCGCCGCCCGCGTACGCCAAGGCGGTGGACAAGGCGGGAGGTGCCCCGGTGCTGGTCCCACCGCTCAGCCTGGGCGCCGTGGACGGCTACGTCCGCGGCCTGTCGGGGCTCATCCTCGCCGGCGGCGTGGAGGTCGACCCGGCGGTCTACGGCGAGGAGCGGGACGAGCGGCTCGAGGAGCCCCAGCCGCGGCGCGACAGGTTCGAGATGGCGCTCGCCAAGGCGGCCATCGACGCCGACGTGCCGGTGCTCGGCGTCGCGCGCGGCATGCACGTCCTGAACGTCACCCTGGGCGGCTCGCTGTTCCGGTGGCTGCCCGAGGCCGTCCACCACGACCGGCACGCCGCGAGCACGCCGCACGCCATCCAGGTGAGCGTGTCCAGCAAGGCGGGCAAGGCCATCGGCGACCACATCGAGGTGTCCACGCCCCACCACCAGGGCCTGCGGCGGCTCGGCGCCGGCCTGATGGCCATCGCCTGGGCCGACGACCAGATCGTCGAGGGCGTGGAGCTCCAGGGCCACCGGTTCTGCGTGGGCGTCCAGTGGCACCCCGAGCGGGGCAACGACAACCGCCTGGTGGACGCCCTGGTGGAGGCCGCGATCCACTGACCCGCGGGGAGGCGCGGCCTCGCCGGGCCGCGCGTCAGAAGCTGCGGGGCAGTCCCAGCACCTGGGTCGCCAGATAGTTCAGCAGAAGTTCCTCGGTGACCGGCGCCACCTTGCCGATCCGCGCGTCCGCCAGCAGGCGGGCGACCGGGTACTCCAGGGAGTACGCCATGCCCCCGTGGGTCTGGAAGGCGTGGTCGGCGGCCTCCCAGGCGGCCTGGGAGGCGGTGAGCTTGGCGATGTTGGCCTCGGTCCCGCAGGGCAGGTGCCGGTCGAACAGCCAGGCCGCCTTGTACAGCATCAGCCGCGCCAGCTCGATCTTGGCCTTCACCTGCGCGAGCGGGAACGCGATGGCCTGGTTGGCGCCGATCGGGCGTCCGAAGACCTCCCGCTCCTTGGCGTAGGCCACGGCCACGCGCAGCGCCACCTCCGCCCCGCCCAGGGCGCTCGCGCCGAGCAGGATGCGCTCGGGGTTGAGGACGTCCCACAGCACCACCGCGCCCTGGTCCACCTGGCCGAGCACGTCGGAGGCGGGGACCCGCAGGTCGTCGAAGAACACCATGTTCGAGGGCGTGGTGTTGGCGCCCATCTTCGGGATCGGCCGGTAGGAGAGCCGCCCCTCGGCCACGGCCTTCGGCACGTCCACCAGGAACACGGTGAGCCCGTTGGTGCGGGGCCTGGCCTCGGCCGCCGGGATCGTGCGGGCGACCAGCAGCATCCAGGTGGCCCGCTGGACCCCGGTGATCCAGATCTTCTGCCCGTTGATCACGTACTCGCCGCCGTCGCGGCGGGCGAAGGTGGAGATCGCCAGCGAGTTGGACCCGGCGTCCGGCTCGGTGAGCGCGAAGCACGTCTCCAGCTCACCGGTGGCCAGCTTGGGCAGCAGCGCCGCCTTCTGCTCGGGGGAGCCGTGCCGCGCCAGGGTCAGCGCGCCGAACCCCGGCGTCAGCACGTACGTGAAAGCCGAACCTCCGGCCGAGCCCGAGGCCGACAGCGTCTCGGTCGCCACGGCCAGCTCCAGCAGGCCCTGGCCGCCGCCGCCGTACTCCTCGGGCACGGCCAGGCCCAGCCACCCGCCCTTGGCGAGCTCGGCCCAGACCTCCTCCGGCCAGCGTTTCTCCGCCTCGCACCGCTGCCAGTAGTCCATGTCGTAGCGCGCGCAGATGGCGGCGACGCCGCGACGGACGTCCTCGGCGCTCTCCGGGAGCGTGAAGTCCACCGTGACCTCCAGTGTCTATGGCCGCGCCTTCGGCGCGGCGGGTCAGGCGCGTGGGCGGCGGGCGTGGTAGACGAACGCCGGGGGCAGGTTGCCCCACACCGTGCGGCTCGGCACGACCTCCTCGAAGGCCTCCGTCAGCCGGCGGCGGAACCGCAGGGCCGGGGGCAGCGTGCGGGCGTGGGTGTAGGCGAAGGTCGTGAACGCCCCATCGTGGCCGAGCACCGCCGTGATGGCCTCCAGCAGCCGGTCCTGCAGCCGGGCCGGGAACGCCGCCCACGGCAGCCCGCTGACCACGACGTCGGCCCGCGTCAGGCCGTGTCGCTCCAGCAGGCGGGGCAGGTCGCAGGCGTCGGCGGCGACGACCGTGGCTCCGGGGTGGCGCTCGGAGAGCCGGGCGGCCAGCACCGGGTTGATCTCGACGGCCAGGTGGCGGCCGCGGCCGCCGAGGCGGCGCTGGATCTCGCCGGTGAACACGCCGGTCCCGGGCCCGAGTTCGACGATCACTGGCTCCCCGCGCTCGGGCACGGGCGAGGCGACCACCCGCGCCAGGCGGAGGGAGCTGGGCGCCACCGCGCCGGTTTTGCCCGGCGATCGTACGAACTGCCCGAAGAAGAGGGCTGTGTCATTGGCCATGCCCACGACCTTAGAGAACGGCGGGGCGTGCTCGCTTCCCCAATGCGGTGGATCTCGTGATCGGTTCGGCGTCGGTCTTCAGAAGGAGCGGCGGCGGGCCGCCCGCCCCGCCGCCGCGCGCCGCGCCCCGGTAGGGTCGGCAGCAGATCGACGCGGGGGGCATGAGGGGAGCAAGCCGGTGAGATCGGCCGAGGACCGGATCTGGACGGTTCCGAACGTCCTGAGCATGCTGCGACTGCTCGGCGTGCCGGTGTTCCTGTGGCTCGTGCTCGGGCCCAGGGCCGACGGGTGGGCCCTGGCGCTGCTAATGGCGGCCGGGTTCTCCGACTGGCTCGACGGCAAGCTGGCCCGCGCCTGGAACCAGACCAGCCGGCTCGGCAGGCTGCTCGACCCGCTGGCCGACCGGCTCTACATCCTGGCGACGCTGATCGGCCTGACCCTGCGGGAGGTCATCCCGTGGTGGCTGACCGCGCTGCTCGTCGGCAGGGACCTGGTGCTCCTGCTCGGCGTCCCCGTGCTGCGCAGGCATGGCTTCGGCCCGGCCCTGCCGGTCCACTTCCTCGGCAAGACGGCGACGGCCAGCCTGCTGTACGCCTTCCCGCTGCTCTTCCTGGCGTCCCACGACGGCTGGTACGCCGACGTCGCCCGGATCCTGGGATGGGCCTTCGCCATCTGGGGAACAGGTCTTTATTGGTGGGCGGGGGCGCTTTACGTGGTTCAGGGACGCCGGCTCATCGAAGAGGCGAGCCGGGCATGATCGTATCGTCGGGCCGCCTCGGCGGCACCTCACGGCGATCACCCGCGTAAGCGCGGCCGCGTGCCCACCGTGACGAAACTTCCGGAGGGTGATTTGTGAAGGCCGTCGTGATGGCGGGCGGGGAGGGGACTCGGCTCCGGCCGATGACCGCCAACCAGCCCAAACCCCTGCTTCCCGTGGTGAACCGGCCGATCATGGAGCACGTGCTCCGCCTGCTCAAACGGCACGGTTTCACCGAGACCGTCGTCACCGTGCAGTTCCTCGCCGCGCTCGTGCGCAACTACTTCGGCGACGGCGACGAGCTCGGCATGAGCCTGCACTACGCCACCGAGGAGATCCCGCTCGGCACCGCCGGCAGCGTGAAGAACGCCGCCGACAAGCTGCGCGACGAGCGCTTCCTGGTGATCTCCGGGGACGCGCTGACCGACGTCGACCTGACCGACATGATCAGGTTCCACGAGGAGAACGGCGCCCTGGTCACCATCGGGCTCAAGCGCGTCCCGAACCCGCTGGAGTTCGGCATCATCATCGTGGACGAGCACGGCCGGGTGCAGCGCTTCCTGGAGAAGCCCACCTGGGGCCAGGTCTTCTCCGACACGGTCAACACCGGCGTGTACATCATGGAGCCCGAGGTCCTGGACGAGGTCGCCCCCGGCACGGCCGTCGACTGGTCGGGCGACGTCTTCCCCAAGCTGCTCGCCCGCGGCGCCCCGCTGTACGGCTACGTCGCCTCCGGCTACTGGGAGGACGTCGGCACCCACGAGAGCTACCTCAAGGCCCAGGCCGACGCCCTGTCGGGCCGGGTGCGGCTGGACGCCGACGGCTTCGAGCTGTCCCCGGGCGTGTGGGTGGCCGAGGGCGCCTCGGTCGACCCCGACGCCATCCTCAAGGGCCCCCTGTACATCGGCGGCTACGCCAAGGTCGAGGCCGGCGCCGAGCTGCGCGAGTACACCGTCCTCGGCGACAACGTCGTGGTGAAGGAGGGCGCCTTCCTGCACCGCGCCGTCGTCCACGACAACGTCTACATCGGGCCGAGCGCCCACCTGCGCGGATGCGTCATCGGCAAGAACACCGACATCATGACCGGCGCCCGCATCGAGGAGAACGCCGTCGTCGGCGACGAGTGCGTCATCGAGGCCGAGGCCTACGTCTCCTCCGGGGTGAAGATCTACCCGTTCAAGACGATCGAGGCGGGCGCGGTCGTCAACACCAGCGTGATCTGGGAGTCGCGCGGCCAGCGCAGCCTGTTCGGCCCGCGCGGCGTCTCCGGCCTGGTCAACGTCGAGATCACCCCCGAGCTGTGCGTCCGCCTGGCCAGCGCCTACGCCACCACCCTGAAGAAGGGCGCCTCGGTCATCACCTCGCGCGACTCCTCCCGCGCGGCCCGCGCCCTCAAGCGCGCCGTGATCAGCGCGCTCAACGCCAGCGCCATCAACGTGCTGGACCTGGAGGCCGCCCCGATGCCCGTGGCGCGCTTCCACACCTCCAACGAGACCGCCTCGGGCGGCATCGCCCTGCGCACCACCCCAGGCGACCCCCAGAGCGTCGACATCGTCTTCATGGACGAGAACGGCGCCGACCTGTCCCAGAACGCCCAGCGCAAGCTGGAGCGGGTCTTCTCGCGCCAGGAGTTCAGGCGCGCGTTCCCCGGCGAGATCGCCGAGCTCAGCTTCCCCGCCAGGGCCGTGGAGGACTACACCCGCGAGCTGCTGCGCTGGGTCGACATGTCCGGCGTGCGGGACGCCGAGATGAAGGTCGTCATCGACTGCGCGGGCGGCACCTCCGCGCTGGTGCTGCCGAGCCTGCTCGGCCGGGTCGGCGTCGACGTCCTGACCGTCAACAACCGCCTGGACGACTCCTCGCCGACCGAGACCCTCGCCGAGCGCCGCAGGGACCTGCAGCGCCTGGCCGAGCTCGTGGGGTCCTCCCGGGCCGCGTTCGGCGTGCGGTTCGACCCGGTGGGCGAGCGCATCTCCCTGGTCGACGAGATGGGCCAGCTCATCAGCGAGGAACGCGCCCAGCTCGTCGTCCTGGACCTGGTGGCCGCCGAGCGCCGCGGCGGCCGCGTGGCCCTGCCGGTGACCACCACCCGCGTCGCCGAGCAGGTCTGCCGCTTCCACGGGGCCCAGGTGCAGTGGACCTCCACCGCCCTGGACGCGCTCACCTCGGCCGCGGCCGACCCCGAGCTGATCTTCGCCGCGGACGGGCGCGGCGGCTTCATCGTCCCGGAGTTCGCGCCCACGGTGGACGGCCTGGCCGCCTTCCTGCGCCTGCTCGGCCTGGTCGCCCGCACCCGCCTGTCGCTCAGCCAGATCGACGCGCGCATCCCGCAGGCCAAGATGCTCAAACGCACCGTGCCGACGCCGTGGGCGGCCAAGGGGGCCGTCATGCGGTCGGTGGTGGAGGCCGCCGACGGCTACCGCCTGGACACCACCGACGGCGTCCGGGTGGTGGAGGAGGACGGCGGCTGGGCGCTCATCCTGCCCGACCCCTCCGAGGCCGTCACCCACCTGTGGGCCGAGGGCGACGACCTGGACGTCGCCCAGGCCCTGCTGGAGCGCTGGGCCCGCGTGGTCGAGCAGGCCGTCGGCACCTGACCGCCCGCCCCCCGCGGCCGCCCGCCCGCGCGATACGGGTTCGATCTGCCCCTGAACCACCGTTACCCACCGGTTCCGGTCACATTCGTCCGGCGCGGCGCATGGACCGCGGGGCCGCGCGGGCGGTAGTTTTGGACCGGCGCGGCGAGCCGGGCAGGAAGGGGAAAGGCGAGCAAGTCGTACACGAGCACTCGCCGGCCCCCGCAGCGAGAGCCCGAGCGAGCCTCACCAAGCATGTCCGAACCCGCGAGCACGCCCTCATCTTGACCTTTGCGACTCATCAGCGTATGTTGCGGCATTCGCAGCCTGAGGAACATGAGAAGCGAAGAACCGAGGCACGCCGCCCTGAGCACCGTCGCCGCGACTTCGCGGTAGGAGGCCGAGCCGATCGATGCCGAGCGTCTACTGCACGCAGTGCGGCAATGCCAACCCTGAAGACGCCCGTTTCTGCTCACGGTGCGGGTCGCCACTGAGCCGACCCGAGAGCACGCCGGTGGGGGACACGACCTCGACGATCTCCCTGAGCGGGATCGAGGCGATGGACTCGGAGGCGACGGGGCAGACGCTCCTTCCCGACCGCGCGGCCGTCGACCAGCTGCCACCGGGCACGGCGCTGCTGGTCGTGATGCGCGGGCCGAACGCCGGGAGCCGCTTCCTGCTCGACAGCGAGCTCACCACGGCCGGCCGCCACCCCGAGAGCGACATCTTCCTGGACGATGTGACGGTCTCGCGCCGGCACGCCGAGTTCTACCGGCGGGGCGACTACTACACCGCCAGGGACGTCGGCAGCCTCAACGGCACCTACGTCAACAGGGAGCGCATCGAGGAGCTCCCCCTGTCCGGCGGCGACGAAGTCCAGATTGGCAAGTTCCGGCTGGTGTTCCTCACGCGTGGGTGAGGAGGAACGGTGATGAGCGCGCAGGCCGCCCGGGCGTTCATGAGCATCGGGGAGGTCCTCGAGATCCTTCGGGCGGACTTCCCCGACGTCACCGTCTCCAAGATCCGCTTTCTCGAGGGCGAGGGGCTGATCGAGCCCCAGCGCTCCCCGTCGGGCTACCGCAAGTTCACCCACGCCGACGTCGAGCGCCTGCGGTACATCCTCACCGCCCAGCGTGACCGCTACCTTCCCCTCCGGGTGATCAAGGACCACCTGGAGACGGCGGGCCCGGACGGCGCGACCGCGGCCCGGCCTCGTGCCGTCGGGGGCGAGGCCCCGCCCGCCGAGGTCCGGCTCAGCCGCGCCGAGCTGCTGGAGGCCGCCGAGCTCGACGAGGAGACCCTCGCCGAGCTGGAGGACTACGGCCTGCTGACCCCCGTCGCCCGCTGGTACGACGCCGAGGCCCTCACCGTGGCCAGGGCCACCGGCGCGCTGACCAGGTTCGGCCTGCACCCCCGCCACCTGCGCGTGCTCAAGGCCGCCGCCGAGCGCGAGGCCGGGCTCGTCGAGCAGGCCGTCGCGCCGCTGATGCGCCGGCGCGCCCCGGGCGCGGCCGGCCAGGCGGGGGAGACCGCGCGCGAGATCTCCGCGCTGCTCCAGGAAGTGCGTACCGCCCTGGTGAGGGGCGGTCTGCGGGGCATTCTGGGCCGCTGACGGAGCCGCCCGGACATTTCGGGGTGCGGGGATGTTACGTTGAATTTTGCGGCGATGGTCACGCCGCGAGCTGAGAGCCGCAAGGGAGCAGGCCTGGAACGGGCCGGTGACCCAATGGGACGGAGCCGCGTGTGTTGCAGATGGAGGTCGTGGGGGTCCGCGTGGAGATGCCCACCAACCAGCCCATCGTCCTGCTCAAGGAGGCGAAGGGTGAGCGATATCTGCCGATCTGGATAGGCATGACCGAGGCCACGGCCATCGCCCTGGCTCAGGCAGAGGAGCCGCCTCCCCGGCCGCTCACCCACGACTTGTTCAAGGACGTGATCGAAGCTTTCGGCGTGCGGTTGCAGGCGGTCAACATCGTCGCGCTGCGCGACGGGATCTTCTTCGCCGACCTGGTGTTCTCCAACGGGGTGGAGGTGAGCGCGCGTCCCTCCGACTCCATCGCGCTGGCGCTTCGCACGGGCGCGAGCATCTACGCCAGCGAGGACGTCGTGCGCGAGGCCGGTGTCATCATTCCCGACGACCAGGAGGACGAGGTCGAGAAGTTCCGCGAGTTCCTGGACACGATCACCCCGGAGGACTTCGGCCGTGCGGGTTAGCCATATCGGGCATTTACGCTTCACGACGCGCCGGGCGGGATCGTTGACTGAGCATCGCACCGGTCCTACGGTGCAAGGGAAACCACGGTTGTAATTCACGAACCCCCAGATCAGACCGTGGGATGAGAGAAAGCCGGAGGTCCGCAGTGGCGGTCAGCAGCGGCGAGGGAAAGACGGCCGGCCAGCACGATCCGGCCCAGCGCCGGTCGGCGCGGGAGCGCGCGGGAGAGCAGGGCCTGCTGTTCGACGAGCGGCCGGCGTCGCTGCCCGCCGACGTGGGATACCGCGGCCCGACGGCCTGCTCGGCGGCCGGCATCACCTACCGGCAGCTCGACTACTGGGCCCGCACCCAGCTCGTCGAGCCGTCGGTGCGGGCGGCCCATGGCTCGGGCTCCCAGCGGCTCTACAGCTTTCGCGACATCCTCGTGCTCAAGGTGGTCAAGCGCCTGCTCGACACCGGGGTGTCGCTCCAGCAGATCCGCACCGCGGTGCAGCACCTGCGCGACCGCGGGGTCAACGACCTGGCCCAGATCACGCTGATGAGCGACGGAGTGAGCGTCTACGAGTGCACCTCGGCCGACGAGGTGATCGACCTGCTCGAGGGCGGCCAGGGTGTGTTCGGCATCGCCCTCGGCGGCGTCTGGCGCGAGGTCGAGGGGTCCCTGGCGGAGCTGCCGGGGGAACGGGTCGAGCCGGCCGCCTCGGATTCCGCGGAGGATCACCCGGGTGACGAGCTGGCTCGCCGCAGGAAGGCCCGCAAGACGGGCTGAACGGGCCCGCACCCCTACCGGGGGCCGGGGCAGGGGGTCGCAGTTGTACGCGGTGTGGGGCCGCGCATGGCGAACCCGCAGGCCGGCGGGCCGAGCAACGGGGTGCGGGGACTGGGGTAACCCCCTACCAGGGGCGGGACGGTACAGTTGAGCCGAAGGCTTACGACCCCGCGCGGGAGAGTCCCGGGGAGCGGGCCGGTGCCGCGGCCGCGGCACCGGTGAGCGACCCGGGCGCCGAAGGAGCAACCTCCCCGGAATCTCTCAGGCTCACGTACCGCGCGGGTGAGGCGACTCTGGAAAGCAGGCATGCCCGCCAGGCGTGCCTCACCGACGGTGCAAGCCCCCGCGGGGGGTGAAGCTCTCAGGTCGCGGTGATCGCACCGCGCCGACAGAGGGGGAGACGGCAAACGCGCGTGCCACGCGCCGGTCTCTACCCCACTGGAGGGCATCCATGACCGATCGGTCACCGCTTCGCGACCTGTCCGCACCGCCCTTCGCCACCCGGCACATCGGCCCGGCCGACGCCGAGCAGGCGCGCATGCTGGAGGCCGTCGGCTACGCCTCCGTCGCCGACCTGGTGGCCGTCGCCGTCCCCGAGGTGATCCGCGCCGAGGGCCCGCTGGACCTGCCCGGCGCGGCGAGCGAGACCGAGGCCATCGCCGAGCTGCGCGCGCTGGCCTCCCGAAACCGGGTGCTCACCTCGATGATCGGGCTTGGCTACCACGACACGATCACCCCCGCGGTCATCCGGCGCAACCTGCTGGAGAACCCCGGCTGGTACACCGCCTACACGCCCTACCAGCCGGAGATCTCGCAGGGCCGCCTGGAGGCGCTGCTCAACTTCCAGACCATGATCAGCGACCTCACCGGCCTGGACGTCGCCGGCGCCTCGCTGCTGGACGAGGCCACCGCCGCCGCCGAGGCGATGACGCTGGCCCGCCGCGCCGGCCGCGCCAAGAGCCCGGTGTTCGTCGTGGACGCCGACACCCTCCCGCAGACCAAGGCCGTGCTCGCCACCCGCGCCGAGCCGCTCGGCATCGAGCTGGCCGAGGCCGACCTCTCCGAGGGCCTGCCCGAGGGCGAGCTGTTCGCCGTCCTCGTCCAGTACCCCGGGGCGAGCGGCCGCCTGAAGGACTTCCGCGCCGTCGCCGACGAGGCCCACGCCCGCGGCGCGCTGGTCGTCGTCGCCGCCGACCTGCTCGCGCTCACGCTCACCGAGGCCCCCGGCTTCCTCGGCGCCGACATCGCGGTCGGCTCCTCCCAGCGCTTCGGCGTCCCGCTCGGTTTCGGCGGCCCGCACGCCGCCTACATGTCCGTCCGCGAGGGCCTGCAGCGGCAGATGCCCGGCCGCCTGGTGGGCGTGTCGCAGGACGCCGACGGGCGCCCCGCCTACCGGCTGGCCCTGCAGACCCGCGAGCAGCACATCCGCCGGGAGAAGGCCACCAGCAACATCTGCACCGCCCAGGTCCTGCTGGCCGTCATCGCCGGCATGTACGCCGCCTACCACGGCCCCGAGGGCCTGCGGCGCATCGCCCAGCGCGTCCACCGGCACGCCGCGATCCTGGCGGCCGGGCTGCGCGGCGGCGGCGTCGAGGTCGTCCACGACGCGTTCTTCGACACCGTCCTGGCCCGCGTTCCCGGCCGGGCGGCCGGCGTCGCCGCCGCGGCCCGCGACCGGGGCGTCAACCTGCGCCTGGTGGACGCCGACCACGTGGGCGTCACCTGCGATGAGAAGACCACCGGCGAGCACCTGGCCGCCGTCTGGGAGGCGTTCGGCCTGGACGGGGTCGTGCTGGACGACCTGGACACCGCCGCCTCCGACGCGCTGCCGGCAGAGCTGCTGCGTACCACCGACCACCTGACCCACCCGGTCTTCCACTCCCACCGCTCCGAGACCGCGATGCTGCGCTACCTGCGCAGGCTGCAGGACAAGGACATCGCGCTGGACCGGTCGATGATCCCGCTCGGCTCCTGCACGATGAAGCTGAACGCCACGACCGAGATGGAGCCGATCACCTGGCCCGAGCTGGCGGGCATCCACCCGTACGCGCCGGCCGACCAGGTCGAGGGCTACCTCTCCCTGATCGCCGACCTGGAGCGCTGGCTGGCCGAGGTCACCGGCTACGCCGCGGTCTCCCTGCAGCCCAACGCCGGCTCCCAGGGCGAGTTCGCCGGACTGCTCGCCATCCGCGCCTACCACCGCGCGGGCGGCGAGCACGAGCGCGACGTCTGCCTCATCCCGTCCTCCGCCCACGGCACCAACGCCGCGAGCGCGGTCATGGCGGGCATGCGGGTCGTCGTGGTGGCCTGCGACGACCAGGGCAACGTGGACGTCGCCGACCTCGACGCCAAGATCGCCAAGCACCGCGACCGGCTCGCCGCGATCATGGTCACCTACCCCTCGACGCACGGCGTGTACGAGGAGACGATCACCGCGATCTGCGAGCGGGTGCACGAGGCCGGCGGCCAGGTCTACGTCGACGGCGCCAACCTCAACGCGCTGGTCGGCCTGGCCAAGCCCGGGGCCTTCGGCGCGGACGTCTCCCACCTCAACCTGCACAAGACCTTCTGCATCCCGCACGGCGGCGGCGGCCCGGGCGTCGGCCCGGTGGCGGTCCGCGCCCACCTGGCGCCCTACCTGCCCGGCCACCCGCTGGAGGACGACGCGCCGGTCGGCCCGGTCTCGGCCGCGCCGTACGGCTCGGCGGGCATCCTGCCGATCTCCTGGGCCTATGTGCGCATGATGGGCGGCGAGGGGCTCAAGGCGGCCACCGAGCAGGCGATCCTGTCGGCCAACTACCTCGCCAGGCGCCTGGCCCCGCACTACCCGGTGCTCTACACCGGCCGCGAGGGCCTGGTCGCCCACGAGTGCATCGTCGACCTGCGCCAGATCACCAAGGAGACCGGCGTCACCGTCGATGACGTCGCCAAGCGGCTGGTCGACTACGGCTTCCACGCCCCCACGATGTCGTTCCCGGTGGCGGGCACCCTGATGATCGAGCCGACCGAGAGCGAGGACCTCGCCGAGCTCGACCGGTTCTGCGACGCCATGATCGCGATCAGGGGCGAGATCGCCAAGGTGGCCTCCGGCGCCTACGACCGGGCCGACAACCCGCTCCGCAACGCCCCGCACACGGCCGACTGCCTGGTGGCCGACGACTGGAAGCACCCCTACACCCGTACCGAGGCGGCCTATCCGGTGCCCGCGCTGCGGGAGGGCAAGTACTGGTCGCCGGTGCGCCGCATCGACCAGGCCTACGGTGACCGCAACCTTGTGTGCTCCTGCCCCCCGCTGGAGGCATACGAGGACTGACGACCGTCCTCCGCCGCCTGTCCCGATCGGCATAATATGTCGCGCGCGACGGCGCGCTCGCGTCGCGAGGCCGGCAGTTCCCCCCGACGCGGAGAAGAGGTCCCGATGGCGGCGCACGAGGTGGAGTCCGGACGGCGGATCGACGACGCGCGAAGGCTCGCCGAGAGCGGCGAGCTGGAGGCCGCGGCCGAGATCTTCGCCGAGCTGGTGGCCGACGACGGAGAGGCCGACCGCGCCCAGGCGGCCGTCGGCCTCGCTCTGGTGCTGGAGCGGCGCGGCGACGTCGCGGGCGCCAGGGCGGCGGCCCGCGCGGCCCTGGCCACCGGGCACCCGGAGTTCGCCGCGCAGGCGGCCTGCCACCTGGCGCGCGGGTTCGAGCGCGAGGACCTGGGCGACCAGGCCCGGGCCGCCTGGCAGGCCGTGATCGGCATCGGCACGCCCGCCTACCTTCCCGCCGCGCACATGGCGCTGGCGCGCCTCGCCGCGCGGCGGGGGGACGACGCGGAGGCCGAGGCCGCGCTGCGGGCGGCGCTCGCCACCCGCGACCCCCTGGTGGGCTCCCGGGCGGCCCAGGCGCTCGCCGAGCGGCTCCTCGGCGACGGGGAGCCGGGGGAGGCCGCCGACGTGATCCTGGGGGCGCTGGAGGTGCCCGGGGCCGCCGACGCCGGGCGGCTGCGCGTCCTGCTCGGCATGGCCCACCTGGACATGGCCTGCGGCGAGTTCGCGGCCTCCGTTGAGGGCGCCGCCGAGGGCGGCGGGGACGCCGACGGCACGGCGCTGGCGATCGAGCTGCTGGCGCGCACGCTCCCGCTGCGCGGCCGGGACGAGGACGCCGACGCGGTGTGGGAGTACGGCCTCAGCCACCCCGACGAGGCCGTGGCCGCGCAGGTCCGCCTGCGGCTCGCCCGTGACGAGGGCCCCCACGCCGCCGTCCCGCGCGCGGGGGAGGGGCCGGGGGCCGGGGACGAGGGCTGACCGGCCTCAGCGGCGGCGCCGGCCGAGCGCGGCGGCGACGTTGACGATCACGATGCCCGCCCAGGCCAGGAACAGCCCGCCGGGCCCCCCCTGGTGGGCGGCGATCGCCGTGAGCGGCACGCCGATGCCGAGCGAGCCGAGCGCGATCGGGATCATCGCGTCGACCTGCTTGGGGCCCTTGCCCGGCGGGGGATAGGCGTCGCCGGGCGGCGGGGCGTACCCCTGGGGCCCGCGCTGGGCGGCGATCTCGGCGCGCACCCTGGTCTCGATCGTATGGTCGAGCTTCTCCAGGAACGACTCGATCAGGACGTTCTCGTACTCGGGCCCGAGGTCCCGCCGCGCCTCGACGGTGGCGCGCAGCTCGTCACGTGGATTATCCGGCACCGCCCTAATCTGTCACGGCGGCGCGGGCCATGGCATCCCCCGCGAGAAGTAGCGGGGTCCTTCCCAGGTACGGTGTGGGCCATGCGCATCGTGACGCCGAACGGGCCGGCGATCGTGGAGGTCGACAAGGCGCGCGACCCGCGGTTCCTGTTCGTGCTCACCCACGGCTCGTCCGGGGGAGTGGAGGCGCCGGACCTGCTGGCGGTGCGCGACGCGGCCGGCGAGATCGGCGGGACCGTCGCGCGGGTCCTCCAGCCGTTCCGCGTCGCGGGCGCCCGGGCCCCGGGCTCGGCGGTCAAGCAGGACGAGTCCTGGACCGCGCTGGTGGCCTCGCTGCGGCGCCGGTTCCCTGGCCTGGCCCTGGTGCAGGGCGGGCGGAGCAACGGCGCGCGGGTCGCCTGCCGTACCGCCCGTGCCGTCTCGGCCGACGCGGTGGTGGCGCTGGCCTTCCCGCTGCACCCGCCCGGCAGGCCGGAGCGCTCGCGGGCCGGTGAACTACGCGAAGCGGGCGTGGACGTGCTCGTGGTGAGCGGTGACCGCGACCCGTTCGGCGTGCCCGAGGAGGCGGACGCCGCCCGGCGGGTCGTGCTCGCCGGGGAAGGACATGAATTCAAGAAAAACCCCGCCCGGGTGGGCGAGGTGGTCGCGGAGTGGCTCGGCCCCCGGTTCGGGTGAACCGCGGGCCGGTCAGGCCGCGCTGATGGCGAGGTCGGTGGGGCGGTGCGGGGCGATGACCGCGCCGTCGGGCAGGAGCTCCCCGGTGTCCTCGAAAAGCACGATGCCGTTGCACAGCAGGCTCCACCCCTGCTCGGGGTGCGCCGCGATCGTGCGGGCGGCTTCGCGGTCCGGTGCGGTGGTGCTCGGACAGGACGGCTCATGCGGGCACATCGGCGTGCCTCCGGATTTCTCTCTCGGTCTGGTGTCCGGCCGGGATCCTCGGCGACGGCGCGTCTGCCCGCTCCGATTCCCCCGCCCCCGTCGGACGGGGCCGAACGCTGTGTGGTCGACGTGTGTGCTGACGCACACTTACAGAGTAAGTGTGCTGCGGGTCACACGCGGGCGACATAGCCCATTAGGACGGTTTAGATCCTTCGATTAGGGGGGTCCAGGGGGCCGCCGGGCCGGTCTCGTGCCGTGTGACCTGCGACACAAGCGTGCCCGACAGAAGATAACGGTCTCAATACGACTCGCCGCCGAACGGATAAACGTATGGTTACGCCTCGGCAAGCCCCCTGAGCAGGGCGTCCAGCCCCCGCTCGAAGGCCTCCACGGCCTCCTCCCCGGACTCGGGACGGGCCGCCGTCGCGCCGCCGAGTCTAGCGCCGCCGGGGCCGCCGCTCCCGCCGTTCGCGAACTCCGCGCCGTCCCCGTCGCCGTCGTCTCCCGCCGGCGCGGCCCAGCCGGACCGCTGGATCTCCACCGCGACGCTGCCCATCACGTACGCCCGCAGCGCGCGCACGGCCGCCGCGGCGTCCCCCAGCCCGGAGGCGGCCAACTGCTCGGCCTGCTCGCGGATCGCCATCAGCGCCGTGCCGCGCGGGGGTTTGGTCAGGGCCAGGGCCAGCACCCCGGGGTGCTCCAGCAGCGCGGCGCGGCTCGCCCGGGCCCACGCGCGGGCCACGTCCTGCCAGCCCGCCGCACCTGAGGGATCGACGGCGACGGTCGTGACGTGCTCGGCCAGCGCGTCCATCAGCGCCTCCTTGCCGCGGGGCAGGTGGTGGTAGATGGCCATCGCCTCCACCTGGAGCGCGTCGCCGAGCCTGCGCATGGTGAGCCGCCGCAGGCCCTGGCCGTCGGCGATGTGCAGCGCCGCCTCGATGATGCGCTCGCGGGACAGGGGGACGGGAGGTCGTTTCGCCGGCATACAGGTCATGATCCACACAGTGGCTTACTTTGTAAAGGGCGCCACGCCGTACCGGCGGCCCGGCCCCTCCGTAGGCGGCGTACGCTAGGGCGAGCGACGAACGCCGGATCACCGGCGAAGTGCCGAGAAAGGGCAGGCGATGGCGTTTTTCCGTCCGAGGGTGAGCCGGGAGGCGGAGGTCAGGCACCACGCCGACCAGGAGGTCGGGAAGGGCTTCGCCCAGGTGCTGGAGAAGGCGCGTGACGCCGAGCGCGCGCTGCGCCGGGCGCGGGCCGAGGAAGCGGGCGCGGCCGAGCTGTGCGCCGCGGGCCTGGCCTTCGACCGGGCGCTGACCGACGCGCTGCGCACCGCCGAGGCCGCCAAGCGGGCGACCCTGGGCGTGCGGGCGTACGACGACCGCATCCGGCGCCGCAAGGGGGTCGCCACCCCCGAGGGCGCCCGCTGGGTGGCCGAGGTCGACCGGCTGCGCACCCTGCGCGAAGAGAACCGGCTCACCGGCATCGTCCGCGTGCCGCGCCCGTTCGTCTCCACCCCCGCCGGCGGCGCCTCCGCGCACTAGCCGCGCGGGGCGCCCCGAGACGCGAACGGCCTCCATCCCGTGCGGGGCGGAGGCCGTGACCGCCGGCTCACCGGCCGGGCTGCGTCGTCAGCTCGCCCAGTCCAGCAGCGGCCGGGTGTTGCTCGGGTGGCGCAGCTTGCTGAGCGACTCCTTCTCGAGCTGGCGGATGCGCTCCCGGGTCAGCCCCAGGTGCTTGCCGATCTCGTCCAGCGTGTGCGGCTTGCCGTCGATCAGGCCGAACCGCAGCGCCATGATCTTGGCCTCGCGCGGCGTCAGGTTGTCCAGCACGCCGCGCAGCTCGGCGCCGAGGAGCTGCCGGTCGACGACCTCCGAGGCCTCGGGGGCGTCGACGTCCTCGATCAGGTCGCCGATGGTGGTCTCGCCGTCCTCGCCGATGGTCGCGTTGAGGCTGATCGGCTGGCGGCTGGTGCGCAGGAGCTCCTCGATCTGGTCGGGGGTCTTGTCCAGCTCGACCGCCAGCTCCTCGGGGGTCGGCTCGCGCCCCAGGCGCTGGTGCATGTCGCGCTCGACGCGCGACAGCTTGGACAGCAGCTCCAGGACGTGGACGGGCAGGCGGATCGTCCGGGCGGAGTCGGCGAAGCCGCGCTGGATCGCCTGGCGGATCCACCACATCGCGTACGTCGAGAACTTGTACCCCTTGGAGTAGTCGAACTTCTCGACCGCGCGGATCAGGCCGAGGTTGCCCTCCTGGACGACGTCCAGCAGCGCCATGCCCCGGTCGGTGTACTTCTTGGCCACCGAGACGACCAGGCGCAGGTTGGCCTCGAGCATGTGGTCCTTGGCGCGCCTGCCGTCCTCGACGACCCACTCCAGCTCCGTGCGCTCGTCCTCGCCCGGCGACCCGGTCTCCAGCTTGTGCTCGGCGTACAGGCCGGCCTCGATGCGCTTGGCCAGCTCGACCTCCTCGGCCGCGGTCAGCAGCGTGCGGCGGCCGATGGACTTGAGGTAGGTGTGCACAGAGTCGCCCATGACCGAGGACTGGTCGTCCAGGTCGAGCGTCTCGTTCTGGAGCTCGTGCTCGTCGGGCTCCTCCCAGTTGTCCTGGGGGCCGGGTCCGTCGTCGGGGGCGACCGGCGCGGTGGCGGGTGCGGGCGCGGCCGTCTTGCGCGCGGATCGCCGGGGGCGCGGCTCGGCGGTGGTCTCGGAGGCGCCGGAGCCGCCGGCGGGCGTGATGGTGGTGCTGGTCATTGCGCTCTTCGCGGTAGTCTTCACAGTGGTGCTCTTACGAGTATCGCTCGCCGGGTCGCCGGCCTTGGGGGCGGGCTCGTCCTCCGCGGCGAGGTTCACGCCCGCCTCGGTGAGCTCGCGCAGGATCGAACGGCCCTTGGCCGGGCTGATCCGCGCCGACGAGAACGCCTCGCGCAGCTCCGCGAGGGAAAGGTGCCCCTGAGCTCGGCCTCTGTCGAGAACGCGGTCGAGGGTCGTCGAGGGCGCCTCGCGCTCGGTCGAGGCCGCCGCGGCAGTTCGGGGCATGAGCACACCTCCTCCGTCACGGAGTCGCCTGATTCATTCGATGGGATGGCGCGGCGTTCGCGTTCGGCGCACCAGTATCAATAACGCCCGACGCCGTCTTTTGTTCCCGCGACCCGCCACACCGTGACCGGGCGACTCCTGATCTCCCGGCTCGTCTTGCCTGGTCGCGGTGCCCTCTGCCCTCGATCGGGTGTCCGGCACCGCCCTGCCCGGGGGCGTCCCGGCCCCCGGCATGAAAGGAGGCGGGCCCCCTCGAGGTGGCCCGCCTCCCCGGCGTGATCGCGCGGCGTCAGCTGCCGGGCGTCTTCGTGGGGGTCTTCTCGGGCGTCAGCACGGGCATCGGCATCGGCTCGGCGCTCTCCAGCCGCTTCTCGGT
Organism: Sphaerisporangium sp. NPDC051017; assembly: GCF_040683095.1. NCBI lineage: Bacteria > Bacillati > Actinomycetota > Actinomycetes > Streptosporangiales > Streptosporangiaceae > Sphaerisporangium > Sphaerisporangium sp. NPDC051017. Next base: position 111,129 of record NZ_JBFBCI010000011.1, read on the forward strand.
CCAGTACTCCGCCACCTTGCCCGGGTCCGAGTTGAGATCGGGGTCGGTGACGACGAACTTCTCCGGCGAGCGGGTCGGCTCGGCGTTCTGGGGCACCTCGGGGCCGGGGATCTGGCCCGGAGCCTCACCCGGGCCCGGGGTCGCCTGCGACGGCTCCTGGCCGGTCTTCTCGGACCTGTCCACCCGTCCGGACGCCGCGGCGGCCGCGACGGAGATGCCCCCGGCGAGGACCACACCGGCCACTCCGGCCGAGATCCACATCTTGCGGGTTGGGTTCATCGAGGCGTCCTTCCTGATCCAGCCTGTCCGTATGACGCGCTGGACATCACTTCCGGTTCCCTTGACGGGACATTGTGGTCAAGAAGGATCGCTTATGCCAACAAACCCGGAAATCTGCGTACGTATGGCGACGAGATCGTGTTTGCCGTTCGGGAGCAGCGGCAGCCGGTCCACCACCGCCAGCGCCCGCGGCGCCGCGTACCCCGGCAGGCGCGTCTTCACCAGCGACCGGAGCTCGGCGAGGGCCGGGGGAGCGGCGGGGTCGGCCGCGACCACCACCGCGACGACCTCCTGACCCCACTCCGGGTGAGGACGGCCCACCACGACGGCCTCCCGGACCGCCGGATGCCCGGCCAGGAGCCCGGCGACCGCCCCGGCCACGACCTTCCGGCCCCCGGTGGTGATCACGTCGTCCACCCGGCCCAGCACCCGCAGCCGCCCGTCCTGGAACGCCCCGAGATCGGAGGTGAGATACCAGCCGCCGTCCAGCGCCGCCGCCGTCAGGTCGGGGCGCAGCCGATACCCCGAGAACAGCACCGGCCCGGCCAGCCGGATCCGCCCGTCCGGCCCCACATCGGCCCGTACGCCCTCCAGCGGGACGCCGTCGTACACGCACCCCCCGCACGTCTCGCTCATGCCGTACGTGCCGACCACGCGCGCGCCGGACTCGCGGGCGGCCTCCACCAGCCCGGGAGGGGCCGCGGCGCCGCCGAGCAGGATCGTGCGGAACCCCGACACGTCCGCCCCCGCCTCCAGCAGGCGCCGGAGCTGGGTGGGCACCAGCGACACGTGGTCGGCGCCGCTCGCCGCCACCGCCTCGGGGACGAACCGCTCGTGGACCAGCGGCTCGGAGCCGCCGAGCAGCGCCCGGACCAGCACCTGCAGACCCGAGACATGGGAGGGGGGAAGGCAGCACAGCCAGCGCCCGCCGGGCCGGGCGCCGAGCCGCGCCAGCGAGGCCGACGCCGAGGCCGTCAGCGCCGAGGCCGTCAGCTCCACCCCCTTGGGCGCCCCGGTGGACCCGCTGGTCGCGATGACCACCGCGACCCCGTCCGCCGCGGGGACCCCGCCCGGAAGGGGCCGGACCTCGCCGGGGGTCACCAGATGGGTCGGGCGCAGCGCCTCCAGCGCGGCCCGCAGCGCCGGGGCGGGCAGGGACGGATCCAGCGGCAGCACGGCCGGGCCGCCGCCGAGCAGCGCCTCGCGGACCTTCCGCACCACCAGCGGGCCGGGGCCGGAAACCACCGCGTGCACCGGTCGCTCACTCACGGTCGTAAGGTTAGTCCCGATGAGAGGCCTCCCCGCGCGCTGCGCCGGCGCCGGGCGCAGTGAGGAGCGAGACTGATCGTGGGCGTTGTCGACCGCAACCGCGCCGTCCCCGCCGCTCGATGACGGCCCCGCGCGTCCCCGCCGCGGCGAACCCTCCGGTCCGGCCGAGCGCGCCAGAGGAGGGCCGGTGAACCCGGCGACGGCGCTCAGCGACGTCCTGGTCGACGAGCTGGTGCGCTGCGGGCTGACCGACATCGTGCTCGCCCCCGGCTCGCGCTCCGCGCCGCTGGCCATCGCGGCGCACGCCGACTCCCGCGTCCGGCTGCACGTCCGCATCGACGAACGGTCGGCCTCCTTCCTCGCCCTCGGCCTGGCCCGCAGGTCCGAGCGGCCCGTGGCGCTGGTCTGCACCTCCGGCAGCGCCGCCGCCAACTTCCACCCGGCGGTCATCGAGGCGAGCGAGTCGGGGGTGCCGCTGCTGCTGCTGACCGCCGATCGGCCGCCCGAACTGCGTGGCACCGGCGCCAGCCAGACCATCGACCAGCTCAAGCTGTACGGGGCGTCGGTGCGCTGGTTCGCCGAGGTCGGCGTCCCCGAGGAGCGCCCCGGGCAGGTCGCCTACTGGCGCTCGCTGGCCTGCCGCGCCTACCAGCGCGCCCTCGGCCCGGGCGACCCCGGCCCCGTCCACCTCAACCTCGCCTACCGCGAGCCGCTGATCCCCGACGGCGACACCTCCTGGTGCGAGCCGCTGGACGGCGACGCGGGCGGGCCCTGGGTGCGGGCCCGGGTGGCGCCGCCCTCGGCCGGGCTGCACGTCACCCCCACCCGGCGGGGCGTGCTGGTCGTCGGGGACGGCGCGGTGAACGTGCGGCGGTACGTCGCCGCCGCGGGCATGGCGGGCTGGCCGGTGCTGTCGGAGCCCAGCGGCGGCGCCCGCTACGGCGACAACGCCATCTCGGCCTACCACTTCCTGCTCGGCGTCCCGGAGTTCGCCGATGCCCACATCCCCGACGTCGTGATGACGCTCGGGCGGCCGAGCCTGTCGCGCCCGCTGCTGTCCTGGCTCAAGCGGGCGCCCGAGCACGTCGTGGTCGCCCGCGACATGTCGCGCTGGCCCGACCCGACCCGCTCGGCCACCCAGGTCGCCGAGGCCGTCGAGATCGCCGCGGCCGCCGGCGACGACGGCTGGCTGCAGTCCTGGCGCGCCGCCGACGCGGCCGCGCGGCGCGCGGTGGACGGAGTGCTGGACGACACCGGCATCAGCGAGCCCCGCCTGGCCCGGGACCTCGTCGAGCTGCTGCCCAACAACTCCCTGCTGTTCTGCGGCTCCTCCATGCCGATCCGCGACCTGGACCAGGCCATGCGGCCCCGGCGCGGCCTGCGCCTGCTCGCCAACCGCGGCGCCTCCGGCATCGACGGGCTGGTGTCCACCGCGGTCGGCGCGGCGCTCGCCCACAACGGCCCGTCCTACGCCCTGCTGGGCGACCTGACGCTGCTGCACGACCAGAACGGCCTCATCCTCGGCCCCCGCGAGCCCCGCCCCGACCTGTGCCTGGTCGTCGTCAACAACGACGGCGGCGGCATCTTCTCCCTGCTGCCCCAGGCCGGCCTGCCGGAGTCCTTCGAACGCGTCTTCGGCACCCCCCACGGCGTCGACCTGGCCTACGTCGCCGCCGCCACGGGTACGCCGCACACCCTGGTGTCCTCGATCGGCGACCTGCCCAAGGCGATCCGGGGCGAGGGCCTGCGCCTGGTGGAGGCCCGCACCGACCGCGAGGAGAACGCCCGGATCCACGCGCTGCTGCGCGACGCCGCCCACGAGGCCGTCCGCGCCGGGGGCTAGAGCGGGCGCCCGGGCGGTGGGTCACGGGGCCCGGCGGGCGGAGAAGTAGGCGACCGCGCCGTCGCGGTCGACCTCGACGCGGTCGAAGCCCGCCGCCTCCAGCCAGCGGGGCAGGTCCCGGGCCGTGCCCACGGCGGCGAAGGTCCCGATCCGCTGGAAAAGCCGGATCAGCGCGTCCTGCCGCGGCCCGCCCCCGCGCACGACGGCCGTCCCGCGCAACCGGCCCCCCGGGCGCAGGACGCGGGCCATCTCGGCGAGGGCCGCCGCCGGGTCGGGGAAGCAGTGCAGGCCGAAATAGCTCAGGCACCGGTCGAACTCGCCGTCGCGCAACGGCAGGCCGGCCACGTCGCCCTGGAGGAACCGGATGCCGTGCAGGCCGCCACGGCGTGCCCGGTCGCGGGCCCGGCGCAGCATGAGCGGCGACAGGTCCAGGGCCACGTACCCGCTCACCCCGGGTTCGAGCTTCCTGAAGGCGGTGCCCCCGCCGCACGGGACGTCCAGCACGCGGTCCCCGTCCGCCGGTTTGCGGGGGCGGTCCAGGTCACGGTAGAAACGCCGCATGTCCGCGCCCCACAGCAGCCTGCCGCCGAGCCTGCCGAGCCGTTCGTGCGCGATGCCGAAGTCGTAGATCACCGCGGTGAGCCGGGCCCGACGCCAGCCGTCCATGAGCAACCTCCACGCCACGCCCTGCCTATGCCCCGGAGACCGGCGATTCTTACGTCACGCGTAGGTCAGATCTCCTTGAGTATGTAAAACCCGTTTCATCCCACGACATAGGGTGTGAGTCATGCATGTCGAGGAGTGGCTCCAGGCGATCCCCGCGATCTGGGTCTACGTGATCGTAGGCGGCGTCATCGGCCTGGAGAGCCTGGGCATCCCGCTGCCCGGGGAGGTCGTCCTGGTCAGCGCCGCCCTGATGGCAGCCCACCACGCCGTCAGCCCGGTGTGGGTGGCGGTGTGCGCGAGCGCGGGCGCGATCATCGGCGACTCCATCGGCTACGCCATCGGCCGCAAGGGCGGGCAGCCGCTGTTCGACCGCCTGTCCCGGCGCTTCCCCAAGCACTTCGGCCCCGCCCACGTCGCCAAGGCCCGGCAGGCGTTCGACCGGTGGGGCATGTGGGCCGTCTTCATCGGCCGCTTCATCGCCCTGCTGCGCATCCTGGCCGGTCCGCTGGCGGGCGCGCTGCACATGCCGTACTGGCGCTTCCTGGTCGCCAACGTGCTGGGCGGCATCACCTGGGCCGCCGGCACGACGGGCGTCATCTACTACCTCGGCATGGCGGCCGACCGCTGGCTGAAGGGCTTCTCCTGGGTGGCGCTCGTCGTCGCCCTCCTGTTCGGCATCGGCACCACGCTGTTCCTCAGGCGCCGCGCGGCCCGGCTGGCGGAACCCGCGGCGGGGGACGCCGATCAGCGCTCGATGAGCGTGACCTCCAGCGAGTAGTGCGAGGCCCGGTAGACGTGCGAGCCGTGCTCCACGGCCCTGCCCTGGTCGTCGTAGGTCGTGCGCACCATCGTGAGCAGTGGCGCGCCCCGGCGCTCGTCCAGCAGCCGGGCCTCGGCCGGGGTGGCGGCCCGCGCGCCGATGCGCTGGTTGGCCACCCGCATCCGCACCCCCGCCGCCCGCAGCAGCTCGTACAGCCCCCGCTCGGCCAGGGCCTCGGACGTCAGGCCCGCCACGGCCGGCAGCCAGTTGTGCAGCAGGGCCAGGGGCTCGCCGGCCGCGTAGCGCACCCGCTCCAGGCGCAGCACCTCGGTGCCCGCCGGGACGCCGAGGACGCCCGCGATCTCCTCGTCCGCGCCCACCGGCCGCAGCGACAGCACGCGGGTGGTCGGCTCCTGGCCGGCGCGGCGCAGGTCGTCGTACAGGCTGGTGAGCTCGACCGAGCGCTTGACCTGGCCGTGCACCACCTGGGTGCCGACGCCGCGCTTGCGGACGAGCAGCCCCTTGTCCACCAGGTACTGGATCGCCTGGCGGATCGTCGGACGCGAGAGCCCGAGCCGGTCGGCCAGCAGGATCTCGTTGTCGAGCCGGGCGCCGGGCGCGAGGTCGCCGCGCCGGATCGCCTCGGCGATCTGCTCGGCCACCTGGAAGTACAGCGGAACGGGACTTGAGCGATCGAGATCGATGTCGAGTCGAGTGCCCATGCCTTCTCCCGGCTCCGTTCCAGATCGCTGAGGGACCAGGGTAGCGGACATCAAGATGTCCGGACAAAAACGCCGCCGTGCGGGCGGACCGACCGTGATGCCGGCGAGTCATGCCACACCCCGCACAGTGAGATGTTTTCACGTACAGTCGCCAATCGCGTGCGCTCCGTCACGTGGTGGCGCTAGTCTTCGGGTGTGGAGGGAATGAAGATGTCATCGACTGAGCTTGAACTGCGCATTGCCGAGGTCGACGTCCATGCTCGGCTCCGTGCGTGATCAGGCCGTGGCCGCGTCCTACGTGGCCGGTCAGGCGTCGGGCAGGGCCGAGGCCGCGAGCGGCCTCTACATGGCCGTGGTCGACGATCTGAAGGGAATCCGTGTGCAGCAGAACCTGCACACGGTGACCCTCGCCCAGCACTCGAAGATCCTGGACGGCCTCGCCACGACCGTCCACGAGCACACGAGAACTCTGGAGGAGCACACGAAGAAGCTGGACGGGCTCACGACCAGGGTGGACGGGCTTACGGCAACGGTGGGCGGGCTCACGACCACGGTAGACGGGCTCGCGACCACCGTGGGCGGGCACACGAAGAAACTGGATGAGCAGGGCACGAAGCTCGACGAGATCCTCGACATCGTGCGCACGTTGAAGTAGACCCGGCAATGCTCCCGGCCCGGCGAGATGGTTCGCCGGGCTTTCTTCGTGCCCGGGGTGGTCCGCCGGGGTACCGGGGGATCGATTTGTCAGTATGTCCTGACAAATCTTAAGGCGGCATACCCAATACATCCGAATGTCACGACAAATAATTGACAGCGAGGTTACACGAGGTTACAAACGCTGACATGCGGCCGATCACCGTCCCCCCAGGACGGAGCGGGAGGTAACCAATGACGCGTGTCACACGACTGATCACGGCGGCGGTGCTGGGAGCGCTGGTGCTGGGCGGATGCTCCGGCGAGAACGGCGGCGGGCAGGCGAGCGCCTCCGCGTCGTCCACCGGCGGGCAGGCGGGGACGGGCGGCGGAACTTACGCCGTCATCACGCACGGCGCGCCCGGCGACCCCTTCTGGGACGTCGTCAAGAACGGCGCCGAGGCGGCGGGCAAGCGGTACGGCGCCGCGGTCACCTACCAGGGCGACGGCGACCCCGCCAAGCAGGCCCAGCTCATCGACCAGGCGGTCAGCCAGAAGGCCGACGGCCTGGTCGTCTCGATGGCCAACCCCGACGCGCTGCGCGAGTCCGTCACCAAGGCCGTCGCCGCCAAGATCCCCGTCATCACCATCAACTCCGGCGGCGACAGCTCCAAGGAGTTCGGCGCGATCACCCACGTCGGCCAGTCCGAGGAGGTCGCGGGGCGCGGCGCGGGCGAGAAGCTCAAGGCCGAGGGCGTGACCAAGCTGCTGTGCGTCATCCACGAGGCCGGCAACGTCGGCCTTGACCAGCGGTGCAACGGCGCCACGGCCACGCTGGGCGGCACCGTCGAGCGCCTGCAGGTGGACGTGAGCAACCTCGCCGACGCCACCTCCAAGATCAAGGCCAGGTTGCAGGCCGACACCTCCGTCAACGGCGTGCTGACGCTGAACCCCGCGATCGCCGTCGCCGCCCGCGAGGCCATCGCCGACGGCAGGTCGAAAGCGAAGCTCGCCACCTTCGACCTGTCGGCGGATGTCGTCGACTCCATCCAGACCGGGCAGATCCTCTTCGCGGTCGACCAGCAGCAGTACCTGCAGGGCTGGCTGCCGATCACCTTCCTCTACCTGTACAAGAACAACCTCAACACCGTCGGCGGCGGCCTGCCGGTGAACACCGGGCCGGGCTTCGTCACCAAGGACAACGCCGCCCAGGTCGCCGAGCTGGCCCTGGAGGGCACCCGGTGACCAGCGTCCCCGCCGACGAGCGGCTCGCGGGCGCCGGCGTGCTCCGGCGCCTGCTGGTCCGCCCCGAGCTCGGCTCGGTGGTCGGGGCCCTGGCCGTGTTCGCGTTCTTCTCCTCCCGGTCGGCGGTCTTCCGTTCGGCCGACGGCGTCGCCAACTGGCTCGACCCGGCCTCCACCCTCGGCATCATGGCGGTCGCCATCGCCCTGCTGATGATCGGCGGCGAGTTCGACCTGTCGGCGGGCGTGCTGACCGGCACGACCGGACTGGTCATGGTGACGCTGGCCACCCGGTTCGGCTGGAACGTGTGGCTCGCCATGCTCGCCGGCCTGGTCCCGGCGCTGGCGATCGGCTTTCTCAACGGGCTGCTGGTCGTGCGCACCAGGCTGCCGAGCTTCATCGTCACGCTCGGCACGTTCCTGATGCTGCAAGGGCTCAACCTCGGCCTCACCAAGGCGATCACCGGCACCGTGCAGGTGAGCGGGCTGCGCCGGGCCGAGGGGTACGAGGGGGCCCGCGCGGTGCTGGCCGGGTCGGTCACGGCCGGTGGGGTCGACTTCCGCGTCGCGATCTTCTGGTGGCTGGCGGTCACGGCCCTGGCCACCTGGGTGCTGATGCGCACCAGGGCCGGGAACTGGATCTTCGCGATCGGCGGCGACGAGCGGGCGGCGCGGGCCGTCGGCGTCCCGGCCGCCCGCGTGAAGATCGGCCTGTTCATGACCACGGCCACCGCCGCCTGGCTGGTCGGCTCGATCACGGCCCTGCGCTTCGGCTCGGTGCAGGCCGGCACGGGCATCGGCCAGGAGTTCATCTACATCATCGCCGCGGTGATCGGCGGATGCCTGCTGACCGGCGGGTACGGCTCGGCGGTCGGCGCATCGATCGGCGCGCTGATCTTCGGGATGGCCGACAAGGGCATCGTGTTCGCCGGTTGGGACGCCGACTGGTTCAAGTTCTTCCTGGGCGCCATGCTCCTGCTGGCCACGCTCGCCAACAGCCTGGTGCGCCGCTACGCCGAGGAGGCGCGACGATGACCGTTCCCTCCCCGGCGCCCCCCGCCCCGCCCCTGCTGGAGGCGCGCGAGGTCGGCAAGGTGTTCGGCAACGTGATCGCCCTGCGCGGCGTGTCGATGGTGCTGCGCGCGGGCGAGGTGACCTGCGTGCTCGGCGACAACGGCGCCGGCAAGTCGACCCTCATCAAGATCCTCGCCGGGGTGCACGCCCACGACAGCGGGGAGTACCTGGTGGACGGCTCGCCGGTGCGCCTGGGCGGGCCGCGCGAGGCGCTGGACCGCGGCATCGCCACCGTGTATCAGGACCTGGCGATGATCCCGCTGATGTCGGTGTGGCGGAACTTCTTCCTCGGTTCGGAGCCGGTCACCGGCCCGCTGCGCCGCTTCGACGTGGCGCGGGCCAAGCGGGTCGCCCGCGAGGAACTGCGCGGCATGGGCATCGACATCCGCGACGTGGACCAGCCGGTGGGCACGCTGTCCGGCGGCGAGCGCCAGTCGGTCGCCATCGCCCGGGCGGTCCATTTCGGGGCGAGGGCGCTGATCCTGGACGAGCCGACCTCGGCGCTCGGCGTCAAGCAGGCCGGCGTGGTGCTGCGCCACATCGCCCGCGCGCGGGACCGCGGCCTCGGCGTGGTGTTCATCACCCACAACCCCCACCACGCCTACCCCGTCGGTGACCGCTTCCTGGTCCTCAACCGCGGGACGAGCCTCGGCCGGTTCGCCAAGGCGGACATCACCAGAGAGGAGCTGACGTCCCTGATGGCCGGCGGCGCCGAACTCGACCACCTCACCCACGAACTCGCCCACGAACCAGGCCGCGACGGCCCGGCGACGGCCCCCGCCCCCGGGACGTCCTGACACCTCGGCCGGCGGGCCGCGGACGGCCGCCCGCCGGTCAGCCCTCCAGGGCGAAGCGCATCACGCGGAACTTGGCCTGGGCCTCGGCGAGTTCGGCCTCGGGGTCGGAGCCGCCCATGATGCCGCAGCCGGCGAACAGCCGCGCCCGGCGGCCCTCGACGTAGGCGCAGCGCAGCGCGATGCCCCACTCGCCGTCGCCGCGGGCGTCGATCCAGCCGACCGGCCCGGCGTACCCGGCGCGGTCCATGCCCTCCAGTTCGCGGATCACCTCCAGCGCCACCGGCGTCGGCGTGCCGCCGACGGCCGCCGTGGGGTGCATGGCCGCGACCACGTCCAGCACCGACGCCCCGGCCGCGAGCCGCCCCCGCACGCGGGTGGCCAGGTGCTGCACGTTGGGCAGCACCAGCAGCTCCGGCTCCTCGGGCACCGACAGCGACGCGCACAGCGGCGTCAGCGCGTCGCGCACCGAGGCGACGGCGCAGGCGTGCTCGTGGCGGTCCTTGGCGGAGGCGAACAGCGCCTCGGCCTGGGCGCGGTCCCCGGCCGGGGTGGCGCCCCGGTAGGTCGTGCCGGCCAGCACCAGCGACTCGATCGACTCGCCGGTGTGCCGGACCAGCAGCTCAGGCGTGGCGCCGACCAGCCCGGCGCACGAGAAGGTGTAGCAGTCGGGGTAGGCGCGGGCCAGGCGCTCCAGCAGGACGCGCGGGTCGATCTCGCGCTCGGCCGTGGCGAGAAGGTCGCGGGCCAGCACGACCTTCTCCAGCCTGCCCGCCCGGATGTCCTTCACCGCCCGCGCCACGGCGTGCTGCCAGCCGGGCGCCGACAGCGACCCGTCTCCGTACACCACCCGGCCGGGCGGCACGGCGGGCGTCATGAGGTCGATGGGCGGCTCGCCGACCGTGGTCAGCCAGGCGCGGCCGTCCCTGCGGCCGAGCACCACGCGCGGCACCACCAGCACCGACCCGGCGGCGTCGGGGTCGAAGGTGAAGGACCCGAAGGCGACCGGCCCCGACCCGGGCACGTGCACGTCGTCGTCGATGTGGGCCTCGCCGAACACCTCGGCCAGCCAGCGCCGCGCCCACTCGAAGCGGCCCGCGCCGGGCGGGACGGAGACCCGGGCGGCCTCGCCCCAGGCCACCAGCCCTTCGCCCTGGTGCACCCAGGCGTAGGGCGGGGCCTGCGGCAGTCGCGCGATCAGATCTTCCGCGTGATGGACGGGGACGCTGCGAACCAGCGGGGGGCGGGTTATCCCGAGCGCGACACTCACTCTGCCCACCTTATTCGGAATCTGAACGTGTTCGACATCGGGTGCCGGTCTCACCGCCCCCGCGGGGACGGCGTGATCGGACGTCATCCGCGTCTACACACGTGGCGGGCCCTGTCAAGCCACGATAGGAACTCGGTCAACGGTAGCAACGCCTCGCCCACAGGTCATAGAGCGGGCCGCCCGTGATCTCTACCTTGGTAGCCGATCTTTTGCTCAGGATCGATCGTCCCAGATAGAGGTGACCATGGTCGGAAAGATCGCGTTGGTCCTGGCCGCCGCGGTGGTGTGCGCCCCCCTGACGGCCGTCGCGGCGGCGGCCGATCCGGTGCCCCCGGTGATGGCGGCGCTCGGCGATTCGATCAGCGCGGGCTTCAACGCCTGCGGCTGGTACGTCCCCTGCGCCTCGCGGTCGTGGTCGTCCGGGGACGACGCCGGCGTCAACAGCCACTACCTGCGCATGCTCGCGATCGACCAGGCCGTCAAGGGGCACAACCTGAACTTCGCCGTGCCCGGGTCCACCAGCGCCGAGCTGGCCGCCCAGGCCGAGAAGGCCGTGGCGGCCAAGGCGGCCTACGTCACGATCCTGATCGGCGCGCAGGACGCCTGCGCGGGCGAGGAGTCCAGGATGACGCCCGTCCCGACGTACCGGGCCCGCGTCGAGCGGGCCCTGGCCGTGCTGGCCCCCACGGGCGCGAAGGTCTTCGCCGCGAGCATCCCCGACATCAAGCGGCTGTGGCGCCTGGGCAAGGACAACGTCGTGGCCCGCTCGTTCTGGGCGATCGGCCACATCTGCCCGGCGATGCTGGCCCGCGCGTCCTCCGCCGCCAAGAAGGACCGGGCCCGCCGCGACCGCGTCCGCGAGCGGGTGCGCGACTACAACGAGGCGCTGGCCGAGGCGTGCGCCGCGTACGGGCCCGGGTGCAGGACCGACGGCGGCGCCGTGTTCGCCTACCCCTTCACGCTGGACGAGGTCAGCAAGTGGGACTTCTTCCACCCCAACGCCGACGGCCAGCAGGCGCTCGCCCGGGCGACGTTCAAGGCCGGTTTCCCGTGGGACCCCGGAACGCTCACCCGCGAGCCGCTCGCCTCCGGCGCCAGGGCCGGTAGCCGGCATCCGGCGGGGGCAAGGAACCGGTCGCGATCGTGAGCGGATACGAGCGAACGCATGTTTTGATGACGGCGTGAGGCCAGGCTGAGTGGGGGCGGTCGCAGGGAATTCACCCGCAGACCGCCTACCGGTGGTTCCGGGAGGGCAAGATGCCCGTCCCGGCTCGCCGCCTGCCCACCGGCACGATCGTCGTGGACGCCCCCGCCATCCCGATCGCCACGGGGCCGCACTCGTCCAGCACGATCGGGATGTCGGGTGAAGCCCCCGTCCAGGTCGGAAGTGGGAAGGCGGGGGAGGCGCGTATGTGATCTACATTGTAAAGGGCGTGGCCCGGGTTCACCCCTCCCTGGAGAATCCGCGCCACGCCAACTCTCACAACGAACCGAGCGCCCGCGCGGTGTCCGAAAGGCGCGGGAACATCGGCGGGACGGTCAGGTGCGTGGGGGCAGTGGTGGGACGGCCAGGTGGGGGCGGCTCGCCGGGCGGGGGGCGTGGGCGGGTTGTTCGGCCAGCCGCTCCAGCGCGACGTCGATCGCGCGCTCCAGCTGGGTGTCCACCCCGCGCGCGTAGTCCTGCGGGGTGATATCGACCTCGATGTCGGGGTCGGTGCCATAGTTCTCCACGCGCCAGCCGACGTCGTCGAAGGCGAAGGAGAACTCCGGCTGGGTGGTGACCGTGCCGTCCGCGAGCCGGTGGCGCGGCCAGATGCCGATCACGCCGCCCCAGGTGCGCTTGCCGATGAGCGGGCCGAGGCCGAGCAGTTTGAAGGTGTGGCTGAAGATGTCGCCGTCGGAGCCGGCGAACTCGTTGGTGATCGCCACCATCGGGCCGCGCGGGGACTCTGAGGGGTAGGCCTCGGGCACGCCCCAGCGCGGGAAGTCGTACCCCAGCCGCCGCCGGGCGAGCTTCTGCATCAGCAGGCTGGAGACGTTGCCGCCGCCGTTGAACCGGACGTCCACCACCAGGCCCTCGTGGTCGTACTCGGCCAGGAAGCCCCGGTGGAACTCGGCGTAGCCGTCGACGCCCATGTCGGGGATGTGGATGTAGCCGACCCGGCCGCCGGTGCGCTCGTGGGTGCGCCGCCGGTTGGCCTCCACCCAGTCGCGGTAGCGGGCGGGCTGCTCGTCGGCGATCGCCTTGACGGTGACGCGCCGCGGCGGGGCGTCACCGCGGCGGATGGTCAGCTCGACCTCCTGGCCGGCCTGGTTGACCAGTAGCCGCGCCGGGCCGTCGGGGCCCTCGACGGGCCGCCCGTTGATCGCCACGACGGTGTCGCCGGGCCGCACGTCCAGGCCGGGGCGGTTGAGCGGGGAGGTGGCGTCCGGGTCCCACGGGTCGCCGCGGACGATGGCGGCGATGGTGTGCGCGCCGTCGGCGTAGGACCAGTCGACGCCGAGCTTGCCCTGGGAGTAGTGCGGCCGGGGGCGGTACTCGCCGCCGCTCTCGTAGGCGTGGGAGGTGCCGAGCTCGCCCTGCACCTCCCACAGCAGGTCGGAGAACTCGCCGCGGGTGCCCACCCGGTCGACCAGGGGCAGGTAGCGGTCGTAGACGGCGTCCCAGTCGATGCCGGACATGTCGTCGGCCCAGAAGTGCTCGCGCTGGAGCCGCCAGGCCTCGCGGAACATCTGCCGCCATTCGGCGTCGGGGCTGACCGACACCTTGACGCGGTCCAGGTCGATCCAGCCGCCGGCCCTGCTCGGGGAGTCGTCGTCGGAGGGGGACTCGCCGGCCTTGATCACCCGCAGGCGGTGTCGCGCGCGGTACAGCAGGGTGGTGCCGTCCCGGCCGAGCTGGAACTCGGTGACGCCCGAGACCAGGGTCTCCAGCTTCTGCCGGGTCAGGTCGTAGGCCTGCAGGGTGCCGGTGACCGGGTCGGCGTAGTCGTCGCCGCGGCTGCCCTCGACGGGGGAGGAGGTGAACAGCACCTTGTCCTTCATGGCGGCCACGCTGTCGTAGCGGCCCTCGGCGACCGGGAAGGCGACGACGCGGCGGTCGATGCCGTCGAAGTCGATGCGCAGGCGCGGGCCGTCCGGATCGTCCTGCGCGGCGGATCCGGCGGCGTCCTGCGCCCCGTCCGGGCCTGCGGGGGCCTGCTTGTCGGAGTCGTCGCCCTTGCCCCCGACCGTCCCCTTGTCCGTGCCTTTGCCGTCGCCGTCCTTGCCGCCGTCGCCGGACAGGGGTTTCGGCTCGGGGACGAAGGGCGAGCCGACGTCGGCGCGCAGCGCCACCGCGTACGGGCGGGTGCCGAGCGGGAAGCCGAGGTCGAACTGCAGCTCGTCGCGGACCGGGTTGAAGACGCGTTCCCCGATGAAGTACAGGTAGCGGCCCTCGGGGTCGAAGGCGGGCGCGCGGTCGCGCAGCACCGGCCGGGTGGCGAGGCGGGACTCGCCGGTGGCGAGCTCGTACACGCGGATCGCGGTGGTCTGCGCGGACTCGGGGCGGGTGTAGGCGAGCCAGTCGCCGGCCGGGGACCACGCGGGGTCCTCGATGCGGCCGAAGCCGCTGCGGTCGGCGACGGTCAGCGTGGCCTCCCCGCCGGCGGGCAGGTCGACGACCAGCAGCTCGTTGCGGTGGTTGGTCAGCGCGACGCGGTCGGCCGCGGGTGAGACGGTCAGGGAGATCGCGCGCCCGGTGTCCAGGTGGTCCAGGCGCAGGGGGGTGGCGCTGCCGTCGGCGGTGAGCACGATCAGCACCTCGCGGTCGCCCTCGTCGCTGGCGGCGGCCACCAGGCGTTCGGCGTCCTTCAGCCAGGTCAGCAGGCGGTAGCGGACGCCGTCGGGCTCGCCGTGCTGGCGGACCGGGCCCTCCCAGCCGGCGAAGGAGTAGGCCTTGCCGCGGGTGGTGATGGCCAGGCCGCTGCCGTCGGGGGACAGGGTGGCGCTGTCGAGGTAGTGGGCGGCGGGGACGAACCTGCGGTTGCGCTGGGTGCGCGGGCTGCCCAGCCGCATGTGCACGCGGCGGGCCTCGCCGTCGTCGGGGTCCAGGACGTACAGCTCGGCGCCTGCGTGGTAGACCAGGCGCCGGCCGTCGCCGGAGAGGTTGCGGGCGTAGTAGTCGGCGTGGTCGGTGTGGCGGCGCAGGTCCTGGCCCTCGGGGGTGCAGGAATAGACGTTGCCGACGCCCTCGTGGTCGGACAGGAAGTAGACGCGCTCGCCGGCCCAGCAGGGGGAGGCGAGGTTGCCGGCCAGGGTGATCAGGCGGGTGAACTCGCCGCCGCCGTCGCTGTCCACCCACAGGTCGCCGACGGTGCCGCCGCGGTAGCGCTTCCAGCGGGCGGGGTCGGCGGTGTTGCGGCCGAGGACGACCGCCCCGCCCGGGCCGTAGGAGACGGTGTTGGCGGGGCCGTAGGGCAGGCGCTCGCGGACGCCGGTCGCCGGGTCGACGCGGTGCAGCCAGCGGCGGCGGCCGATGGGCTGGGCCTCGTCGCTGGCGTAGACGATCGCGCCGCCGGGGTCCCAGCCGGTGACGGTGCACATGGCGTCGTCGTAGGTCATCCGGCGCCCGGCGCCGCCCTCGGCGGGCATGACGTAGACCTCTTCGGGGCCTTCCTCCCGCCCGACGTAGGCGATCTGGGTGCCGCCGGGGGAGAAGCGGGGATATCCGGCCTCGGCGACCCCGGCGGTCAGGCGAAAGGCGCGGCCGCCGGCGGCGGGCACCATCCAGAGATCGTCTTCGGAGGCGAAGACGATCTCGTCACCGAAGATCGTGGGGAAGCGGGCGTATGCGGACATCGATCCTCGCGTTCGGGGGGACGGGGGTTTCCATGATCAGGCACCCGGGCCGTTCACGTCGAGACGTGAACGGCTCTCTTCGCCGCGAAGGGAAACCACGTACCCGGCGAATACGGTCATATAGCACGAAAAGCTAACACGGCCGTACGCCGGTCCGGCGGCGGGTGCCTGAACAGGGACCTGCCCGTGAACCGGGGATCACCGGGTCCGCCCTGAGGGGCGGGCGGACGGCCAGGGGCGATGCCCGGTCAGGTCATCGGGCCTCGTCGGGCCGCGCCTCGCGCTTGTCCTCGTCCTCGCGTTTATTCTGCTTGGTCTCGCGTGTGGCCTTGATGGCCGCTTTCTTGGCCTTTCCGGTGGCCTTGGCGGACTTCTTTCGTGTTCCGGCCATGTTTCCCCCCGAACGCATGGGTCTGCTATTGCATGACAATGCACCATAAAGCGTGCATCACGGGCATTAAATACCCATCACCGCAGCCAATCACCCATATGTCTATTTAAGGGGGGTTGATCGTCCACTCGAACGGGACGCGGCCGGCCGCCGGCACCCGGTTGATGATCGAGCGGGCCTGGATCTCGTAGAAGGTCATGCCCCGGAACTCCGGGGTGTCGAATCGTTTGGCGACCACGCCGCGGGCGATCGGCGGCACGGCCGGGGCGCCCGGGGCCGGGCCCGCAGGCCCGCAGGCCGGTGAGGGCTCTGAGGACTCCGGCGGGCCGGTCAGGCGCAGGTTGTCCCAGCGCATGAGCTTGATTAGAACAGGCATTCGACTGAGATCGCAACTCCCGGAACCGCCGGGCAAAAGGGGTTCAACAAATGGCTAAAGATCTTCATGATGGGGAGAAACGTCGTCACACCGCTTGCGTTGCCGGGAGGTTAGGCATGGCCTGGTCGCAGGACGAGGAGCGAATGCTTGCCCAGATCGAGAGTTATCTCACCGATGACGACCCCAGGCTCGCCGCCCGGCTGGAGTCGTTCAACGAGCGCGTGGTGCGCAAAGAGGCCGGCGACCGCAAGCGCGCCGCCCGCGCCCGCCGCCGCCGCAGACGTCCGAGCAGGTCGACCATCATCATCCTGGTGAGCTGGCTGCTGATCGCCACGCTCATCGCGACGCTGCTGATCATGGTGTTCCGCGGCGACGCGGCGGCCCTGCCCATGTGACACCCGGGCCCGTGCGAGCCGGTCCGCGCCCGTGGGCCGCGGGGGTCAGCCGGGAAGGCCCCGTAGGAAGCGGGCGGCGACCGGGGCGGCCACCGCGCCGCCCATGCCTCCGGCCTCGACCACCACGGCGAAGGCGACCTCGCCGCGGAAGCCGATGAACCAGGCGTGGGAGTCGAGCTTGGGCCCCGTGCCGAACTCCGCGGTGCCCGTCTTGCCCGCGGTGCCGGCCGGGAGCCCGGCGCCCTTGGCCGTCCCCTCGTTCACCACCGCCGCCATCATGGCGCGCAGCTTCTCGGCGACCCCGGCCGGCAGTTCCTGCGGCTGGGCCTTCTGCGCCAGCGAGGGCACCAGCGTCGGCGGGCGCCAGGTGCCGTCGGCCACGGCCGCGGCGACGCCCGCCATCACCAGCGGGCTGGCGGTGATGCGGCCCTGCCCGAACGACTCGGCCGCCAGGTCGGCGAGCCCGGTGGGCCTGGGCATGCTGCCCTTGGTGGCCGGGACGCCGATGGCGAGCGGCTGGTTGAAGCCCATCATGGTGGCGAACCGCTGGAGCCCGCCGCCGTTCAGGTGCTCGGCGGCCAGGGGGGCGAAGGTGGTGTTGCAGGAGTGGGCGTAGGAGTCCTGGAAGGTCAGCGAGCCGAAGGACTCGTGGTCGGAGTTGCGGATGGGCAGCCCGCCGACGTTGACCTGCTTGGGGCAGGTGACCTTCTGCGCGGGGGTGAGCCCCTCGGCGAGCAGGCCGGCCGCGGTGACGGTCTTGAACGTCGACCCGGGCGGGTAGCGGCCGTCCAGCGCCCGGTTGAAGCCGCCCTGGTTGTTGACCACGGCGAGGATCTCGCCGGTGACCGGGCGGATCGCCACCAGGGAGGTGGGCTTGTCCAGGTCACGGACGGCGGCGGCCGCGGCGCGCTGCACCCCCGGATCCAGGCTCGTGCGCACCGGCTTACCGGGGGAGCCCTCGATCGTCTTCAGCGTGTGCAGGGTCTTCTTGGAGCCGTCGGTCACCACGATGCGGGTGGTCGGCACCCCGGCCAAATCCTTCTGGAAGGTCTCCTGGAGCCCTCCCCTGCCGACCGGGTCGCCCGCCTTGTAGGCGGAGCCGAGCTTGGCGACGTCCTTGGCGGTGGCCTTGTCCAGGTAGCCGGCGAGCTGCTGCACCGAGCCGCCGGCGCCGGTGCCGTCGATGCGGGCCCCGGAGGCGTCCTCGATCGCGGCGCGCTGCGGCCAGGTGGTCTTCAGGGCCAGGTGGGTGGAGCCGGTCAGCGCCGGGTGCACGGCGGCGGGCGTCCAGGCGACCTTCCAGTGGCGGTCGGTCACCACCAGGTCCAGGGAGCCGGTGTAGGTCCACCGGCCGATGTTCTTCAGCGTGAGCGTGGCGGTGTAGGCGGCCTTGGCGCGGTCGTCCCCGGTCTCGGTGACCGGGCCCAGCCGCACGGCGGTGCGGGTGGCGCCGAGGTTCTTGACCGGCTCGGCGTAGGCGGCCTCGAACCCGCTCGCCGGGGCTGCCAGTTCGGCGCGCATGGCCGTCAGGTCGCCGCGGGACCAGGCGGCGCTGAAGCGGGCCGCCGTCTCGGCCGCGCTGCCCCGCGTGTGCAGCACGTAGTAGGCGCCACCGGCCGAGGCGCCGGCGACCAGCACGGTCGCGACGGACGTGATCGCGATGATACGGCCGCGCCGCACGAAGCCCCCCGGTGTCTCGACGTCGGCACGAGCTTAGCGCGGCCGGTGCGCCGGCCGCGGGGGACGCCGGAAACGGTGCTGGTCACCGCCTCGCCGGGCGGCGATCCAGACCGCGGGTCCAGAGCGCGGGGTCCAGAGCCCGGTCCGCGGGGCACGCGGCGGTACAGGCCGCCGGGCGCGGCCTCAGGCCGCGCGCCGCGGCGCCTCCTTGAGGCTCTGGGCGTAGGCCGGGACGTACTGCTGGCCCGACAGGCGCTGGATGGCCTTCATGACCTCGTCGGTCACCGCCCGCCGGTCCTGGGCGCGGCCCGGGTCGCCGGTGAAGGTGAGGGGCTCGCCGATGCGGACGCCGATCTTGCCGATGCGCGGCACCGTCGCCCCCGGCGGCAGCACGCGGTCGGTGTTGACCATCGCCACCGGGACCACCGGGACCCCGGCCGTCAGCGCCAGCCACGCCACGCCGATCTTGCCGCGGTACAGCCGCCCGTCGGGGGAGCGGGTGCCCTCGGGGTAGATGCCGAACAGCTCGCCGCCCTTGAGCACCCGCAGGGCGGTGTCGAGCATGACCTGGGCCGCGGCGGCGCTCTCGCGGTCGATGGCCACCTGGCCGGTGCCGCGCATGAACATGGCCATCAGCCGGTTGCCGGTGAAGTACTCCGACTTGGCGACGAAGGTGACCTGCCGGGGCAGCATCAGCGGCAGGAACACCGAGTCGAGGATCGACAGGTGGTTGGAGGCCAGGAGCGCCGCGCCCGAGGTGGGGACGTTGTGGGCCCCGGTCACCTCGGGCCGCCACAGCAGCCGCAGGAACGGACTGCTGACCATCTTGGTGATGCGATACAGCACGGACTCTCCCGGTGTGCGAACGGCCAATGACCACCATACGGCCCCGGGGGGAAACGATGTGTTACGGGAGCGCACAAACTGTTACATCCGCCGACAACGAAAGCGCCCCGCGAGACGGGCTCGCGGGGCGCTTTCGTTGTGGCCGATGTGGCGGTCGCCTCCTCGGCGAGAGGCACAACACGGCTCCAGCCGAACGGTATTCCGTGAAGGCGGTAATTGCGGCCCGGGGGACACAAACCACATCGGCTACCACCGACTTTAGCCCACTTCCGGGGGTCGTCCCTCCAGACCTGCCGCCGACAGGGGTATCCCGTGATGTCGATGTGGTGGACACCGGGGGCGGCACCGGGGGCGGCACCGGGAAACGCGGACGTCAGGGCGCCCGGCCGGGAAAATCGCGGGCGCGCGGGCGGGGCGCGGCGCGAAGAGGCTTCCGGGGAGGATCGGACCGGATTTTGGCGCTAGAGAGTCGATCTTGACGGCGATTCGGTGACGAGGGCCGTTTGCCCTGGTTGAGCGCTAGCGGGCGCCGGTTGAGGGAAGTGGGTCAGGCTGTGGTTGACCGCCACGGGGCATGGGGCTCGGTACGGCGGGCGTCGGCGCGGACGGTGAGGGCGTAGATGGGACGACCGTTGCTGCTGAGAGGGCCGAGGTAGTGGTGGCCGGTCAGGTGGCACCAGGCGGGCAGATCGATCGGTGCGGCCGGATCGGTGGCGATGAGGTGTACGACACGGCCCGAGGGCAGGCCGGCCACCAGGCGGCTCAGCTCGATCAGCAGCTGGACGCAGCGGCGGTCACCGCCGTCCAGTACCACCGGCACGGCCCGGCCGCTGGCACCGCCATCGGCAGGGCGGCCATCCGCGGGGGCGGCGTGCGCCCGCTCGTCATTCATGGCGTTGCCTGTCCTGTAGTGCCGGGAAGGCCGGTCAGCGGGTGGGAGACGGGAGGGCTGCGTTGATGAGGGCAGCACAGCTGCCGTCTCGATGTCGGAGGTCAGGGCACCAGCACGAACCGGTAGCGGGCTTGTCCGTCGCGCAGCCGGCGCATCGCGAGGTCGGCTTGTTCGAGCGGCAGGCGTTCGAGGCGTGGCCGGACGTCGTTGGCGGCGGCGAAGTGCATGGCGTCCTCGATATCGGCGGGGGTGCCGGTGAGGTGGCCGGTGACGATCTGCGCGCTCGTCACCAGTTGCGCGACGGGTACCTGGACGGCTCCGCCGTCGACACCGATCAGGGTGAGCCGTCCGCGCAGGCGCAGACCGTTGAGCAACGCGCTGATCGGCCCGGAGGTGGGCGCTGTGCACAGGATCAGGTCGGCGCCGCCGAGTTCCGCCAGCGTCTGGCCCGCGTTTTGTGTTGTGGCGTCGATGTAGTGGTGGGCCCCCAATTCGGCGGCGTCGTGCTTGCGGCCGGTGCCGCGGGCGATCGCGACGAGCTCGTGTCCCATGCGGGCGGCGAACTGCACGGCGAGATGACCGAGACCGCCGAGGCCGTACACGGCGATCCGGGAGCCGGGCGGCAGGTCGGCCTCGCGGATCGCGGTGAACGTGGTCACGCCGGCACAGCCCATCGGCGCCGCGTCCGCCTCGCTCAATCCGTCGGGGATGCGGGCGAGCGCTTCGATGGGAACCGTCACCGTGTCGGCCCAGCCTCCCGGGTAGGACAGGCCCGGGATGCGGCGTTGCCAGCAGTGCACCTGGTCGCCGGTGCGGCACGCGTGGCAGTGCCCGCAGCTGCCGCCGGACCAGCCGATCGCGACACGGTCGCCCGTTTTCCAGCCGGCGGCGGGTGCGCCGGTCGCGTCGATCAAGCCGGCGATCTCGTGTCCCGGTTGATCGGGAAGCCGCCGGCGGGTTCAGGGGCGTTCACGGTGCCGAGGTCGGCGCCGCACACTCCGCTGGCGCTCACCCGCACCCGGAACGCAGCCGGGTTCCGGATCGGTGATCGCTACCTCGACGGGGCGAAGGGGCGCGCCGGGTTCGGTGACCGCCATGCGGCGGAACGTGTTTGACAACGCGCTCTCCCTCTTCATCGAAACGCATGCGCACGCGCTCCGGGCATTCATGAACGATATGGGCGGCCTGGTGGGTGCAGGTAGGTGTCCAGTGTGAATCGGGCGGTAGCCTCCGGTTATGGCTGAGCGGTTGAACCTGGAGGCGTTGCGGTATGCGCGGTCGGTGGCGCACGCCCGGTCGTTCTCGGCGGCCGCGCGCGCTCACGGGATCACGCAGCCTGCGTTGTCGAACGCGGTCGCCCGGCTGGAGGAGCGCCTCGGGGTGCGGTTGTTCGAGCGGTCCACCCGGGGCGTGACCTTGACCGCCGAGGCGGTGCGGCTGATCCCGCTGGTCGACACCGCTCTGTCGGCGCTGGATGCGATCACTGCCGAGGCGCGGCGGATCGCCGACCCGGAGGCGCCCCGCATTCACCTGGGCGTGTCCCCGCTGATCAGCCCCGATTTGGTCGCCCGGGCCTTCAGCGCCGTCCGCCAGCTACCGGTTCCGGGGGATCTGGTGCTGCGGGAGGCGAACATGGCCGACCTGCACGACGCGCTCACCGAGGGGGATCTCGACATCATCGAGCAAGGAGCTGCTGGTTCGCGACGAGGACGTGCAGGTCCTGCACGGGTTCGCCACCGCCGCTGACGCAAAGGCGTACCTGTCCAGCGAGCTGTTCACCCAGGACGTCGTCGCCGCTCTGCAGCCTTACCTGAACGGGGCTCCGGACGTGCGCATCTACGAGACCGCCTGAGGCGGCCGCCGTAAGACGGTGGCGTCCCATCACGAGGTCGGCGCCACCATTGGGGCACGCACCCTGACCTGGAACCGTGCACGGCGGTGACCCCGGTCACGGGTATCCGCCGCAACGGCGGCACGGTCGAGGTGCGAACGGTTGCCGGGTGCCTGAACGCCGGCCAGGTCGTGCTGGCGATCCCGCCGGCGCTCGCTACGGCGAGCATCGACTTCCACGGCGCACTGGAGCCGGAGCTGGCACGTCTCGCCGAGGCCACCCCGGTCTGGATGGGCGGCTTGGTCAAGGTCGTGGCCACCCACCGCACCACGTTCTGGCGGGCAGCGGGCCTGGCGGGAACGGCGATCAGCTGGACCGGCCCGTTGCGGGAGATCCACGACATGTCCGGCCCGGACGGCTCGCCGGCCGCCCTGTTCGGGTTCGCTCCCGCCGCCGGTCCCGGATTCGCGACGGCCGTGACCGCCCAGCTGGCGCAGCTGTTCGGCCAGGAGGCGGCCCAGCCCGAAGCACTGCACGTGCATGACTGGAGCAGCGAACGGTGGACCTCGCCGCCCGGGGCGCAGCACCTGACGGACTACGGCCTGTTCGGGCATCCGCTCTACCAGCGGCCCGCGCTGGCCGGCCGATTGCACTGGGCATCGACCGAAACCGCCACCAGCCACGCCGGCCACGTCGAAGGCGCCCTCGTCGCCGGCGAGCAGGCCGCCCGCGCCGTCCTCGCAGCCCATATCGCGCAGCGAGCCGGTGCGAGACCGGCGGCCGGGCTCGGGAGATCATGGTGACGGCTCGGCGCGGGGCGTCCCACCCGCCAGCCGTACCGGCCGACCCGGCCCCACCGCACGCGCCACACCCCTGCCCCAAGGCCGGCGTCCTTGTGACCACCCGCACGACGATCGGATGTGACCGCAATGTATGAGATCCCGCATCTGCTGGCGGAGTACGACCGCGCCCGTGCCTACACCGACGAGCTCTGGCGCGACCTGACGACCGAGGAACTGCACTGGCGCCCGGAGCAGAACTTCAGCCCCATTGGCTGGCACCTCGGGCACCAGGCGCACGTGGCCCATTTCATGATCCGTAACCTCACCGCGGCCGAACCGAGCCCCGCACCCGACCTGGACGACCTCATGGACTCCGCCAACCCGGAAGCCACCCGGCTGCCCCTGCCGGACCCCCGGCGACTGGCCGATTTCCGGGCCACCGTCGGCGAACGCGTCCATGCCCGCATGAACGCCATCGGAGCCGGAGACGTCGGTGCCCCCGCCCAGCTCAAGATCATCGCGCAGACCCTGCTCATGGCGATCATCAACCACGAGTACCAGCACGACCGCTGGATCGGCGAGGTCCGCAACCGCGACCTCGGCCACGCCCTGCCCGACGCCCCGATCTCCGATCGGCTCACCACCATCGACGGATACCTGGTCGTCTGCGGATGGAACGCATGATCACACCCACGCGCCGGTCATGAGCGTCTGGCCCCGAGCAGCTTCGTGAGCATCGCCGATCCAGCCAAGCCGCAGCCGCGCTCTGTCCCTGCCGCTCACGCCCAACCGCCACCGGCCGAGCCGTCGGCTCGCCCGGTAATTTTCCGCCCCACTATGGACCTTTGAAAGCACATCTATGCCTCACATGCGAGACGTGATCGACCAGACCATCCAGCAGGAGGTGCTGGTCGCCGGCAGCCCTATGCCAGCGGACACCGAGGTGGCATGGCCAGCCCCATACCGAGCCATGGCCCGGATCCTGCAACAGACAGCCGCCGGGCACACCCTGGAGGCCGACCTCGTGGAGTTCCTCACGTGAGCGAGCGCACCACGTCGACCCCCAGTACGACGAAGACCCGGACCGGCACCGAGCAGAGCCGCTCACGCACCGTGCGGCTGATCACCGTGTCGCTCGGGATACTCGTTGTCGCCGTGGCCGGGATCCTGGCACAAACGTCGCAGCAAACCGTGTCCCAGCCGCACACCAGCGCCGCGACACCGGCCGCCACTCCCACCACGACAACAAGCCAGAGCCCACAGGCGCAACTGGTACGGCGCGACCCCAACGACCCCGCCGCGGTCGGCCCGGTGGACAGACGCTCCCGTCGTGCTCATCGAGTACGCCGACTTCACCTGCAAGTACTGCGCCGCCTTCGCCGAGCAGACCCTGCCCGCGCCCTCCTGGCGCAGTACGTCGAGCAGGGCAAACTGTTCCGCCAACTCATCGACGCCCAGCTGGCCGACTGCTGCCCATCGGCACCCAATACGCCCTCGAAACCGGCATCGCCCGGCTCGGCGCCGACACCTCCAACGTCGCCGTCGTCATCGCCGCCGCCGTGCTCATCGTGCTCGCCGGCGCTTTCCGGCTGCTACGCCGCCACCGCTCCCGCACCGGTCCCACCGTCGCGACCGACGCCCCCGCCGTCACTTCCCGGCGCCGCTGACCCGGGCCGAGAGCGACGCGCTGGCCGAACGCGCCCGCACCCGCCTGCAGGAGCACGGGTTCGGCCTGTGGGTGGTGGAGGTACGCGAGACCGGGGAGTTCGCGGGGTTCACCGGCTTGGCCTGGCAGCGGTTCCAGGCGCCGTTCACCCCGGCGGTGGAGGTCGGCTGGCGGCTGCGCCGCGCTGCGTGGGGCCGGGGGTACGCCACCGAGGCGGCGGGCGCGGCCCTGGACCACGGGTTCGGGCCCGCGGGCCTGACGGAGGTGATCTCCATGACCGCGGTGTCCAACCTGCGCTCCCAGGCCGTCATGCGGCGCCTGGGCATGACGCGCGACCCGGCCGAGGACTTCGAGCACCCGAGCGTCCCGCCGGGCCATCCTGTGCGCCCGCACGTGCTCTACCGGCTCGGCGCCGCCGACTGGCTGCGCCGCCGCGCCGCCTCCGCGGGCTGAGCGCCGCCAGGGGGCCTCACCCGCCCGGCCTGAGGGGGCGGGCGGCGGGCATCTCCAGCCGGTCCACCGCCTCGCGGCGCCGGGACTCGGGGCGGCGGTCGTAGCGGGCGGTGGTGACGGGGGAGGCGTGGCCGACCAGCGCCTGCGCCGTGGCCAGATCGACCCCGGCGTCCAGCAGTTCGCCGATGAACGTACGCCGGAAGTCGTGCGGGGTGCGCTTGGCCGCCCCGGCCGCGGCCAGCCGGCGGGTCAGGATGTCGGCGATGGCCTGCCCGGTCATCGCGGCCGGCCGCCCGCCGGGTGCGCGCAGCCGCCCGGCCTTGTTGATCGACGGGAACAGCGCCCCCGGCGCCGCCCCGCGCACCGCCAGCCAGGCCTCGATGCGCGCCACGGCCTCGCGGGTGAGGTAGACCAGGCGTTCCTTGTCGCGCTTGCCGCGCACGCGCAGGGAACGCGCCGCGGGGTCGTAGTCGTCCAGCGCCAGCCCGGCGATCTCGGCGCGGCGACAGCCGGTGGAGTACAGCACCGCCAGCAGCGCGCCGTCGCGCGCCCCGGCGGGGGAGTCGTCGCGGTCGCAGGCGGCCAGGGCGGCCCCGGCGACCTCGGCGGGGACGTGCTGCCCGGCGGGCAGGCGGCTGTGGCGGACGGTGGGCAGGTCGGCGGCGCGGTGGTACTCCTCGGCGGTCATCTGGCCAAGGCGCCAGGCCTCGCGCATGACCCGGCGCAGCGCGACCAGATGCTTGTTGACGTAAGCCGGGGACCAGCCCTGCTCGGTGAGGATCGTGCGGATGCGCACGGTGTGCTCGTAGCGCAGCAGGTGCCAGGGCTGGCCGGCGCCGGTGGCCGCCTGGTCGCCGGTGATGACCCGGGCGACCCGGTCCAGGCAGCCGCGCATCGTGCGCCGGGACTCGGCGCCGGTCAGGGAGTCGAGGTAGACCCGGTAGGGGTCGCCGTCGCGCGCGATCGCGCCGGGCCCGGGGTCGCGTACGGCGGGTGCGTCCACGTGACGATCTTAGACCGGCCCGCATCCGCCGGGCCTCCCGATCCCCTCTTATTGATCTACATCGTAAAGGCGTCCGGCCGGGTGCCGATCGACGCGACCAGGTCGGTGAGCCTGCGGCCCTCCGCCAGCAACCCCGCGACGAGGGTCAGATCATCGCAGGCCAGGCGGGCGCGGGACTGCCAGGTCTCGCGCAGCTCCCGCAGGGCGGGCTCGGCACGCGCCCGGTACGCCGGCAGGTCGGGGTGGACCAGCACGCGGCCCGGCGTGCCGCGGCGGGCGGCGCAGCCCCGGCGTTCCAGCCGGTCCACGGCCCGGGCGGCGGCGTCGCCGGACAGGCCGGCCGCGGCGGCCAGCTCGCGCGTCCGCAGCGGCCCCTGGCGTGACAGCGCGCACAGGCAGCGGAACTCCTCCGGCTCCAGCCCGGCGCGGGCGGCCAGGGCCTCGACCAGCCGCCGGGCCTGGGCGAACAGGGCGGCGGCCTCGCGCTCGACGGCTTCGAGGACCCCAACGCCCGCGTCGCCGTGCTCACCGGGCCGACCGGGCCCGCCGTGCTCTGCGGGGCGGGCCGGTTCGCCGGTGTCCTCACTCTCCACGGTCGTAGGACCGGCCTGGTGTGGTGCGCGGGTCTGGTCGCGGGCCGTCCGGTGGGGCGCCCGTCCGGATCGTCGCGGGGGCGGGGCGGAGTCGTTGGCCATGGTCGCGGTCACTCCCTTCGCGGCGGGGCCCGGCCGCCGGTGTGGCGTCCGGGCCCGGGTACGGCGGAGCGTGATGCTCACCGGCTCGCCGTCCCGCCGATCGGGCCGCCGGTGCGGGGCGGCGTCGCGGCGGGCCGGCGGGCGGTGTCACATCCGGGCCGGCTGGGTCTCGCCGGACGACTGGGTGAGGCAGCGCATCGTGGCGTTGCGGAAGAACGCGGCGAAGCCGTCGGCGGTGCCGGTGTCGCGGGCGTCGGCGAGGTAGGGCACGATGCGGTCCTCGACGGCGTGCACGTGCCGCTGGGAGGCCAGGTGCCGGGCGATGCCGGCGAAGTCGCCCTCGTAGTGGATGACCCGGACCAGCACGTCGTCCTTGACGAACACGCCGGTGCCGAGCAGGCGGGCGGTCTCGCGGCCGTGCTCGTCGGTGACGATGGGCGATTCCAGGGCCGGGGCGTCGCCGAAGACATCGGCGAGCTCGTCCTCGTGGCCGGGTTGGACGCGGAAAGTGATCATCGCGTAGGGCATCGGATACCTCCATGGGACACGTCGTTGCGGGTCGTGGCAGATCTCGGCGGGGCGTGCGGGCCGCGGGGATCGCCCGGTGCCGGAGCGATCCCCGCGGCCGGCGCCCGCCCGGACGGCACACCCGTCGGCCCGGACGGGCGGCCGGGGTTCGGCAGGCGGCCCGGTAGCCGGCCTGGTAGCCGGCTGGGTAGGGCTCGGTAAGCCGGCCGGGCGGCTCAGTAGGCGGCCACGACCTCGTAGGAACCGAAGATCCCGAGGCCCTTGTCGTGGTAGCGGGCGAGCGGGGAGGTGGTGGGCAGGTGCTCGGGGCTGCGCTCCCACTCGCGGTAGGTGGGCACGTCGTCCCACTCGCTCAGCACCGCGTACCGGCGCGGGTCGCGCAGCGAGCGCAGCAACTCGTTGCCGCGCAGGCCGGTCCTGCCCGCCAGGGTGGTGCTGATCTGGTGGTAGGCACTCTCGATCGAGCCCTTGTCGGACTCGGGCTCGTTGAGGTACAGCGCGACGCGCACCCGGCCCGGGATGAGGGCGGGGCGGCCGCCCAGGCGCTCGGCGACCACCATCGGGATCATGGAGGTGCAGGCCGAGTCCCGGAAGGGGTCCAGCCGCATGCGGTTGGCGGCGTGCTCGGGGCTGTGCTCGAAGCGGCGGAACTTCTCCTCGTTCTCCCAGTCGCTGACGATGTAGTAGACGCCGTCCTCGTCCGGGCTCTTGGCCAGCGACTGGCCGACGTTGGCGGGCTGCCGGGCGATGGTGGCGGCGATCTCGCGCCAGGTCCGTTCGAAGTCGCGCTCCATGCCCGGGTGGACGCGCATCTTCACCATGACGCGGTACACCGCGCCGTCGTCGCCCCCGCGGCCGCCGCCGGCGCCCTGGCCGGCGGAGCCGTGCTGCGCGGACCGGCCCTGCTGGCCCTGCTGTGCGTTGCGCCCGTTGCGCCCGTTGGACGTCTCGCGCGCGCCGGTGTCGCGGGTGGTGGACCGGGCGTGGTCCTTGCGCTGGTCCTTGGAGTCCTTGGCGTTCATGCCTGCTCTCTTCTTTCCGTCGTACTGGCTGGTGAGCCTGATGAGTGTGGAAGGGACGGTGTGCCGGGGAGAGCGGACCGGACGGCGAGGTGTGGTGTCCGGCGGATGGCGGGCCCGGAAGGGGTCACATCCGGGCGGGTGAGGCGGAGGCGGCCTCCTCGACGAGCTGCCGGATCCGGTTCATCTGGATCACGGTGTTGTCGTTGAGGCGCTTGGTCATCTGCTTGTCGCTGAGCGGCGCGTCCGGCTTCATCTCGAAGTCCTGGACCCAGCGCATGCGCACGGCGTCGGGGACCTCGGTGTACTCCCAGAACAGGTTCATGTACTTGAACCAGCCGGGTTCGACGCGGTGGGCGCGCACGGTGCGGGTGGCCGGGTCGGGGGTGCGCTCGGAGACCCAGCTCCACTGGTTGCCCTCGGCGTCGGGGTGCATGGTGAGCCGGAAGCGGACGGTGGGCCCGCGCTGCTCCAGGATCTCGGTGGCGGCGTACTCGCTGAACAGCGTGGGCCAGGCCTCGACGTCGTTGGTCATGTTCCAGACCAGGTCCATCGGCCCCGCGATGATGATCTCGTTGTCGGTGTGTCCTGCCATGGTTCCTCCGATGTCAGGCCGCGAGGCGGCGGTTGACGTAGTCGACGGCCGCCTGCGGGGTCTTCATCTCGTCGACGGCGTCGTCGGGGATGCGGACGCCGAGCTGCTGCTGGATGCGGGCGGCCATCTCCAGCACGGCCAGGGAGTCGTAGCCGAGCTCGGCGAACGACACCTCGCCGATGTCCCCGGCCAGGTCGAGGGTCTCGGGCACGCCGGCGCAGCCGCCCATGATGCGTCTCATGTCGTCGAGGGTGAACGTGGTCATGTCGTCCTCCGTTGTCGCGGATAGGAGCGGATCGGATCGGGGCTGGGCGCCGCCGAAGGTGCCACCAGGGGTGGCGCCGCGGGAGGCGCGGTGAGAGGCCGTGCCGGGTTCAGGTGGCGGTGAGCAGCAGCGCCGCGTTGAACCCGCCGTGGCCCCGGGCCAGGACCAGCGCGTTGCGCACCGGCCCTTCCCTGGCCGTGCTGCGCACCAGGTCCAGCTCGTAGGCGGGGGAGGCGGCGCGCACCCCCACGGTGGGCGGGATCACCCCGTCGCGGATGGCCAGCAGCGCCGTGGCGACGTCCAGGGACGCGCCGCCCGCGTACAGGCGGCCGGTCATGGTCTTGGGCGCGGTCACCGGCACCCCGTGCGGGCCGAAGACCGCCGAGATGGCCTGCGCCTCCAGCCGGTCGTGGGCGGGCACGCCGAGGGCGTCGGCGAAGACGACGTCCACCTCGCCCGGCTCGATGCGGGCCTCCCGCAGGGCCAGGGTGATCGCGCGGCGCAGGTTGGAGCGGGGCTCCTGCCCGGGGAGCGGGCGAGGGTCGAAGGTGGCGGCGTAGCCGGCGACGGCGCCGTAGGGGCGGGCGCCGCGGGCGCGGGCGGCGTCGGCGTCCTCCATGATGAGCATCGCCCCGCCCTCGCCGGGGACGTACCCGCAGGCGTCGTCGTCGAAGGGCAGGTAGGCGCGCTCGGGGTCGTCGCGGGTGCTGAGCAGCCCGGTGGAGATCTGGGCGACCAGGCCGTAGGGGCACAGGGAGGCGTCGGTACCGCCGGTGACCACCACGCGGGCGTCCTGGCGCAGCAGCCTGCGGCCCTGGGCGAGCACGTCCAGGCCGCCGGCCTGCTCGGCGCAGATGACGCCGCAGGGGCCGCGCATGCCGTAGCGGATGGAGATCTGCCCGGTGGTGGCGGCGTAGAACCAGGCGATGGACTGGTAGACGCCGACGTATCCGGGGCCCTGGGACCACAGCTTCTCGATCTCGCGCTGGCCGAACTCGGTGCCGCCGGAGGAGCCGGCGGTGACGACGGCCATCTCGTACTCGGGCAGGGCGGCGGGGTCGACCCCGGCGTCGCGCAGCGCCATGTCGGCGGCGGTGAGGCCGAGGTGGCTCCAGTGGTCGGTCTGGACGGCCAGGCGGCTGGGCACGTGATCGGTGGCGTCGAACTCCGACACCTCCCCGGCGACGCGCACCGGGTAGCGGTCGGAGTCGAAGCGGGTGATGCGGCCGAGGCCGCTTTTGCCGTCGAGCGTGGCGGCCCAGTAGGCCGGGGTGCCCAGGCCGTTGGGCGCGGCGACGCCGATGCCGGTCACCACCGGGCGGTCGTCGTGACGTGCGGGTGTGCGGGAGCGTGCGCGGGAGTGTGCGCGTGCGGGTTCGGTCATTCACGGCCGCCTTCCTGGCCGGGTCTGTCGCCGCGGGCGAGCAGCATCGCCGTCTGGAAGCCGCCGAACCCGCTGCCGACGCTGAGCACGACGTCGACCCGCGTGTCGCGGGCCGTGAGCGGGACGTAGTCCAGGTCGCATTCGGGGTCGGCGGTGTGCAGGTTGGCGGTGGGCGGGACGACGTTGTGGGTGATGGCGAGCGCGCAGGCGGCGACCTCGATGGATCCGATGGCGCCGAGCGAGTGCCCGATCATGGACTTGATGGAGCTGACGGGGACCCGGTAGGCGTGCTCGCCGAGGGCCGCCTTGAAGGCGGCGGTCTCGTGGCGGTCGTTCTGGCGGGTTCCCGAGCCGTGGGCGTTGACGTAGTCGACCTGGCCGGGGCGCAGCCGGGCCTGGTGCAGGGCGGTGCGGATCGCCTCGGCCATCTCACGGCCGTCGGGCTTGAGGCCGGTCATGTGGTAGGCGTTGCTGCGGCTGGCGAAGCCGACGATCTCGGCGTACACCCGTGCCCCGCGGGCCAGGGCGGCGTCGCGCTCCTCAAGGACCATCATGGCCGAGCCCTCGCCGAGGACGAAGCCGTTGCGGTCCAGGTCGAAGGGGCGTGAGGCGGTGCCGGGGATGTCGTTGCTGGGCGAGGTGGCCTTGATGGCGTCGAAGCAGGCGACGGTTATCGGCGAGATCGGCGCGTCGGAGGCCCCGGCCAGGACGGCGTCGGCGCCGCCCTCGCGGACGAGCTGGTAGCCGTGGCCGACCGAGTCCAGGCCTGCGGTGCAGCCGGTGGAGATGAGCGCGACCGGGCCCTCGGCGGCGCCGGCCCAGGCGACCTCGGTGGCGATGGTGCTCGGGATCATGTACCCGTAGAGCTGGGGCACCCCGTAGGCGGGGTCGACGAGCCACTGGCGGCCGCCGTCGCTGAGCACGACGTACTCCTGTTCCAGGCCCATGGTGCAGCCGACGGCGCTGCCGACGGTGACGCCGAGCCGTTCGGGCGGCACGTCGCGGGGTGTCAGGCCGCTGTCGGCCAGGGCCTGGCGGGCGCTGACCACGCCGAGTTGCGCGGCGCGGTCCATGCGGCGGACCTCCTGCGGGGACAGCCCGTGCGCGGCCGGGTCGAAGTCGCACTCGGCGGCGATGCGGGAGCGGAACCCGGTGGCGTCGAACAGGGTGATCGCCCGCGTGGCGGTGCGCCCGGCGGTGAGCAGGTCCCAGAACGGCCCGGTGCCGATGCCGCCGGGCGCGGCGACGCCGATCCCGGTGATGACCACGCGGCGGCCGGCGCGGGCGTGGCGTGAGCGCCGCGCGCCGGGGCGGGCACGGGTGCGGCGCCGGGCGCCCGGACGGGGCTCCGCGGCGCCGGCCGTGCCCGCCCGGCCCCCTGCGGTAACCGTGCTCACTGCGCCCGCCGTGCGGCCGGTGGCCCCCGCGAGCGCGGTGCCCGGCGCGCCGGCGGCGTCCGCGGCGTTCACCGCGGGCTCCCTGCCACGGCCTCTCCGGCGCCGCCGGGCCGGCCCGCGTGCCCGACCTCGGGCTCCTTGCCGGTGTGCGGGTTGGGCTCGGTGTCCACGTGCCCGAGCTCGGGCCGCGGCGCGAGAGGGCTGAGGTGGAAGACCATGCACACCTCGTCGTGGCCGTGGTTCTCCACCCGGTGCCGGACGTTGCGCGGCACCATCAGCGCCTCGCCGGGGGACAGGTCGATCTCCTGGCTGCCGTCGACGCGCACCCGCACCGTCCCGCGCACCACGTACATGAACTCCTCGGAGTACGGGTGGTAGTGCTCGATGAAGTGCTCGCCGGGCTTGAGGTAGGCGGCGCCCATGAAGCCGGAGGCGGCGCCGACGGTCTTGGGGCTGAGCATGACCCGGATGTCGCCGCCGCGGCGGCGGTTGGGCTCGACGTCCCCGGCGGTGATCTTGTTGAGGCGGATCTCAGTCACGGCCGTCGGCCTCCCAGGTGTAGAACGGCTCGGCCATGGCGTCCTTGGGCTCGCGCCAGTTCGGGTCGTAGGGGCGGATGTGCTCGCCGAGCCGCTGGTTGATCTCGCCGTACAGGGGGTGGCTGCGCGCCTTGTACAGGTTCGGCGTGATGTCCTGGTCGGCCTCGACGAGGTGGAAGTAGAGGTCGTGGAAGCGGAAGAGCGTGCGCCGCGACACCCCGATGATGTGGGGCAGGTCGCTCGCGTCAGAGTCCGCGAAGATCTTGGCGACGGCCTCCGTCTCGGAGGGCTCCATCCGTGCCACGATTAGCGTCCGATGCACCAGACGTCTCCTTTCGTCCTTAGACGGCAATGCTGTCCGGGACATCTGGAGTGCCGCTGATGCAGGGCTAGTGCCGGCCTGGCACCACCGCGCCGAGCGGTTGGTAAAGCCGTTTCGCCGCCGGGGCGCTTCGGTGTCCCGGCGGGTGATCCGTGTCAGGTACCGCCGGACGGGCGGGAACGGGGCCCTTGCGGACTCGAAGCCTGTGGAGACCGGGTAAGACCACTTCAGTGGCGCGGGTCGGTGAAGCAGGAAGCCGCAGAGGTGCCGCGCGGGTGCGGTACGGGCTGAATCTTCGGCATTCATGCCGAAGAGCACGTCAAGGGCCGAGGACGCGCGCCGGGCCGCCGTTGACGCACCCGGCGGGCCGCGCGAGCACCGGCAGGGAGACCTCCCCGCCGCCGTCCCCCTCCCGCCCGCCGCGCGCCTCCGCCGGGCCCTGGCCTGGAGCCTGCCCCGGTACCACCGGCGCACCGGCCGCCACCTGCCCCGCCTCGCCCTGCCGGGTGTCCCCGGCGTGCTCGCCGAAGGTGTCCAGCTCCCGCTCCAGGCACTCGCGCGCGTACAGCCGGACCAGCTCGTGGATGCCGTAGCGCACCTCGCCCGGCGGGCCGGGCCTGGCCGACAGCAGGTGACAGCCGGCCAGGCGCGCCAGCAGCCGTTCGGCGTGGTCGTCCTCGCAGCCCAGCAGCGCGCTGGTCTGCCGGGTGGTGATGTGGGGGGTCTGCAGCAGGCCGAGCAGCCGGAACAGGCTGCGCTCGGGGTCGCCGAGCCGTTCGTAGGTGCCGCGGAAGGCGGTGCGCACGTCCAGGTCGGCCACGCACAGGTCGGCCAGGCGGCTGCGCGGGTCCTCCAGCCGGTCGGCGAAGGTGCCCAGCGTGAGCCCCTGCCCGGCGGCCAGCCGCGACCCGGCGCAGCGCAGCGCCAGCGGCAGCCGCCCGCACAGGCGGACGATCCGCTCGGCCGCGTGACGCTCGGCGCTGGTGCGGGCCGGGCCGGCGATGCGGCCCAGCAGCTCCAGCCCCTCCTCCTGGGTGAGCGGGTCCACCTCCACCATGCAGGCGCCGGCGAAGCCGTGCAGCGAGAAGCGGCTGGTGACGATCACCGCGCATCCGGCCGACCCGGGCAGCAGCGGCTGGATCTGCGCGGCGCCGCTCGCGTCGTCCAGCACGATGAGCACCTGCCGGTCGCTGCACCAGGTGCGGAACAGCTTGCTGCGCTCGTCGCGGTCGGCCGGGACGTCGCCGGGCGCCACGCCCGCGGCGCGCAGGAACCCGGCCAGCACCTCGCCGGGGTCGGCCGGGGCCGAGCCGCCGCCCAGGCCCGCGAACAGCTGGCCCGAGGGGAACGCGGCCCGGGCGCGGTGCGCGGCGTGCACGGCAAGGGCCGTCTGGCCGACGCCGGGCATGCCGCTGAGGCACAGCACCCGGACGGCCGTGCCGGGCTCGCCGCTCGCCCCGCCGCCGGCCAGCACCGCGGCGATCCGGTCGGTCACCTGGGCTCGCCCGACGAAGTCGGCGATGTCGGGCGGGAGCTGGGCGGGCCTGACCTCCACCGCCCTGGCCGCCGGAGCGGCGAACAGCACGGGGGAGGGGGACGGCGCCGGGGAGGCGGTCTCGGGCAGCGGGTCGGCCAGCTCGGGATGGTCCAGGCCCGGCTGCTCCAGCCCCGGGTCGGCCGACAGCAGCCGCTGCTGCAGGCGGCACAGCGCGGGGGAGGGCTCCAGGCCGAGCTGGCCGATGAGCACCTGGCGCAGGGTCTGGAACACCTCCAGCGCCTCACCGCGCCGCCCCACCTGGTACAGGGCGGTCATCAGCTTGGCGTAGAAGTCCTCGTTCAGCGGGTAGGTCGCGATCAGCTCCTTCAGCTCGCTGATCAGCTCACGGTGGCGGCCCAGGCGCAGGTCGGCGGCCAGGCGCAGCTGCAGGGCGCGCAGCCTGCCCTCCTCCAGCCGGGTGATCTGCGCCGACAGCAGTTCCCCTGCCGCCAGGTTGGCCAGCGCCGGTCCGCGCCACAGCGCCAGGGCCTGCGTCAGTTTGTCGGTGGCGTGCTGCGGGTCGCCGCGCTCCAGGCCGTTCCACCCCTCGGCGACCAGACGGTCGAAGCGGAACACGTCGATGGTCTCGGGCGTGGTGGCCAGCAGGTAGCCGTAGGGCTGGGTGACCACCGAGGCGGGACCGCCGGTGCCGAGCATCTTGCGCAGCTTGTAGACGTAGGTGTGCAGCGTGGGCAGCGCGGTGGCCGGCGGCCGCTCGCCCCACAGCTCGTCGATCAGCTCGCGGGTGGACACGATCTGGTTGTGCCGCAGGACGAGCATCGCCAGCACCGCGCGCACCTTGGCGGCGCTCGGAGTCAGATCCGCGCCCTCGTCGACGACCTGAAGCGAACCCAGCACCCGGAATTCCATGTGATCTCCGCCTGATGATCGTCGAAGTCGTGCGAGCCCCGACCGGTGCGCGGCGCCGGTGCACGCCCGGCGCTGGTGGACCTCTCGAATTTAGATGAACTCGCTTATCGGAACTTCCGGAGAGATGGCTCATGAGGACAAAATCTGCGAAAAAGTCCTGGTCTGGTACTATATTCTTTACCCCGCGCTTATTTCCCGAATAGTGAAGTAGCGGATCTTCGTACGGATTCGCCGTCGCATCACTGCCCGTTTTGATGTGAAATAGCGCATAATTTCGGCATAAAGGCCGTCGGGTTGGGGGAGACCCCGCCGCGCCCCTGCCGTCCCGACCCACCGCCAGGCCCCGTTCCCGCACGGTCCCCGCCCCGTCTTCGCACGGTCTTCCCGCGGTTCCCGGCCCGGTGCGGGGTCCGGTCCAGGGCGCCTCCATCGCCCCGCGAGCACCCGACCAGCGCCCAGAGGGAGGGTGTGCGGACAAGGAGATACGCCACCACGCCGCCGGCCCGCGTACCTCCGGCAGTGACGGGAGGAATGCCATGCGACCACACGCCCGACCCGCGGCCCGCGCGGAGCGCCCCGCATGACCGCCACCTCCGCCGCCCCGGCGTCCCGCACTCCCACGCCCTTCGCGCCTCCCGCGCCCGCCGAGCCCGCCCCGCTGTGGGTGCACTGCCCCGGATGCGCCGCGCCCGTCTACGGCGAGCACTTCCGCCGCGGCCTGCGCGTCTGCCCGGCCTGCGCCCACCACGACCGGCTCGGCGCCGCCGAGCGGGTCGGCCAGCTCGCCGACCCCGGCTCCTACCGGCCCCTGGCCGCCGCGCCCACCGTCTGTGACCCGCTCGGCTTCACCGACACCCGCCCCTACCCCGACCGCCTGGAGCAGGCCCGCCGCGACACCGGCCTGCGCGAGGCCGTCCTCTGCGGCACCGCCACCCGGGACGGCCACCCGCTGGTGCTGGCCGTCATGGACTTCGCGTTCATGGGCGGCAGCCTGGGCTGCGCCGTCGGCGAGCAGGTCACCGCCGCGGCCGAGCACGCCCTGGCCACCGGCACCCCGCTGGTGATCGTCTCGGCCTCGGGCGGCGCCCGCATGCAGGAGGGCGCGCTCGCCCTGATGCAGATGGCCAAGACCAGCCAGGCGCTGGCCGACCTGGACGACGCCGGGCTGCTCACCGTCTCGGTGGTGACCGACCCCACCTACGGGGGTGTCGCCGCCTCCTACGCCACCCTCGGCGACGTCATCCTCGCCGAGGCCGGCGCCCACATGGGCTTCGCCGGGCCCCGCGTCATCGCCGGAACCCTCCGCCAGACCCTCCCCGAGGGCTTCCAGACCGCCGAGACCCTGCTGGCCGGCGGCCTGGTGGACGGCGTCCTGCGCCGCCCCGAACTGGCCGCCGCCCTGACCCGCCTGCTGGCGGCGGCCTCCTGGGCCCGCCGCGGCCGCCCGATGCCCGCCGAATGGCGCGACAACGCCCCGCCGCTGGCACGCCGCGCCGAGGACCTGCCCGAGGACGACACCGCCGCCTGGGCCACCGTGACCCTGGCCCGCGACCCCGGCCGCCCCACCACCCTGGACTACGCCGGCCACCTGCTGGAGGGCTTCCAGGAACTGCGCGGCGACCGCGCCTCGGGCGACTGCCCGGCCATCGTCGGCGGTATCGGACGCCTCGGACCCGTCCCGGTCATGCTCATCGGCCACCAGAAGGGCCACGACACCCGCGAACTGGTCGCCCGTAACTTCGGCATGGGATCACCCGCCGGGTTCCGCAAGTCCGCCCGCCTGATGCGCCTGGCCGCCAAGCTCGGGCTGCCGATCCTCACCCTCATCGACACCCCCGGCGCCCACGCCGGCGTCGAGGCCGAGGCAGGCGGACAGGCCCACGCCATCGCCGAGAACCTGCGCCTGATGTCCCGCCTGCCCGTCCCCATCGTCGCCGTGGTCACCGGCGAGGGCGGCAGCGGCGGAGCCCTGGCCCTGGGCGTCGCCGACCGCGTGCTGGCCCTGGGCAACGCCGTCTACTCGGTGATCAGCCCCGAAGGATGCGCCGCCATCCTGTGGCGCGACGCCGCCGCCGCGCCCACGGCCGCCGCCGCGCTTCGCCTGGGCGCCCGCGAACTGCTGCGCCAGGGCATCGTCGACGCCGTCGTCCCCGAACCCGAGGGCGGAGCCCACCGCCACCCGGCCCTCACCGCCCGCCTGGTCGGCCAGGCGGTCGCCGCCACGCTGCACGAGCTGGTACCGGCCGACCCCGCCCGCCTGGTGGCCGACCGCCGGGCACGATTCCGCCGCTTCGGCCTGCGCGCCTGACCCGGCGCCCGGCCCCGTCCCCGCACCCGTGACATCGCGCCGGACATCACCCGGACACCGCGACCGATACGGCGTCCGGCACCGCGTCGAAGGAGGACGTGCATGACACCCGAAACCACCGGCCAGGACGAACGCGAGCAGGTGCTGGACTGGGTAGTCCGGCACGCCGCCCGGCTCGGCTCGGCCGGCCAGGCACCCCTGCGCCGGATCACCGTCTCCACCGCCACCCTGGCCATCGACGTCCAGTGGTCACCCCCACCCGGACCGGCCCCAGGCGGCCACGGCCCCGCCCAGGACGCCGCCCACGTCCCGGCCCACTCCGGCGCGACACCACCGGGCACCGCGGCCGATCCGGCGGGCACGGCCGACGGCACGGGCACGACGGGCACGACGCTGGTCACCGCGCCCATGGTCGGCACCTTCTACCGCGCCCGCGAACCCGGAGCACCGCCATTCGTCCAGGTCGGCGACCTGGTCGAGGCAGGCCAGCAGATCGGCGTCATCGAGGCGATGAAACTCATGAACGCCGTGCAGGCCGAGCACGCCGGCCGCGTCAGCGAGATCGTCGCCGAGGACGGCACGCCCGTGCAGTACGAGGAGCCGCTCCTGGCCCTGGTGCCCGGCGACGCCCCCTGACCTGTCAACGCCGCCTCAGGAGCGCCCCGAACTCCCGAACCGCTGAGTCGAAGCTCGGCCATAGGCACAGCCGCCGGCCATCCCATCTGATCGTTTTCCTCGAAAGACCGGAACCTGGAGCGCGATGTTCACCACAGTTCTGATCGCCAACCGGGGCGAGATCGCCCTGCGCGTGCTTCGGACGTGCCGCGAGATGGGCGTCCGCACGGTGGTCGCCCACTCCACGGTGGACCGCGACTCCCCGGCGGTCCACCAGGCCGACGAGTCCGTCCAGATCGGACCGCCCTCGCCGCGGCACAGCTACCTCAACCCGGCCGCGATCATCGCCGCCGCCCAGCAGACCGGCGCCGACGCGATCCACCCCGGCTACGGCTTCCTGTCGGAAAGCCCGGAGTTCGCCGAGATCTGCCACGCGCACGGCATCACCCTGATCGGCCCGCCGGCAGGCGTCATCGCGCGCCTGGGCGACAAGGTCGCGGCCCGCGCGTTCGCCGCCGAGGCACACCTGCCGCTGCTGCCCGGCAGCCCAGGACCGGCCGACAGCGTCTCCGAGGCCGCCCGCACCGCCGACGCCGTCGGCTACCCCGTCGTCCTCAAGGCCTCCGCGGGCGGCGGGGGACGGGCCATGACGGTGGTGCACGACCCCGGCGACCTCGCCCGCGCCTACGCCACCACCCGCCAGGAGGCCACGGCCCTGTTCGGCGATCCGCGCGTCTACGTCGAGAAGTACCTCGACGCCGCCCGCCACGTCGAGGTGCAGATCCTGGCCGACGCCCACGGCGAGGTCGTCCACCTGGGCGCGCGCGACTGCTCGGTGCAGCGCCGCCGCCAGAAGCTCATCGAGGAGACCCCGCCCCCCGGCCTGCCCGCCGCCACCATCGAGCACCTGGGCGAGCTGAGCGTACGGGCCGCCCGCGCCGCCGGATACGTCGGCGCCGGCACCTTCGAGTACGTACTGGACGAGCACGGCGCCTGCCACTTCATCGAGGTCAACTGCCGGCTGCAGGTCGAGCACCCCATCACCGAGATGGTCACCGGCGTCGACCTGGTCCGCGAGCAACTGCTGGCCGCCGCCGGGCAGCGCCTGTCCCTGCGGCAGGAGGACCTCACCGGCGCCGGGGTGGCCATCGAGTGCCGCGTCAACGCCGAGGACCCCGCACGCGGCTTCCTGCCCACGCCCGGGCTCATCGAGGGGTTCGTGCCACCCGGAGGGCCGTTCACCCGCGTCGACACCCACGCCGCCGCCGGAACGCGGATCACCGCCGACTACGACCCGCTGCTGGCGAAAGTCTCGGTCTGGGCGCCCACGCGGGCGCAGGCACTGGCACGGGCGGACCGGGCACTGGGGGAGTTCGCCGTCCGGGGGCCGGGGGTGCGCACCAACGTGGCGTTCCTGCGGGAGGTGCTCACCCACCCGCTGTTCCGGTACGCCAAGCACACCACCTCGCTGGTCGAGCAGATGATGGCCACCCCCCTGGATTGATCTACAATGTAAAGGCCCTCGGTGGTAGGCAGATCAAGATCATTTAAGGACTGAAGACTCCGCCAACGAACACACGTGCCGTTAACGAGCGGCACACCAGGTGACAAGTAGCCCGCCAGCAGCCTTCGGATCGAAGGGGGAACCTCAGGGGGCGCGTATCTACTTTGGACTGGAGATCTCCATGTAGATGCCGGCGACGGAAGGGCTCTGGCCCTTGCGCTTTCTGGCGGGGATGATCAGGTCGGGCTGGATCTGCTCGACGGACTCGCCGTTGGCCCGGCGCCGCGGCACGGTGTGCAGCATGTCGTCGGTGATGACCGGAGGCCGACCGTCGTGCTTGCCCTTGCGGGCCGCGGTGTCGAGCCCTTCCAGCGTCGACTCCCGGATGTTCTCCCGCTCCGTCTCCGCCATCGCCGGGAAGGCGGACCCGCAGGCGGGTGCTGATCTTCTCGCCGGAGCCCGCGCAACGTCCGGACATGCCGATGGCGGCGAGTTCGCGGGGCATGACGAGCATCGGAACGAAAAGTCCCGCTAACAGAGCAGAGTTGAGCGGCTTACCGTGACCTTCCGTTCGGTTGCGTCATCACGAGAGCGCTTTCGCAGGTCACGACTTGCGGGTGGGCCGGTGGGGGCTGTGATGCCGCGACTTGGGCGGGGTGGATTCACCCGGTGCGCGGCGACCTCGCCAGCCCTGGACTGTGGCCGGCGGCCGCTTACGGTGGGGCTATGAGCGATGACGAGCCGAAGTTCGGCTACGGCCTGGGGCAGCGGCCGCTGTGGAGCGAGCGCGATCGCGACGCCGAGCGTGTTCGTGACGCATTGCGCGGTGCTGGGCTGGTGGAGTTGAGCGACGGCCGGAACGGCTTCGTGGTGGAGGGCGGAGGGATGGGCCAGCCGTTCCTGGTGGCCTTCGCCGGACCTGCCAACGTTGTCTTGGGTGACTCCAAGTAGTCAGCTAAGTAAGGCAAGTAAGGTGAGCGCGTACTTGGCTTAACAGTATTCAGGGATCTTCAGGAATGTCAGTCATGTCAGGTGCACTGCCTCGGCACTACCGGCCTGAGCGGGCGATGGCTGCCGATGAGTCGGTATCGTGGGTGGTGGTCGAGGCCCACACTCGCCGGCTAGGACCACTGAGGACCCCTTGGAATTTGTCCTCTAGCGACGCGATCCGGGTCGTTTGTCCGTCAGCGGGTTGGTCCGTTCACTCTTGGGAACCTCAGAACACACCGCCGGCCCCGCACACGCACCGGCTCGAGGCAATCCGCTGAGACCGGTACCGCGTCCCTCAGGGCCCCTCACGAGCCTTGGGAGGAAGGCATCCGTCGTGTCGGCGCCGTCAGAACGACCTGCTCGCATTGACGCTCTCGGTTCCAAGTACGTTCAGAAGAGCCAAAGCCTCGGCGCCAGGGGACCCTGGCGGCGCGCTGTAGAGCACGAGGTGCTGGTCGCGGTCCGTGAGCGTAAGCGAGTCGCAGTCGACGGTGATCTCCCCGACAACCGGGTGACGGAAAGTCTTCGTGAGCATCGGCGCAGCCTGCACGTCG
Organism: Sphaerisporangium sp. NPDC051017; assembly: GCF_040683095.1. Lineage (NCBI taxonomy): Bacteria > Bacillati > Actinomycetota > Actinomycetes > Streptosporangiales > Streptosporangiaceae > Sphaerisporangium > Sphaerisporangium sp. NPDC051017. The sequence continues at coordinate 151,956 of NZ_JBFBCI010000011.1, forward strand.
TGCCGCTCCCAGAGTCGGGCGAACTCGGGGCTGGCGTCGCGGAGTTCGTCGACGAGTTCGGTCACCGCGGGGTCGGACGGGTACCGGGCGAGGGTGGATCGGAGCCCCATGACGACGTGGTGCCGGAACTCCGCGGCGTCGGAGATTCCGTACAACGTCGCATCGGCGCGCGCCGACCCGAGGAATGCCCGGCGCGCGAGATTGCGGTCCTCCGGGGCGAGCTCAGCAAAGTCCTCCATGAGCGCGGCCGCGAGGTCGTTCCACGCGAGCACCTCGAACGCGGCGGACATCACGCAAGCGGCCGTCTGCGGCAGCCGCTCGAGGAGCGCGAGGATGCTCGGGCGGACGTCGCGCCGATGCAGTCCGGTACGGCTCGGCGCAGTGCCCGCGAGGACGTGGAGGTGATCGGACTCGGCGTCCGTGAGCCGCAGCGCGCCTGCAATCCCGGCGAGGACCTCGCCCGACGGTCGCGGCGCCCTGCCCTGCTCGAGCCGGACGTAGTACTCCGTGGAGATATGCGCGAGGACCGCCACCTCCTCGCGGCGAAGACCCGGTGTCCGGCGTCGCGAGCCCGAGGGGAGGCCGACGTCCTCCGGCCGGAGCCGCTCGCGACGGCTACGGAGGAACGCCCCAAGCTCCTGCTTGTCCATACCCCAAGTCTGCACGCTGCGCGGCGACGGATCCTGGTACCGCCTGTGCCTGCATCCGGTCTGGAGGCCGGCCTGACACTGTCGTCATGACGAACAACATTGACATCGCACCCATCGGCCTGCTCACCGGCAAGGTTGTGTTCATCACCGGCGCCAGCCGCGGCATCGGGGCGGCCGCGGCCCGGCTCTTCGCCTCCGAGGGTGCCGCCGTCGTGCTCGCTGCCCGCAGCACCGATGGCCTCCAGCGGATCGTCACCGAGGTCCGCGCCGACGGAGGCGTCGCCGACGCCGTCACCTTGGACCTCGCCGACCGTGCGAGCATCCGCGCGGCGGTCGACCGCGTCGAGGAGCTGCACGGACGGCTCGACGGCGCCTTCAACAACGGTGCGGCGATTCAGCAGCCCGGCCCGCTCGACACCACGAGCGAGGAGGACATCGACGAGCAGTTCGCCGTGAACTTCCGGGCGCACTGGACCGCGATGACGGTCGAGGCTGCGCTCATGCGCCGGAGCGGTGGCGGGGCGATCGTCAACACCTCGAGCATCGGCAGCCGCCGCGCGAACCCAGAGCTCCCCGCGTACGCCGCCATGAAGCGCGCGCTCAACAGCATCACCGAGACTGCCGCGGTGACCTGGGGGCGGCAGGGGATCCGCGTGAACGGCATCACCCCCGGCGGCACCGCCACGGAGATGATCGACGCGTGGGAGGCGGTATCCCCGGGCATCGTCGAGCGCAATAACGCGGCGACCCCACTCGGCCGCATGGCCGAGCCCCGTGAGGTGGCCGAGGCGGCCGCGTGGCTGCTCAGCGACCGGGCCTCGATGGTGACCGGCGCGATCATGCCGGTGGACGGCGGCGCCGGCGCCTGAAAGGGAGAGCCCGGGCAAGCCGTCGTCGTAACCCCGTCAATCGTCGAGAGGGCTGGCGAGATCAGTATGCGGCAGCAAAGAGGTGCCTGAGATCGGCGGCTGGCGTGGCTACCGGGCTGTCCCAGGCGCGAACCACGATGGACTTCGGCGGGCCCGCTCGAAGCTCTCCCGACAGGGCGGGGTCGGCTCCGGCGGCACTGAGCCGGGCCCGATTACGTGCCTCCAGCGCCTGCCAACGTGCCTTACGTGCCAGAAAAGATCATCACGCTCTGACCTACGAGAAGTGACCAACAACCCCAGATAACTCCAGCCGCGGCGGAGCGCTCAGCGCGGACTGCGCCGCTGGCCGGGGTCGGCTTCGGCGGTGATGCGGGCGGCGTAGGTTCGGTGCGCTTTGCGCTCGGCCGGTTCGGCGCCGTCAGCGAGGGCGGCGCCCTGCTCCAGCGCGGCGCGGTGGAGCGCAAGCGGGGCCGCGAGGCGAACCGAATAACCGTGGCCGCAGCGGATGATCTGCCCGGACGCGAGGGCCTGGCGGACGGCTTCGTCGCCGATGGTGCGCAGGTGGTCGGCCAGCAGGCCGGGCAGGTCGAGGATCACGTCCGGGTCGGATGCAGGCTCGCCGGTGTCGGCCGGGGCCATGGCGAGGTGGTTGGGCAGCGTGCTGCGCACGCTTTTGGACATGTACGGCCTGGAGCACATCAACCACACCGCCGACGCGGACATCTCGACGATCACCGACGTGTGGGACCTGTCCACCACCGAGCGCCTGCAGGGCGCCGGGCGATGCCTGGAGAACCACCAGACCGGTCAGGGGCATGCGGACACGCTCGGCCTGTGGCACTGCGAAGCCGCCGCCGACCAGCAGTGGATCAGGCACGCGGACGGCACGATCCGCCAGTCCGGCAAGTGCCTGGCCGCCACCCCGAACGGGAACGAGGCCGAACTCGCCGACTGCGACGGCACCCCCGCGCAGACCTGGCAGCCCGGCACCGACGGCTCCCTGCTCAACCCGGCATCCGGCCGATGCCTCACCGTCCCCGGCTCCAAGGTCGCCAACGGAACCCCGGCGGAACTCCGGAACTGCGACGGCACGATCAACCAGAAGTGGCTGGTGCCCGGCTACAACACGCCCCACTCGCTCACAGTCGACACACCCTCGACCGTCAAGCCCGGCGCCACCGCCACCGTGACCACCACCTACACCAACGACAGCAGCCCCCTGGCGCTGTCGAAGGCCTCCGTCGACCTCACCGTGCCGAGCGGCTGGACGGCCGAAGCCACCTCGCCCGCCACGTTCGGCTCGGTCAAGCCCGGCCAGTCGGTGAAGACCACCTGGACCGTCACCGCCCCGGCGGACGCGACGTCCGGCCTGTACGCACTGTCCGCTGAAGCCACCTTCAGGAACGCGAAGGTCAGCGACGAGGGCACCGGCTCGATCGACGTTCCGTACGCCTCTCTCGCCGCGGCGTTCGACAACCCCGGTATCACCGACGACAAGAACACCTCCGTGGGAGGCTTCGACACGACCCGCCACAGCTACTCCGCTCAGGCGCTCGCAGCGCAGGGCCTGATCCCGGGAACCACCGTCACGGCAGAGGGAGCCACCTTCACCTGGCCGAACCTGCCGGCCGGTGTCGAGGACAACGTCAACTCCACCGGGCAGAAGGTCGAGTTCTCCGGTAAGGGCTCGAAGCTCGCCTTCCTGGGTTCGTCCTCCAACGGACCCTCGACCGGCACGGGCACGATCACGTACACCGACGGCACGACCCAGACGTACACGCTCTCCTTCAGCGACTGGACGCTGAACGGCGGCCGCGCCAGCGCGCTGCCGGGCAACGGCGTCGTGGCGAAGATGACCTACCGCAACAGCGCGTCAGGCCTGGATCGTGTGAGCACTTACCTCTTCTCCACCTCGGTGCCCATCGACCCGAACAAGACCATCGACATCGTCCAGCTGCCCAAGCCGGCCTCGGGCTATCTCCACTTCTTCGGAATGGAAACGGCCTCCTGAGATCTCCCCGCGGGCGCCTCAGCACGGACACGCTGAGGCGCCCGCGGCGCAGGCACTCCCGAGCACGACCCCGTGGCACCGGTGCCGCCCTCGCCGAACACCTGCTCACCGGCCCTTGCCCTTTCGGACCTGCTTGGTCTGCCATCCTCAGCGCCTACCGCCAATCCCCGTTCCAATACGCCCCGGGGGGCCGGATCCCCCCGCGCCGCGCGTAATCCCGTTGCCCGGGCCGGGCACGGTGTGGAAGTCTCTCGGCCGAGACCGCCACGGGCGGATCGCCGATACGAGAAGAGCAGGGGCTGGGGGAGTGGTACGGAACGCCGAGATGACCGGGGCCGCCGGGACACCACTGAACGAGGCACTGGCGGGGTACCGGCCGTCCACGCCGCAGGAGGCCGCCGACCTGAAGCGCCTACGGGCACTGCTGGCCACCGGCGGTGACCCATGGAGCCGCGCCACACCCCTGCACGTGACGGTGTCAGCCGTCATCGCCGACCCGGCCACGCGCCGGGTGCTGCTGCGCTGGCACGCCCGCCAGCAGACCTGGCTGCAGGTCGGCGGGCACGCAGACCCGGGGGAGAGCGACCCGCTGGAGGTCGTGCTGCGCGAGGGGCAGGAGGAGACCGGGCTGGCCGACCTCACCCTGTGGCCGGGATCCTCCCTGATACACCTGGCCATCGTCCCCGTCGCCGCCGGAGGGCACGAACCGGCGCACGAGCACGCCGACCTGCGCTACCTCCTGCGCACCGGCACGCCCGAGGCGGCGCGGCCGGAGAACGCCTCGGCGCCGCTGCGCTGGCTGCCGGTGGAGCAGGCGATGGAGACGACATCCGAGGACAACGTCCGCGAGACCCTGTCACGGGTGGAGCGCCTGCTGCGGCACGCCCCGGCCGACGCCGGCTGAACCCCGCGCCGCGCATGGGCCGAGGCCGCACCCGGGGTCGCGGGTACGGCCTCGACGCTCGCGGGCGCACCACCACCCGGCCGGCCAGGGGCTACGGCAGGGTCGCCAGGTGCGGCTTGACCGTGCGGGAGAAGCTCCAGTTGTTGGACGCGTCCCAGTTGATCGACCAGGTCATCGCCCCGCGGATGCCCGGGTAGGTGCGCGGGGGGACGAACGTGCCGCAGTTGACGCGCTTGGCCAGGCAGTCCAGCGCGCTGTTGACCAGGGACGGCGCCACGACCCCGCCACCGGCCGCGCCCGGCCCGGCCGGCAGGCCCAGGGCCACCTGGTCGGGACGCAGCCCGTTCTCCAGCTGGATGCACGCCAGCGCGGTCATGAAGTTCACGGTGCCCTGGCTGTAAGCCTGCGCCTGGTCACAGCCCAGCATCGAGCCGGAGTTGTAGAACTGGGTGTGCACGACGGTGAGGATGTCCTTGATGGCCAGCGCGAGCTGGAAGTAGCTCCCCCCGGTCGACTGCATGTCGATCGTCTGCGGCGCCATCGTGATGATCAGGTCGGCCCCGGCCTTGGCACGCAGGTTGCGCAGCGCTTCGGCCATGTAGGTCGGATTGAGCCCGTTCTCCAGGTCGATGTCCACGCCGTCGAACCCGTAGGTCTGCATCAGGGCGTAGGCGCTGTCGGCGAACGCCGTCGCCGCCTGGGAACTGGCCACCTGTACGCGGCCGAGTTCGCCGCCCACCGAGAGGATCACCTTCTTGCCGCGCGCGTGCAGGGCCTGGATGTCGGCCTTGAACTGCGCCTCGGTGTACCCGCCTACCGCGCTGGCCAGCCCGGGGTCGAGGTGGAAGGAGAGCTGTCCGGCGGTCGCGGTGGCCTCGGCGAAGGCGCTGGAGCTCGGGGCGGCCTCGGCGGGCGGCGCGTACGACCCTCCGCCCGAGCCGCTGGACTCGGCCATCCTGTTCGC
>NZ_JBFBCI010000012.1:0-156356 GCF_040683095.1 Sphaerisporangium sp. NPDC051017
GCGAACTTCACGCCCACGACGCCGGGCCTGCTCGCCTGCGCGGCCAGGGTGGCGACCGCGGCGTCGAACTGGTCCTTGCCCGCGGTCCAGGCCGGAGCCAGCTCGCTCTCGATCCACACGCGCATGCCCAGCTTGACGGCCGCGGCGGCGGCCTGGCCGGTCGCGTCGTCCGGAGGCGTCAGCACCTGCTTGTCGGGGGTCGTCGGCTGCGGTTTGGCGGACGTGGTCGGCTCGGGCTGCTCGGTCTGCTGCCAGCCCTGCGGCTCGGACCGCTGCCGGTTGACCTGCTGCTTCTGGGGCTCGGTCTGCTGGTCGGCCTGAGTGTCGGGTTGGGCGTCCGGCGTGGCGAGTTGCCCGGAGCCGTCCGGTGACGCCGAGGCCTCGGCGTTCGGCGCCTGGCTGGCGGCGAGCGGACCGGCGCTCGGGTCGCCGCCGGTCCGCGCGCCGCCGGTCGCCGTCGGCGCGGGGGTGCCGTTCGCCTCTCCCGAGGTCGTGGAACCGTTGCCGCGCGTGCAGTCGAACTCACCGCCCAGACATGCCTTGGCGGGCGGGTTCGTCGGCTTGCCCTCGGTGTCCTTGCACAGGTACTTCCCGGCGCTCTGGTCGTACTTACACAGCACCTGGTCGGAGTCGGCGCAGCCCTGCATGCCGGGGCCCTTGTTGCTCTTGTCCTTGCAGAACAGGACGGGGCTGGGGTAGGGCACGGCTTCCTTGAGCCGCTGGCCGTCGTTGTACGACCAGAAGTCGAGGACGTTCAGGGCATCCTTGGGCGTCTCGGCCATCCACGAGCAGTACATGAACTCGGGGGTTCCGGTGCCGAGGATGTCGTCGCACTGGTTGTTGACGCCGGTGCTCTGGCCGGGATCCGCCAGGGCCATGCCGGTGGGGATGCCGATGGTCAACGTGAACAGCACCGCGATGAGCGCGATGATCCATTCGCGTTTACGAAGTCGGGGCATAGGTGTCTCTCTTTGTTGCTAGAGGGGCTTGGGGCAGGGCTTCGTGTAGGTGATGGTGACGCCGGTGGTCCCGGAGCCTTTGGTTCCCTTGTTGTCACCGGACCAGAAGATCGACAGATATGTGGTCAAGGGCTTGCCGCAGTCGTCGGTGTGGCCCACTGCGACCTGGAGCGAGAAATTGATGGTCGAGCTCTGGCCGTCTGCGACGCTTCCGCTGCCGGGTGACGCGCTCACCTCGGCGCCACTCGCCTGCCAGCTGATCGATCCGGTCTGGCTGTGCACGGTCACCGTTCCCCCCCGGCCGGTGCCCAGATTCACCGAGGTGGTGGACGCCGAGAACGATGGCGGTGGCGGTGGGGGCGGGGGCGGGGGCGGGGGCGTGCTGGCCTGCGGCTGCGAGGTCTGCCTCGGGGATGAGCGGGGCTGCGATGTCCTAGGCGGAGGCGGAGGGTCGTTCGGGCCGCTATTAGCCGATGGGGAGGCGTTGTGCTTGGGTTCGCCGGTCGGCTTGGTTGACGGGGTTGATCGGTGGGACGGCGGCGGCAGCGGCGCGGAGCTGTTCAGCCTGCTCGCGCGGCGCTGGTTGGTCTTCGGCGTGGCCGTGCCGCTGGGTGCACCGACGTCTGCCAGCCTGCGGGCGTCCGCGGGTGGGGGCGGAGGGGCGGCCAGGGGTGGCAGCGGCTCGCCGGCCGTGACCGCGACCGTTCCTCCGGCCGCCTCCACGTTGATCGTCTTCCTGCTGTTGCCGGGATTGAACAGCAGCGTCCAGATCACAGCTGCCGACGCCACCGATACCAGGGTGACCAGGCTGACGCGGCCCCACCGGATGCGGCTTTCGGGGTCGGCGGCCTGCGGGTCGTGTTCCCAGAAATCCGCGGGCGGCTGCTTGTCATCGGGCCGTTCGGGGGTGAAGCCTTCCTCGACCGACAACGGTTCCTTGGGGGGCGGGGGGTCCTCAAGCGCGTCGGGCTGCACGGGGAACCCGTCGGGGTGCCAGCTTTCGGTGCGGGTCTCCGCGGCGGTGACCGAAGCGCCGGCGCCGGCGCCGGCGGACAGTCGTTGCCGTTGCAATGGAGCGGGACTTGTCCTGATGGGCATGGCTGACAGCAGCGTGGTGATGGATGCCTTGGTCGGCGTGGCCTGGCAGTGCTTGCAGGAGCGCACGTGCCGGCTGATGTGGGCGCGCAACAGCCGCGTCGGCGACTCCACCCACGAGGTCACCAGGTCGGCCAGTAGCGGGCACCGCGGAGTGGCGCGCCTGGCGTCCATGACGGCCGCCAGCCACTGCTCGGCATTGCGCCTGCCCAGGCGTGCTGCCGTCTCCACCGCGTCCACCGGGATGTCCAGTACCCGGGCGGCTTCATCGGGCGTCAGGCCGTGGCGCGCGGTGAGATCGAGGATCTCCCGCTCTCGCGACTCCAGGCAGGCCAGCACTTCGGCCGCCAGCTCGGGAGCCCCGCCGCGTCCCTGCCGGGTGTATGAGCGGGTGTGGGTGACGGCGGCGAGCCTGGCCTGGCATTCGGCGCGGGCCAGGGAGTACAGCCAGGCCCGCAGATGCCTGGCGTCCTGCAACCGGCCGGTGTGGGCCATGGCCCCGTGAAGGGCGCCCACCGTGGCCGACAGGGCATCGTCGTCTTGCAGCAGGGAACGACAATAGTCGTAGAGATGATCACCGTACGCTCGGCACAGCTGCTCCAGTACGGCGGGATCGTCTCTCAACACACAGATCAGCGCTCCTGAATTTGGATCGGCATGACGTATCGCAGGTTGCCGTCAGGTCGGGTTCAGTCGTTCTTGCGGGTCGGGCCGGGTGGCCGCACGGATCGCGGCCTTGCGGGCCACGATGGTGTCCTGAGCGGTGATGCGTGCGGCTTCGGCGTCGAGCATGTCGGCGAGCTGCTTGTCACTGCGGATCCATCCCTTCTCGAAATGGATCCACCACGTGTGCTGATAGCGGACGACGTAGGCGATGGTCTGGCCAAGCGGCGTCACTAGGCCCTGGTCGAAGGCCCGGTTTATCTCCGCGTGACTGATGATCATTGGCTGGGTGTCCGGTTCGGCGGTGGACGGCTGGTCTGCGGGGCGCTTGGGGAGCGACATGGTTTGGGTGGCTCCTTCTACTGGCGCAGCTCGGGGCCGTCGAGGCCGAGCGTTTGATCGGGTGGTGTGAGAAGCGGCGCGCTGTGGTCCTGTGCGAAGCCGCGTTCGTGGCGGAGGGTCCGATGCGCGGCGGGCTGGTGGGCGATTGTCACGGCGTTCACGGCGTTCACGGTGATCCGGGCGGCTCCGGCGGCGAGTTCGGCGCGGCTGTGGTCGGCCAGCAGGTCACGTCCGAGCTCGATGGAGACGCCTGCCTCGACTGCGGTGACCGCCAGGCGAGCGAGGTAGCCGGGAGCCGCGGGGGTGGCGTCGAACCTGCTGTCGATGGGTTCGCCGGCCAGGGTGAGGTCGGCGGATCGAGCGCGGGCGAGTTCCCAGGAGAGGGTGAGTTCCTGCACCGGCTCGCCGTAGTGGTCGACGGCGATGATGGCTTCGTAGATGCTGCGCCGGTCGGGGCTGGTGAACACCTCGGGATCCAGCCAGGCGGCCACCTCGTGTAGGTATTCGGGATGCTGGATCAAATCGGCCAGTAGTGCTTCTTCGCGCAGGGTCCGCAGGTCCTGGCGCGGTGCCTGTACCGCCAGTTCATAGGTGAGGCTGGTGTCGAAGTGGACCGCGTTGGAGCGCAGGGCGTCCGACAGCAGCGCGAAGTGGTCCAGTTCCGGGTCGATGCCACGGACGGTTCCGGCGGCTTGGGTGAGGCGGTCGGCGTGGCTGAGGAGTTCGCGACGCAGCGCGGCTTCTTGGATCATGCGGCCGTAGACGGCGACGGAGGCGAGATCGGGGCTGGACAGAACAAGGCCGGTGAGCCGCGTCTGGTCGATACTGGACTGGCCGATCTGGAGATTGATCCGTTCGGCCATCGTCGCACCCCAGATTCCGGGTTCGTTGGCGTAGATGTCGAGGAACGCCGCGAAGATGGCCTGGTGATCGGAGTGCTGGAAATGCCGGGGAAGAAGGTAGGGCACGTCGTTGACGAGACTCGGATCGTAGATCAGCGCGCCGAGGAGCTCTTGTTCGGTCCGGTGGACGAGATCAGGCATGGTCGGGGAGCTTCCTATCGTTGTGTGACCTCCTAAAAGGGAGGCTCCAGGTCGCGGCGCTCTTGGTCGTTGTGAGCGCGGCGTGAGTGTGGCTGGGTCGGTTAAGGGCGACATCAGGCGATTCCTTTCGCCGCCCGGCCGGTGGCCTTGAAGGCCCTGTGGCGCTCGACGCTGCGATCGGCGAGTGCCAGGGCGGCGGATCGCTGGTTGAGGCGGCGGTCGAGGTGGGGATCGATGATCCGGAGCCAGCCGCCTTGGCCGGGGGTCCACCAGGAGCCGTCATGGTGGAGGAAGTCGGTGACCGTCGTGCCCAGGGGGACGGCCGCGGCTTGCTCGTGGTGGGTGGTCATGGTGGCGGCGGTCAGGAACAGGTAGCTGTCCGACCGGCCCGGTGCGGCATCGTCGGCCTGGAGCATGCCGGCAGGGATGCCCGCGGCGGGATCCGCGGTGGCCCAGCGCTGTTGGAGAGCGGCGTCCTCGGCGGCCAGGCCGTCGGCTCCGCGGTGCCCGGCGCGGCAGCCGGCAGCGTAGAAGGTGATCGCGGCGTGCATGGTCTGACGGAGCTCGGCGTGCCAGTAGCGTGCGGCCTGCCCTGACGGCTGCTTGGCGTCATAGATCTCTTCACGCCAGGCTTTGAGCGCCCACAGCTCTTCGATCAGGCCGGGATGCTGGGCCCAGCAGCGCGGCAGGCGTTCCTCGACGCCGAGTTCGTAACGGTCGTGCAGCCAGGTCGCCCAGGCCCGCAGCCGCGCCCAGTTGGCCTGCCGTTCGCCGGGATCCATCCGGTGCCACTCCATCAGGCGCCGGGTGGGCTTGGCCGTGGGACGGTCACGACGCTTGCCACGGCTGAGGTGCTGGTCGCGGTAGCCCTTGTTCAGCGAGGACTTCAGCAGGACAGCCGCCTGAGATTTCACCGGCTGCTTAGGCGTCTCGGTCATTTTCGGTTCCGTCCTTGCCCGCGGCGGTTGTCGTGACGCTGGTGGTGTACGGGATGGCGTTTGTGATCATGTGGGTGGCCGCGGCGACTGAGCGGGCGTAGGCGTCGCGGTCGGGGCCTTCGTAGTGGCGGGTCATCCGCACCAGCACGGCGGGGGTGGTGGCGTGGATGACCAGCGCCTCGCGGTGTTCTTCGGACAGGGTCCGGATCGCCTCCGCCGGAAGGGTCTTGCGGTCGTGCAAGGTGGACTGGATGGTGTGGCCGGTGCTGCCACGCTGGTGGGTGGTGAGGAGTTCGCGATGCTCACCGGCCAGCGCGGACAGGTCACGTAGTTCGTCACCGGACAGACCACCGAGGGCGATCTTGACGGTGGAGGCGCCCCAGAGCATGGCCGCGCCTTCGCGGCCCCACCGGTTCTCGGCTTGCGCCATGTTCTGGAGCACGGCGACGACGAAGATGCCCGATCCGCCCGCGTACGACATCAGGGCGGGCAGGTGCGGGAGCGGGACGACGTTGGCGACCTCGTCGCAGATCAGGCCAAGCGGTGGGTCGAGCCGGCCGCCGGGTGAGGCGTCGGCGAGCCTCTTGGCGGTCTCGGTGAGCTCGTCGACGAACGCCGAGATCAGCGGCGCCAGGTCGGTCGCCTGTTTCTCCGAGACCAGCAGATAGATCGTGCCGCGGACTTTGAGGAAGACTTCCAGGTCGATGCCCTCCCCCGCCGCCGGGGTGAAGGTGGCGCGGGCGGTGGGGGCCAGCAGCGGTGCCACCGCCGTCTGCACGGTGGTCCACAGGTTCGAGCGGGTGCCCTCAGGAGACCGGTAGGCGGCATCGAGCATCGCGGCGGTGCCCGGCGCCGCGGCGGGATGGTCGCGCAAGATCTTCACAGGTTGGTCGAGGCGCTCATCCAGCGCCCAGCGCAGGACATCGTCGGTGGAACCGCCGGACAAGGCGGCGGCGTGCAGCCAGCCCGCGAGCAGATTCGTGGCCGTCATACCGAAGTAGGCCGCGTTGCCGGAGTCCTGGTTGCTGCCGGTCTTACCGACCGTGACCATGACGTCAGCCCGGATGCGGGCCTTTTCGAAGTTCTCGCAACCCGAGGTCGGTGACCAGCGCACCAGGTCAGGCCAGCGGATCATCCCGGTGGGCGCCATCACCAGCACGGGACGGCCGCCTTCGGCGCGCAGCAGCGCGGTCGCCTCGACGACGTCTTTGCGGACCGAGGTGGCCAGAGCAGGACCGGGCCAGCGGTGCAGCCACGGGATGATGACCATGCTGGTCTTGCCTTGACGGGGCGCGGACATCACCAGGACCGACGACTCGGAGCTGATGGCCAGCGGCATGCCGCCGGACCTGGCGCGGCCCAGCCGCACTCCCACCTCTTCCACCGCGTACCCGGTGCCTGCCAAGCTCGGGCGGACGACCGGTCCCCGGATAAGGACCGCTTTCTCCGACATCGCCCGGGCCAAGTGGCGGCGGGAGGCGAACCCGCGCTGGGAACGCCCGCCGGCGACCCGGCGGATACCGGCAACGGCCGCGGTCGCCAGGCCGGTGAAGGTGATCAGGGCCGAGAGCAGGAATCCGGGCCAGCCCGGGAGGGAGTCGCGTGCCGAGGCCGGCCAGGCTTGCTTGGGGTCGGACAGGTGGTGGGGAAGCCGTTGCAGGATCGATAGGGAGTCGCCCAGGCTGGTGTCGGGCCAGGAGAAGGCGAATACCAGTCCGGCGATCTGCCCGGTCAGCCAGACCCCCACGACCGCGACGACGATGCATCCGAGCGCACCGAACAGCAGGTAGTCGGCAGGGCCGTCGAACACGCCGCGGCCGGCGATGGTCTCGTTTCGTGCCATGTCAGACGGCCATGCGCTCGTTGGTCCAGTAGAGCCGGCGCTCCACGGGAGTGAGGACGACCTGGACGACGTGGCTGGCGGTGCGGCCGATCTTCCAGACCGCCCGGCCGATCTGCTCGCCGGACCAGGAGGCGATGTGTGCGCACTCGGTGTCGGTGAGCCCGATCGCATCGCGGGTCATCGCCAGCGGGGCGGTGTCCTGCCGCAGGCAGATGCGCACGTCGCAGCTGGCGATCAGGTTCTTGGCGATCGTGACCTCCTGCGAGCCCTCGGGCCCCACCGCCTCGAAGTCCGCGAGCCGGTGGGTGGCCAGGACCTGGATGGTGCCCTGGGCGCGGGACAGGCGAAGGTCGGAGTCGACTTTGCGGATCATGGCGGGGACGCGCATGGCGCGCCACAGCTCGTCGCGGACGACCAGGCGGACGGGTCCGCCGGGTTCGTCGATGGCGGCCTGGCCCCAGGAGGAGACGCAGGCGAGCGTCATGGCGACGGTCTCGTCCCCGCGGCCGTCGATACGGGACAGATCGACGGTCTGGATCGGGGCGTTGAAGTCGAGCTGCACGCTGGTGGGTCCGTCGAACAGGCCGGAAAGGGAGTCGCGGACCATGTTGCCGAGGGCGTCGGTCGCCCGCCGGACCATCTCCCGCAGTTCCCCCACGTCATCGCCGCGGACCCGCAGTTCGGTGGCCATCTCCGGCAGCGGGTCGCGCAGGAGCTGCCACACCTGCGGGATGGTCGGGTCCTTGAGGGTGCTCGCGCCGGCGGCCTGCCCGGAGGCGTGTTTGATCGCCAAGCTGATCGCCGCCTCCTCCGTTGGGGTGAGGTCGCCGCCCAGCCGCATGACCAGCAGCGAGGACAGCAGGGTGATGCGGCGGCGGTGGATCTCCTCCAGCCGCTCGCGCAGCTGCTCGCCGTCGGCGGGCAGGTTCTCGCCGAGCGGGCCGGCGTCCAGCGGGTTGAGCCGGGTTCCCAGGCCAGGGCCGAGTTCGACCGGTGCGACGCCGAACGCGCGTGCCAGGGGCGCGTACTCGTTCTTGATGTCGCCGAGTACGAAGGTCTTGACGCCGTACGCGCTGAGCCGGGTGATGAGGGCTTTGATCGTGGCGGATTTGCCCGCGCCGGGCACCCCGGTGATCAGCATGTTCGGGTTGGAGATCAGGCCCCGGTGCAGCCATTCGATGGGGTGGCAGGCGAACGCGCCGCCGGACAGGCAGTCGACGCCGACGTAGACACCGACCGGCGGCATGCTCGCCCCGTACAGCCACGGGTACAGGCCCTGCACCTGGCCGGTGCTCCCGCGGAAGACAGGGATCGCCGGGAATCGGGGAGCGCGTCCCCCGAAGGGGTGGGCATGACCGCGCCGCGGCGCGAGCGCATCCTGGCGACGGCGCTCGGCCTTCCCGGCCCGGTTGCCGCCGGCCTTGGCCACAGGGGCGGCCGGAGTTCCCAGCACATCGGCCAGGTCGAAGGCGGGCAGAGCAGCGCTGTTCCTCTTGCGCAGGCCCATACTCACAACCTCTTCCGGGGCAGGCCCATGCCCAGCGGCAGGGCGCCGAGCGCGAACCCGACGTCCTGGGCCATCCACATGCGGCGGATGGAGATCCGTGCTGCCGCCGCGTCGGCTTCCAGTGCCGCGCAGGCGTCGTCCAGGTCGGCGGGATCGGTGACGGTGACCGTGACGTATGCCGAGAAGCGGACCAGTCCGTGACCGGCCGCACGTTCGCGGTCCTGGGAGCGGGCACGGTCAAGGGCGGCCTGCTCGTGCTCGGGAACGATCTGGCCGGTACGCTGCCGCATCCTGATCGCGACATCGCGGGCCGTACGCTCGCGCATCACCTCCTGTTCCGCCTTGCGCGGGCCGAGGGGCTCGACGTGCAAGGAGAAAGCACGACGGTGATCGCTCTCCCCCAGCAGGGGCGCCAGCGCGGTGGAGTACACCTGGTTTCGCGGCCAGTCGTGCACCACATAGCTGACCGAGTGAGCGCCGTCGTGGGCGTAGGAGCCGGGCTTGGCCTCGGCGGCGGCCGGCCCCGCCAGCGCCGGATCCACCCCCGGCACACCCTTGTGGCGGACGCCCACTGTGGCAGCGGCCATCGCCCCGGCACGCTGGTCGGCCAGGACACGAGCCGAGTGGGGGTCGAACGCGGTCCGCAGCACCTCGGCCAGATCCCGTGGATCGAGCCAGCCTTCCACCTGCAGATCGGCACCGCCGATGGCCGAGGTAAGCGCCTTGAGCTGACGGACCAGCACGGTCGCGGCCCCTGCCGTACCACCACCGGCGGCCCTGATCTGCGACGCTGCCCTCTTGTGGTCCATGGTGAACGCCAAGAACGCCTCACGCTGCGAGGTCGCCAACGTCGAGGTCGCCAACAGCATCGCGGTGATCTCCCGCGCGAGAGGTGGCGCCTGGTCTGAGAGGTGGTCGGCGTGCCATCGGCGCAGCGCCGCCCCCGATTCGGGGACCAGCCGCTGCAGCGCTTGCACCCGGACGATCGGGTTGCCCTCGGTGCACAACCCCGACAGCAAACCGCCCCACCCCGCGACCCGCAGATCTCTGCGCGAGGAGTCGACCAGCCCGATCCCCGGGAAGCCGATCCGTGCGACCGCGGTGAAGGTCCGCTCGTAGCTGTTGTGCGCCACCGCGATCGTGGCCGCGTTACCGAAGGCGGCCTCCAAGATGGTCACGGGCGCCAAAATGCCGGGCAGGTCCATCGGCGCAGGCGCGGCAGGACGGCTTGTGGACCTCGGAGCGAACGCGGCACTGGCGAACTTGTTCTGATCTCGGGACCGCAGTAGTCCGTAGGAGGCGGCGGCCAGGATCCACTCATCGACGGTCCGACCGGCGATCCGGACGAACGCCAGGGCGATCAGCAGACCGGCGACCGGCCAGCACAGCAGGCCTTTCCTGATGTCGGAGACGGCCAGCGGCCAGGCGGCGGAAAGCACAGCGACCGCGAGCATCGCGGCACGCTGCCCACTCACCCCGAGAATGAAGGCGACCTTCTCCTCCTGCCAGCCGAAATACGTCCGCGAGGACGGCGTACCGCCACCGGTACCGGCACTCATGCCACGCCTCCCTCAAGGTCATGACCGTCACCGGCAGGGGTCGCCTTCGGCCGCGGCGGCGCTGGAAGGGCCTCTGCCAGAGCAGGCTGATCCGGCAGGGCAGGGGATTGGGGTGCGGTCTGCTCGGCCGGAGTATCAGCCGGCCGTTCCGCAGCCGACGCCTGCGGCAGGGGTGGCTCAGCCTGCGATGATCCCTGATGGTCTTCCCCCTTCCCCAGCGCGCCGGAGCCAGGCACCGGAGCGGGGGGCGTGCCGCCTGCACTGCCGCTGCCAGGGGCAGAGGTACCTGCGCCGTACGGGCGCCGGTAACGACCCTGTCCGGCGTAAGGCGGTACTCCGGCCGCGTAGCCGGCCGGTCGCCCGCCCATTCCCGCGTGGGTCGCCATCTGGTCCATGCCACCGCTGAGGCTGTTGATCGCCTTCTGCGCTCCGCGGAGTGCCGCGACGGCAACCGCCGCGGGACCGGCCCCGGCCGCCGCAGACCCCCCGGCGCCCCCGGCCGCTGATGCACCACCACCGGACTGCCCGAAAGAGGCCATGGTCCGGGCCTCGGACGCCTGGCTGAACTCATCAGGATCGATACCGGTCGGTACGCCCCCGCCCGGCCCCCCGCCGCCGGCCCGTCCGGCGGCAAAACCGACAAGGCTTCCAAGTCCTGCGCTGCCGCCGACCGCGACGCTGGCGAAGGAGAAGAAACGGGCAATGGCCGGCCAGGCGAAGACCGCCAGGATCAGCACGAGCATCCCGGCCAGAATGGACTGGATGTCTTCGCTCTTGCCGGTCATCCCGAATCCCAGCGCGAAGACGAGCGCGATGACCGGTTTGAGGATGATCAGCTGAACCGTGGCCACCGCGAACTTGGTCCACCAGGAGGTGGTGAACCCCGAGACCTGCCCGGCTGCCGCGATCGGCGAGGTCGCCACCAAGACGACGATGGCCACGTTACGCAGCAGCAGTTCGAACCAGAGCACCAGCGTGAGCAGAATCCCGACAACCGCCAGCAGCAGGATCAGCGCACCCGCCGTGGCCGGCGAGGACCACGGAATCAGGCTGGTGATCCTGGCGGTGAGAGCCCGGGTGCTGCCAAAACTCCGCACCACGATGTAGTTGGTGATCTCGTCGGCCGCTTTGAGAGACGTCCCCGCGATCACCAGCGTCAACATGAACGCCAGCGCAGCCTTCCCGACGCCGATCAGCCCTTGGGCCAAGGCGGAACCATCGTGCGTGATCGCCGTCTTGATGACCTGGCCCAGCAGCAGCAGAACAGCGATCACTCCGGCGACCTTGAGGGAGATCTGGTAGACGCTGCGCACCCCGGGAGAGGTCAAATCGACCGGCGGGATGGCGACGAACGCTTTCCCGAAGCCTTCCAGCAGGGTGTTCGCCGCCGACACAAAGCTCTGGACGACCGCGTTGAAGGCGCTGCCGGCGATGCTGGTGACGCCCCCGCCGACGAGGTCGCCGGCGCAGCCCAGGACATCAGGCAGATCGCATGGCATGGGAGACCTCCTGTCCTGTCAGCCCGGGGTGAGTGGTCACGAGGCTTGACTTACGGCGAGGTCAGCGGCAGCCACCCCAGGGCGGCCGCCTCCGGGGAGCCGGGTGCGGCCTGCAGGCCTGAGTAGTCCGCGCTGAGCGTGGGGGCGGGGACCTTCCAGTCACCGGCGGCCCAGTGCATTCGCAAGGGGAAGACGCCGATGCGGTTTTGCGGCTCCTGGCCCGGCAGCGTGGTCTGGAGATAGCCCAGCAGCAGGACGGTCACCGAGTCAGTCGTGATCTGCCGAATCTGATAAGCCATCGGGGTGAGCAGCACCGACGCGCCGTCGGGAGCCGGTCCGCTGGTGGGCAGGCCCAGGCGCCTGCGGGTGTTGATCGGTCCCTTCGACAGTTCGGCGGCGGCGGTCGTCCACGCCGGATCGGCGATGACGGTGCCGATCTGCGCCGCGCGGGCGGGGTCGAGCGTGGAAGCGATCTGGCCCCAGTACTGCACCGCGGCGGAGACCGCACCGAGCGTCGAGTGCGGGTAACCGACCGAGACCTCATGCACCATCCGGGTTCCCGGCAAAAGCTGCAACGGCGGCGGGTGCTCACCGAAGCCGATCCGCTTGCCGTTCTGGTCGATGCCGATCACATCCCCAGGCCCTGCGCCGGGCGCGGGGACACGGTAGTCCGGGGGGTCGCTGGGCATCAGGGCCGTTTGGATGACCAGGCCGACAGCCACGAACGTGACCAGTCCAAGCACGATCATGCGCAGGTAGTAGAAGGCCGGCCGGCGACGCTGCAGGAAGGTGTTGCTCATGTCGTCTGCGCACCGGCCGCTAGGAAGCGGCTCCGAAGACCGTGTTCACCATGGGAATGGCGATCGCCGTGACCACGACTCCGCCGAGGCTCCACACCAGGGCGCGTTTGCCCTTGTCGGCGTGGTCGGGCCGGTTGGACAGGGCTCCGACGGCCATCAGCCCGCCGGAGACGACGGCGGCGACCGCGCAGGCGATCAGGGCGCCCCACTTGGCGTAGGCCAGCAGAAGGTTGACGCCGTTGCTGCCCGCGGTCGGGTCCTGCGGGGCGGGGTTGTCGATGTCAGCCGCCAGCGCTTGTACCGCGGCGTGAACACCATCATGCAGAGACAACGAAAGGGGCAAATCGGGCTCCTTGGGGGTAGGGGGCCCGCCCGCCGACCGGGCACGCGAGCGGCCTGAATCGCGCGGGGACGGGGTTTGACCTGCGACGTTTCCGTACGAACGCCGCGGAAACGGTTATACGCGCCCACGAAGAGGCTTGTCAACTACAGCAAACAATCAAGCGGTCAAAGGGTCAACTCGCTTTGCCGGAGCAAGCACTACACTATGGACAGTGCTGGATCTTGCGTTGGTGAGCTGACGGAGGGCTACACCTGACATGATCGACAGCGAACCGGGCGTGCTGGCGCAGCGACTCGACCACCTGTTCAAGACCGTGCACCCCAAGGGTCGCGGGCCGTACACGCTCCGCGAAGCCGCCAGACAGATCAACGAAGAGGCCGGCAAGGCGATCATCTCAGCCGCCTACCTGTCACAACTGCGCACGGGAGAGAAAACCAGGCCCAGCTACGAACGGCTGAGTGCCATCGCCCGTTTCTTCGGCGTCGACGTGACCTACTTCGCCGATGACGAGGTGGCCGTGCGCACCGACAGCCAGCTCGCGCTGATCGCCGCGATCCGCGACAGCGGCGTGCGCGAACTCGCTCTGCGAGCGTCCGGCCTGTCCCCCGAAACCCTCAAAGCGATCTTGGGCATGGTCGAGCAGGCCCGGAAGATCGAAGGCCTGCCGGACGACGACCCCAGGCAGTGAATCACCGTCTGTCGACCCCGCCGTAAAGTTTTACCTGACCCCACATCCCCGTACCACACGGCGTTTCCGCAGCCAGCAGCCCCCAGGCCGCCCCCAAAGGATCTCCAAATTCCTTTACTCTCCCATTGCCAGACTCCCGTTTGACCGAGGAGAGTTCGGGTTGAACGATCTGAAGCGCTTCCGCGCGCAGTGCGAGAAACTCCTGCGCGAGCTGACCATTCCGAATCCTTTCGAGATCACCACATTCTGTGATTCGGTGTCCGAGCGCCGCGGCAAACCGATGATCCTCACACCGGCCCAGATGACCCCGACCGCGGAGTCATGCCCCTACGGCCTGTGGGTCGGCTTCGACCACGTCGATCGCATCTACTACGAGCAGGACACCAGCCCCCTGCATCGAGACGCGATCATCCTGCACGAGGTCTCTCACATGCTCCTTGGCCACTCCTCCGACGTGGCCGACGCCCTCAGCCTGTCCGGGATACTGCCCGACCTGGACCCCGGCAAAGTGCGGCACTGGCTGAGCCGGCGGATCTACACCACCGACAACGAACTTCAAGCCGAGCTCCTCTCCTCCCTGATCCTGGAACGGGCCAGCGTCTCACCGCCCCACTCTGGTAGCTGGGTGACCCGGCTCAGCAACGCCTGGCAGCGCCCGAGCCAAACCCCGCGCGACTGAAATGAAGATCCTCCTCATCACCGTCCCGTGGACCATCCCGTGGACCGTCCCCCTGTGGCGCCTGCCGCTTCTGGCCATCAGCGCCGCGCTCGACGCCTGCTGGGCTTATCGAAACCTCAACGCGCTGCGCCCGCTCTGGAAGCAACTCACCGACGCGACGCCGCACGTCGTCCTCGGCGCCCCACCCAGCCGACGCACCGACCTGACCTCGTTCGCCGATCTCCGCATCCGGCTGCTGCGTCGCACGATCGAGATCCGCGACGCACGGCTGGCCCTGCGCGGCTACGTGACCGACGAGGACCATCGCTGGATTCGAGACGAGCTGGTCAGCCATGGCCTGGCAGGAGAGCAACTCGACGCCGCGATCGAGGCCGCCTGGCTCACCTGCGCGGCCGGCGCGCGACACCATGGCCGGCCTTACGTACCACCGACTTCACGGCCGGCACGCGGTGGGAGCGACTTGCGCGGCGAGGTGCGCTGGCTCCGCCTGGTCGATGGCGCGCGCCGCTGCGAAGCCGTCGCCACCGCTTGTGCCACGCTCAGCCACCGAATAGCGATGCGACATCCATGACCAAGACGCAGATGCCCGCCCTCGCGCGCGCCACGCGAACCGAGTGCACGCTGATCTTCGACTCCGCTACCGCGCCCCTACTGGGCAGCGGACCAGGCCCTCCTCCCCGCGAGCCGGCCGACACCAGGGCCGACAAGCTCCTCCATTGAACTGAGCAAGCCTGCCAGCAAACAGGGCAGCCTCAACCAGGCTCATCGCATTTGCCCCAGTTGACGTCAGCCCGAGATGCCCAATACCGTCTTACCGGTTCGTTTGCTGTAGCAAACAGACTGGTTGCTCCCCGCGCCGACCCGGATCTCAGCGAGTTCAAGGGAGATCACATGCACACGATCACCCCTGTTCCGCTTCCCCGCGTCCGTTCGCTTTCCCGCGTCCGCCTATGAGCGGCAAGCTCGTCGGTGCCGTGGTCGCGGCCGTCGCCGCGCCCCTCACGCTCGTTCTGGGCATCGCCCTCGGCTCTGCCGCAGGCACCGCCCCCGGTCCTCCCCCGTCAGGCGTGGACTCCTCGTGCTTCGGCACCACCGGCTCTGGCATGGACACCGGCCGCGGCGAGATCCTCAACGACGGCCAGGCCCGCAACGCTCAGATCATCTACCAGGTCTCCGCCGAGCTCAAGCTGCCGGCCCGGGCGGCGGTCATCGCCATCGCGACCTCGATGCAGGAAGACCGGCTCCGCAACTCCACAACCCCAGGCGATCTCGACAGCCTGGGCCTGTTCCAGCAGCGGCCATCCCAAGGATGGGGCACTCCCGAGCAGCTGACCGATCCGGTCCATGCCTCCAAGAAGTTCTACGCGGCGCTCGTCAAGGTACCGAACTGGCAGACGATCCCTCTGGCGCACGCCGCACAAGCCGTCCAGAAGTCCGGCACTCCCGACGCCTACGCGCAGTGGGAGCCTTTCGCCACGAAGATCGTCGCAGCCTTCGCAGAGAAAGCGACCGCCTGCCCCACCGTCGTCCCACCCGGCGACCTCGGCGCGGCGATCCTCGCCCAAGCGCAGAAGTGGACCGGGATGGCCTACCAGTATGGCGGCGGCGACCAGAACGGGCCCTCGGTAGGCACGAACTCCAACGGAAGCGGCCAACCGGGCTTCGACTGCTCAGGCCTGACCGTCTGGGCCGTCTACCAGGCCACCGGCGGCAAGGTCCTGCTCCCCCGGACCGCCGCCACCCAGTTCCAGGACCGCCGCTGGAAGCACGTCCCCTACGATCAGCTCCAGGTAGGCGACCTGGTCTTCTGGCCAGGCACCTCGGGCACCGGCAGCGCCCCGTCCCACGTCGGCATCTACGCAGGCGACCACCGCTTCTTCAACGCACCCTTCACCGGCGCCAACCTGCGCTTCGACTCCATGGCACCAGGAACCTACCGGCACAAGACCTTCATCGCGGGCGCCCGCATCACCGGCTAGGATGTACTCACGTAAACGCCGCCCTATTGTCGAGTACTGGAGTCTATGACCAGTCCGGCAGGGGGCGCGTCACCGACCGTCCGCCCAAGGGAGGGGAAGGACCCGTGAGCACCACGCCTTCCAAACCCGGCCCGCTCGCCGACCGGCTTGAGCACCTGTTCCAGACCGTCTACCCCAAGGGCGGCAAACCGTACACCAACGTAGAGGTCGCCGAAGCGATCAACGCCGCCGCCGGCGAAAAGGTGATCTCGCAAGCCTACGTCTGGCAACTCCGCAAGGGCATCAAGGACAACCCCACCAAACGACACCTCGCCGCGCTGGCGGCCTTCTTCGGCGTCTCGGTCCTGTACTTCTTCGAAGACGAGGCCGAAGACGGCGGCACAGCCCCAGCGACGAAGGTCGACCTCGCCCTCAGAGACGAAGCGGTCAAAGAGGTCGCACTACGGGCGGCCGGCCTCTCCGACGAAACTTTGAAGACAATCCAAGACATGATCGACCGCGCACGCACCCTTGAAGGACTCCCTGCACTCACCGAGCAGGGGAAGCACCGAGCCGGGTAGTCGATAACAGCCTGAGGAGCGGATCTCGTCGCACCGAATGCGCAGATCCGGAGCGCAGCACCCCTGTCAGGCGCGCCCTTTCCACCACAGGCGCATCACGGCGAGTCTGATCCAGCACAAGGTAGGCACACCTGCCTTGACCAGCTCATATACATGAGTATATTTTTGTGCTGAGGATACACGCTGGTCGTATCGGGATCGGAAAGGTGGGCAGCTTGAGCAGAGACCCCAACGAAGGTGCCGACTACGTGAGCCTGCGGCTCATCAACGTTGATCAACTGTGCGATCTCTGGGGCGTCAAGAAGAGCTGGGTGTACGACCAAGTCGAGGCCGGAAGGCTTCCCGTCGTTCGCCTCGGCAAGCAGCTACGGTTCCGCGAGACCGACCTCGCTGGCTACCTCGCCGAGGCAGTCGCCTAGCCACTTGCTCCCGAAAAAGAGGTCATTGAAGCTTTGAGCAGGGGGCTGATGGCCAGCCTGTGAGGCGGGGGCATGCTTGCCGATCCGGCTTACACTCTCCAGTCGGCTTCAGCCGAGTGGACATCGGGTGATCACGATCATCCGATGGAGATTATAGGCGAAGCTTCCGACTCCGGCCCAGATCTGGGCGCCTTCGAGGCGGCGTAGGCGGGTGCGGCGGAGCTCGAATCCTCGCTTGAGGTGGCTGATGCGGGCTTCGATGCCGACACGCCAGTTGCGCATTCGCCGGAACGGGCGGATCCGTTCATGATCGCGGCGGATCCCATCGCCTGCGGCGCCTTCGATCACGGCGATCGACGCGGTAACAGCGGGTGGTCGATCCCGCTACGGCCGGTCCAGCTTGTAGCGGCGTAAGCGGGACATGGTGATGCCGAGAGCCTCGTCTGCGGACATGAACGACTTCGCCGGAGTCGTGAATTTGGCAGACATGGCGAAGGTCGTGTCTCTGCCTGCGCGATGAGCGGACGGGGCGCTCCCCGGATACCACCCCGGTCGGCGCCCCGCCCTACGCGCAGGCCCGGCAATCGGTCCCTGCTCCCGGGCGACAATAGCGTCTCCTCGCTGGTTGTCCAGGGTGTCAGGGCGATCCATTGGCGGCCGCATGCGATTGATCGGCGATCCTGATACGCATTCACGATCACTCCGTTAGAGTGCGACTGCCGATCGCGGACCGTATGCGGACCGATACCAACCGCAGCAATACGGACGAGGCGGCAATAGCCCGGCAATCCATATTAGGAGACCGAATGGAGTCAACCCTGCTCATAGCCGCGAAAGCGAGTATCGTCCTCGCCGCCCTCGCGGTAGCCGCCTACGCGATCAGGAGATCCACCGCCGCCGCCCCCAGCGGCATGGCGAAACTCGTCCTGGCCGTAGCCGCACTGCTCGGCGCCATCCCCCTAATCCTCGACGCGCTTCCAGACTGACCACACCCGGCCGCCGACACGCAGAAAGCGCCCGCCCCTCCCTCGCGGAGGAGCGGGCGCTGTGCATGTGCGACCGGGCAGCGCGATTCTAGTGAGCCCCGCGCCTGGAAACCAGCTAGGCGGCCTGCCCAACGTCGCGGAGAGCGGGCCAGGCGTGCCTCATGAGGCGCCCCCCCACGCCCTGGCCGTGGAGTGACTGATCCGTCACTTTCTGTGAAAGCCGGTGCGCGATCACTTGGGGACCGTCATGGTCGAGGCGAACCGTCCAACTCGCCCCCGACCGGCAGCCCGACGCCGGCCGAGACGGATGGCCGAAGGAGCCCCGGTGTCCCGACTCACCGCTTTCACGTCCGCATCCTTCGCGACCGTGCTACTTGCTGGACTGCTCACCGTACTCGGCGCCGCGCCGGCGAGGGCCGAGCCGCCAGGAATCCCCGACCCCGCCACCGCCGCGGCCCAGCTCAACGCCCTCGTCGTCGCCGAGGAGACCCATCAGGACAGCTACAACCGCACGCTGTTCCCGCACTGGATCACCATCTCCGGGACCTGCAACACCCGCGAGACCGTGCTACGGCGCGATGGCAGCGCCGTCGTCGTCAACGCCTTCTGCGCCGCCACCTCCGGCACCTGGTACAGCCCCTACGACGGCGCGACCTGGATGGCCGCGTCCGACATCGACATCGACCACATGGTGCCGCTGTACGAAGCGTGGCGGTCCGGCGCCTGGGCCTGGACCACCGCGCAACGACGTGCCTTCGCCAACGACCTGGCCACGCCCCAGCTGTGGGCGGTCACCGACAACGTCAACCAGGGCAAGAGCGACCAGGACCCCTCCACCTGGCAACCACCCCTGGCCGGCTTCGGCTGCACCTACGCCTCGGCGTGGATCGCGGTGAAGCACGCCTACGCGCTCACCCTCCAGGCCGCGGAGCGGGACGCGCTGACCGAGATGCTCGCCACCTGCTGATCAGGTGACCGGCAGCTCGACTCGCCCTTGTTCAACTGGCGGGCGAGGCACCTACTCCAACCGGCAACTCCGCCCTCCACCAAACGCCACGGCTCATGGAGGTCGCCCGTGGTTCCAACAGGCCGTCTAACACGCCGTTAGAAGTCCGCAGGCGCGGCACTCATATCAGCAGGTCGGAAGGGGGGTCTAAGGGGTAACTTGACATCAGGCCCTCTTGCACCCAAAGCAGGCGCGCTACCAAGCTGCGCTACACCCCGGAACGCCGGGCCGTTCGCGCACTCGGAATCTCCGGTACGCTTACGTCCTGACGACCGGATGAAGTCTAGACCAGACGGCGACCGGCTCGCGCGGACGTAGCTCAATGGTAGAGCCCCAGTCTTCCAAACTGGCTACGCGGGTTCGATTCCCGTCGTCCGCTCTCACCACGAAGGCCCAGGTAGAGGACGTGATCCCCAACCCGGGCCTTACTGCTCTCACGAACTATTTTCGGGGTCGTGCCCGTTGCGTGCCCGTTCCCTGTTCTGCGCGGCCCGACTGGCGAACGTGCCCGTTCCCTGCTGTCGGCTTCCGCCGCGTCTCGGGCTCGCCATCCCTCGCGACCTTGAGTGCCTGCCCAAGCGCTTCCGCGATGACCTTGTCCCGATCGCGCGTCGCATGCTGATAGATCAACGCCGCGCGGGGGCTCGCGTGGCCCATCCTCACCATCAACTCTTTGAGGCTTGCGCCTGAAGCGGCTGCGAGAGTATTGCCGACGTGACGAAGATCATGGAAGTGAAGATCAGGGAGCCCCACATCCGCGCGGACCGCGTTCCAGATCCGGCGGAACCCCGACCGCCGCAGCCATGCCCCCTTCGGGCCGACGAACACACGCCCGTTCTCCCCCGCTTCGGCGAACTGGTCAACGTGGTGGCGAAGCTCCGGAATGATCTCTTCCGGGATGGTCACCACTCGACGACCGGCCCGGGACTTGGGAGTGTCCTCCATGAGCCTGCCGCCGTCGAGTTCGGCCAGCTCACTCACGACCCGCACAACCCCCTCGTCTAAATCGAGGTTCGGGCGACGCAGGCCGGCCAGCTCACCCCAACGAAGACTCGTGAACGTGCCGAGAAGCACGAGCGCCCGATACCGCTCCGGCACCTTGGCCAAGATCTCCAGAACCTTCGCCAGCGGTATCATCCGCCGTTCGGGCGTGTCCGGGGCACCGGCCCCCTTGATACGGCACGGGTTCTTACGAATCAGTTCGTCGTCAACAGCCGTATTCATGATCGACTTGAGGAGCTGATACGCCTTGGCCACCGTGGACTGTCCCACCGCGCCGAGCCGTTCCTTGCGCCACCGCCGCACGTCGGCGTCCTTGATGTCCCCAAGGTTCACGTTGCCGAAAGTCGGCGCGAGGTGGTTTTTGAGGAGGCTCCGATACAAGCCCTCCGTCCGGGCCTTGAGGACCCGGTCATCAATCCACGACGCCGCGTAGACGCCGAAGGGGACCTTCCCAGCCTCTGGGCTCATCCAGTCGCCCCGCTGGATCTCAGCCTCCTTGAGGACGAGCCAGCGCTCCGCGTCCTTCTGGGTGGTGAAGGTATAGGGCGCCGGGCGATCGACGCCGTCAGGCCCCGCGTAGCGCGCCTGGAAGCGGCCTGACGGAAGCTTCCGAACGCGACCGAACCGCCGCTTCTTCTTCTCGGCCATCAGGCGGCCCTGCCGCTACGAGCCGTGATCGGATGGACCACTCCGGCGGCGATGAACGCCTCTAAAGCCGCTTTGGGGATACGCACCTTCCGGCCGACGCGCACGAAGGTGATCCGCCTCTCCTCGATCAGGCGACGAGGAAAGCGAACGGAGGTGTTCAGCCGTTCCGCCGCCTGCTCCACGGTGAGCAATGGGCCTTGCGCCGACTCCGGAAGGAGCGACACCGGCTCTTGCTTGGCCTTTCTCGTCACGCCGCCCTCCTCGTTGCCTGAGTTGCCGAAAGTTCTCCGATGGGTTGTCCGTCTGCGCGTGCCTGTGCCTGTTTGAGTGCCGCGCGCCATTGGTGGCGTTTGGCGAGTTCGTCTAGCAGGCGTTTGGCGCGGTGCGGGACGCCGCGATCGGCCGAGGTGACCGGGCGCCAGATGTAGCGGTGTGGGTCAAGGGGGTCGCTGTGGTCGTTGGTTGCCGGAAGGCCGAGTTCGGCGAGTTGTTCCAGCACCCAGGCCCGGCGGTCCTGCTTGTGCTCCGACAGCGTCTTGCCGGACCACTTGCGGGAGACGAGCACGCGGCGTCCGGCGTAGCCGAGGTGTTCGGGCTTGTGCGCCTTGCCCCGGCAGGCCCCCGGACGCATCCCGGCTTTGGCGCCCTTGGGCTGCACGCCGTAGCGCAGCCAGTTCGGGCAGGTTGGCGCGCACGGCTCGTAGCGCAGAACCGACATGAGCCGTTCCACGTGTGCCCGCTGGGCATCGTTGGCCGGCTCGTGGCAGTCGGTCAGAGACTTGGTGAGGTACTTGGTCAGGTACCGCAGGCCCAGGTCCGCCCCAGGTGATCCCGCCATGACGCCCTTGACGTCGATCTGGGGACCCAGCCGCACCACGTGCAGGGGTTCGGCGTCGTCGTCGGCGTCGAGCTGGTCGAGCGCCTGTTCCCAGGTGGGCAGCACCTCGCCGGTTTCCGGGTCGAGGTAGTCGCCGGCCTGCCCATCCTCACGGTCGCACGCGTGCTCATCAGCAACCCAGACCGGCAGGTGCGCACCCTCGTAGCGCACCTCATCCGCCGCAGGCCACCACACCTGGTGGTAGGTCGCAGCCGCTACGGCCTTGAGCTCTGCACGTGGCATGGTGCCCCGCACGGCCATGTGCAGATGGGGAGCCAGCCGCTTTTGCGGCTCCACGGTGGCGAAGTACTGCACGTCATATCCGGCGACGCGGCGAAGGTTCTGCACGAACCGGTCCACCAGCTTGGGGAAGTGGATCGCGTCCCGCGCCGCCCGGACGTAGTCATACGTCGAGGGATCGACCGGAGTGCCGTCCGGGCGAACCTTGCCGTAGCTGTCACATGTCAGAGTGACGAACAGCGACGGCCGGTAGACGCGCCCGTCCGGAGCGGTGAAAGCGCGTCCGACAGTGCGGTTCTCACGCTGCCGCTTGGGCAGATCCGGGGCGTCCTGCCGACGACGGGTCGAGCGCGACCGGCGAGGCTTGCCCTCACCCGGCAAGACGTGACCCCGGACCCCGGATTCGGCTAGCTCATCCTCCAGGGTCGTGGCCACCTCATCCCAGACGGCCAGGTCCCCGCCGTCCTGTATGACCAATTCCCGCAGCGCTTCGACGTCGGCGCGTTCTTCGACAAGCCAGCGCTGACGGTCGGTCGGTTCGCTGCGTTCGGCGACCGGTTCGGCTTCCAGATGCCAGCCCTCCCGGCATTGCGCCTTGCGGAGCTGCACGGCCCGATTGGCGCACGGCTCGCACTTGGCCGCCAGCGTGGCGCCGCATGGGACGTTGACGTACTCGACCTTGCCCGTGGTGGTGTCGGTGCGCTTGAGCACCACCGGGCGGATGCAGACGCCGTTGACCTTGCACGCCTCTTCGATCACGTCCAGGGCCAGCGGCATGGCCGCGCGCACGGCCCGGGGAAGGGAACGGTCGTCCGGGTGGGTCACGGGGCCTCACCGCCGTCCTCACAGGGCAGCGTGATGGCCGTCTGTCCGCACTCGCGGCACTCGACCAGGCCCCGAACGGGGTCGAGCCACAGCACATCCAGGCAGCCGCACACCGAGCAGCGAAGGCCCTCCAGGCATTCGGCGAGCATGCTCATGCCGCATCACCCGCCCCGGCGTACTCGGCGACCATGGCGCGAATGTCGGCATCGGAGACGTACGCGGCCCGGACGCGGACCGGTTCGGGGGAGGCTTCCAGCCGCACATACCCGACGCCGGCACCTGTTGCCGGGTTGGACGAGATCTGATCGGCCAGCGCGCCACGATCGCGCGCCCCGTCGCCGAGCACGAGATCAACCTGTGTCGGTTCGTCCAGCCGTAGGGCGATCTTGTCAGGGAACAGGTTGCGAATGGACAAGATCTCTTTACGCGGGTCCTGCAACGCGGCCAGGACCCCGACGCCGACCGCGCGCCCTTGCGTGGTGAGTGTCGCCAGCGCGGCGACGATGCGTTCCCGGCATTTGCGGTCGGTCTGGTAGGCGGTCAGAAACGCCACCTCGTCAACGATGATCAGAATGAACGGGTCATCGACGGTGGCGACATGGTTGCGCTGGACTCCCGCGAACCGTCCCGCACGCTCTTGCATCACCTTGACCGCCGCTTCGAGCAGGTCGGCACAGTCGGCAGGGTCGGCGGCATACCGGTCCCCGAACAGGGCACGCGCGTAGGACAGTTCCATGAGCTTGGGATCAAGCGCCCAGATCTCCACCAGCCGCGCCCGCTGTGCGGGGAGTAAGCCGCGGATTGCCGACCACAGCCACGACCCTTTACCCGCACCGGTCGCGCCCGCGACCAGGACATGGGTTCCGTGCAGCTTGAGCCGGTAGGGCGAGCCGTCCTCACGCAGGCCCACCGGGACCGCCGACACCTGCACATCCCCCGAGACGGGCAGCGCGGGAATCGGCGAGGCCAGCAGGTCACGCCGAGGGAATACCAGGGTCACACGGCCGGGTATGGCCGAGGCGATCCGGCACTCGCGGCCGACGAACCCGTGCGCGAGGTTGTCGGCCCGGTCCTGCCAGTCCGCCGCAGACCGCCCCGACAGCATCTTGACCGCCACCACGTCAGCGGTCGGCGTACAGGTGACCTTGAGCAGCCGGGGCAGGTACTCGCGTCCGCCGATGTGCTTGGCCAGCCCGGAGACGACCATGACCGGTTGCCAGTGCCGCCGGTAGATCCACATCCACCGCCACCACGCCCGCAGTCGAAGCCCGACCCAGGCCGAGAACGAGACCGGTTCGGCCAGCCGCCACCCCGCCAGCGCCGAGATGGTCGCGACGACGACCACCAGGGCGACGCGCCAGCCGTACACCGCCCCCAGCGTGAACGGGACGAGCAGGACCAGGCAGGCGAGCGGGTGACGCCACACCGCCCGCACCAGGCCCACGACCGCCCGGAGCACGATCGCGGCGATGGTGAAGATGGCCGGGGTGTTGACCACCGTGGGCCGGAACACCAGCGAGTCAGGGACGGTGGAGACGATGTCCCGGGTGTAGTCCCCGGGGAGCTTACGCAACATAAACTGAACGCCTCTTCTCGTGATGTGAGAGTCGATGGGGAGAGGAATCCCGGGGGCCGCCGGAAGTTGGCGCTTCCAGCGGCCCCGCCTGCAACCGCTCAGGCAGCCTTGCCGGGCGTCGCCGGGTCGGTGGCCTGCCGGGAGTCGCGCCGGATCTGGCCCTTGTGCAGCCGTTCGACCGCTTCGGCGAAGGTGCGCGCCTGTTCGGCCAGCTCACGGGCGAAGGTCACCGAGGCGTCATCCACCCGGTTGGCGTGCAAGGTGACCTTCATGACCGCGTTACCGGCCGCGACCTCAAAGACCGGCGTGCGGTGCGGGTAGACGAAGCAGGCCGACCGGCCGCGCCCGTCAACGTGAAGGGTCGTGGTCTGCCAGGACCCGTTGACCGGCCTGCCCATCAGGCCGCGTCCTGCTTACCGGCCGCAGCGGTCCGGGCCGAGGTGGCACCGGCCGTCGCCCGGGGGGCGCGCATCTCCCGCGCCCGGACCGAGTAGGCGATCCTCTTCTCGTTCTGCCACGGCGTGACGGTCAGGCCGTCGAACTCGACGGGGATGAACGGCAGCCCCGGCATCGGGGCCGGGGGCACCGGCTGAACCGGCGAGATGACCTTGATCTTGAGCGTCTTGTCTCGGGCGTCAGGGTCGCAGTCCAGCACCGTGACCTGCCAGACGAACGCGCCGGTGTCCTTGTCACGCGCCCACACCGGCTTACCGGGGGTGGACGCCTCGAAGTCCTTGACCTGCTCGACCTCACCGACCATGTAGCAGCCGAGCGGGAACATCTCCCCGAACTCGACCCGGAACGCTCGCGGGATTGCCATTTTGTTCTCCTGTCGTTTTGTCGCTAACTCGTACTGTCGAGTTGACTCTGCCTCTCACAACGGCCACTCGACAATACGAGTTTCCGAGGAGAGGGGTGAGCTACGTCACATCACAGAGAGTAGGCGTCTTCCAGCTCATGCATCGAGCCCGGAAGCGCCACGTCGATCACCAGCACCACACGGCCCGAACTGTCGAACACCCGGGCGACGACGCCGAGCACCGCAGCAGTCTTGCTCAGGCCGAACACGTCGATCTCATGCGGCAGCGGGTGACGCGCGGACAACCGCTCTACCACGTGATCAAACCGCAGTCCCTTGACCCCTTGCAGGTGTTGGCGGATGCTCACCGTCAACGGCTGCGCGCGGCCCAGGTCGGTCCCTTCCGCCAGCTCAATCGGAGCCCAGGCGGTGACCAGCTCACACGGTTCGTCGGCCTCACTCAGCAGCACCCGGCGCATCACCACCGGAGTACTCTCCGGCACGGCGAACATCCCCGCCACGTTCGCCGGCGCAGGGCGCGACCCAGCTTCGAGCACCGCCGCACCCTCCCCGATCTCCACGCGATCGAGCACCGCGCGGCCCGTCCGAGACGACTCCCCTTCACCGACCGGGGGAATCGCCTTCACGTACGAGCCCTTACCGTGCTCGCGGTCGATGATGCCGCGAAGCTGCAACACCTGGAGCGCCCGGACCACAGTCGGACGACTCACCGCGAACTCACGAACGAGCGCCGTCTCAGAGGGCAACTGCGAGCCCGGAGGGTACGTGCCGTCCGCGATCTTGCGCCGGATGGCCGTTACGATCTGCGCGTACTTCGGCGGCGCGTACTGCTCGTCATCAGATACCGACATGACAACAACCCCACTACTCGACTTATCGTCAGGATAGCCAGGAACTCCCAGCTTGCATAGCCGGGCGTTCCTGCGTCAGGACCGGGAATCTGATTCCACCCGTGGTGGAGGTATGGGAAGCGCGGGTTTTCTGGCGACGGATGGCGGTAGTTGTTCGATCTTGGTTTCAGCGGCCAGGTAGTCGCCAAGCTCCTTAAGCGTGTCCCCGCACCGCACATTGGACAGTCCCCGAGCTAGCGCGCGATCGGATACCCCGTGACGGCGGACCGCGATCCAGCCGCCACCCGAGGAGTCCAAGATCTCCCAGCGCCGACCATACTTGGCGACCAGCTCAGCCAAGGTCGGCGCGTCAGCTCCGCTCACTGCCTTCATCCGTCGTGACGTCGGCGAGTTGCTGCACGCTGCGAAGATGCTTGGCCGTCGATTCCGCGTCCTGAGTGTCACCGACACCAACCCCGAAGCCCTGACGGTCGGGCGGGGTGATCACGAAATAGGGATCTCTACCCACTCGTTCGCTGACGGAAATGGTTGCCAGCAGGCGAGTACCGCGCCGCACCTCCATGTAAGGCGCCAAGTAGATACGCGGCCCGAACTTGGCGGCCATCACCACGCGGACACGTGCCACGATGAGACATCGCAGGCCAGACCCGTTCATGCTGTGCCGCAAGCTGATCAGGGCCTCACGCTGGGCATTGGCCCTTCGCTCACCGATCCCCTCTCGCGGCGTCATGACGCCCTGCCAAGCCACGCCGCAGCCTCCGCCTCACGCATGACCTCACGCAACGCATCAGGGTCAGGCGCATAGACGCAGCCGGGGTGAACCGTACCGGTGAGAGCGAATGCGTAGAACAGCCGATCGTATTGGCCGTACCAGACGAGCCATCCGGGTTCGAGCTGATCGAGTAGGGCCGCCTGTGCCTTGGCGGACACGTCAAAGGCGCGCCGAGACACCTCCTCCGGGATAGGCCCGCCCTGCCTGTGACGCCCCGACGACCGCCGATGATTGCCGCCGCCATCCTTGGCCGGCCTACGCCCGACGTTCACGAGTCCTCACCTTCGGCGGCAGCCGAAGACCGAACGCGCCAGCACGTCGAGCACGCCTCACGGACACGGCCCGGTCTGACAGCCCCGCCAGGCACGGCCAGAAGTCCGCGCCGAGGGCTCACGTACTTCCAACCCCTGCCCTCGCAGGACACACAGTCGTCCACGCGATGCCGCCCCTTTCCAAATCCCCGATGGCTGCTAACCTGTAATGGATTGCCATACCAAGCTTGCAGATCCATACCTGGTATGTCAACGCATACCAACCAACTAATTGGGACGGGAGACGCGTGTGGGACGGAACGCAGACAGCGCCGAACAGTCCAAGAGGCCCGCGTACATCCGCATAGCCAGTGATCTCAGGGAACAGATCACGTCCGGCACTCTGAGGCCGAACGACCCTGTGCCGAGCGCCGCCGCACTGTGCCAGCAGTACGACGTGAGCATGATCACGGCCAAGAGCGCGCTTAACCTACTGCGCACGGAAGGGCTGGTCTTCGGCAAGGCAGGCAAGGGCACATACGTTGCCGAAAACCGGCGGATGACCCGAACGGCCCCGCATCGCTACTTCGAGGGGCGCGAGCGGACATACGTGCAGGAGGCGGAGCGCGCCGGACTCAGGCCGGAGGCTCGCCACCAGACCACCGTCACATCTGCTACAGACGTCATCGCGCAACGGCTGGAGATCCCCGCAGGACAGGAGGTCATGACGACGGAATATCGGATCTTCGCGGGCGAGCGCCCCATGAGCAAGTCCGTGTCCTGGGAACCACTCTCGATCACTGGTGACACCGTCATCAAGCACCCACACGAAGGCGAGTACGCAAACAGCGGCCTGAACGCCAGGTTCGCCGCCATCGGTTGGACGATCGAGCAGGTAGAAGAGACCTTGATCGTTCGGCCGCCCACGCCGGAGGAGGCGGAAGAACTCGTCATCCCCGAAGGCGTGCATGTCCTCGAAGTGCATCAGACGGTGCGCGCGACGCAAGAAGGGACAGACAACCTTGTGCCGGTCGAGGCGGCGGTTATCGTCTTCCCGACAGACCGCTACCAGTTCACATACTTGATGGACCGCCCCCGCTGACGCGAGGATTCGCCTATGGCAGAACCGCCCATCGAGTTCGTAGACGAGTTCGGCGAGCCGATACCGCTCAGGCCCAGTTGCCCGAACTGCGGCAAGTCCTTTCAACCGCAGATAGCCCGCTCGTGTTGGAACTGCGGTACCCGGCTAGACCCGACCGACGAACCCGATCCGGCACCAGACCATCCACCGAGTAGCGACGACTGAGGCACCGTTCCCCCCGGAGCGGTGCCTTTGTCGTATCCCGATCACTGCCGAATCCCGCTTTTAGGAATCAAGGCGACGGCGCTCCGCGCCGCCGCACGGCCCGCCGCCCGCCCGCCGTCCGGGCGTGCGGCGTGGGCGCCGGTCCCGAACGGCGGCGGGAACGCGGGCCGCCCGCCGTACACAGCGCCCGCCGCACCAACCGCAGACCCGCCGTACCAGGGCGCGCCGTCGCCGGCCACGGGACCTCACCGCGGATTGCTCTCCGTCTTTATGCCTCCGGCGGGGGCGCTCCGGCTCCGGGGGATCGCGGTTCCAAACCGAAGGTCTCGGAGGGCTGAGGAGGAAGCCTGATCGTCCCGTCTACCATCGCCCCAGGACAAGCCGAGCAGACCAGGGCCAGGGGGTCAAGGTCGTTCGTCCGGTGGGGCGCTCCACCTTGACCCCCTGGCCCTGGCCCGCTCCCCTGACGGGTGGGACGACGGCAGACGGGACGATCAGGCAGGGCAGTGCTGTGGGAAGCCCTTACTTAGGCTTCCTCCAGCTCATCCACCCGAAGAGTTCGTGCAGGATCTGCGGAACGTCTTGGGAACGTCCCTTCTTGATCGCTGACAAGCCGATGATGACGATCACGGCAGCAACGATCAAGACCAAAATGATGAAGCAAGTGGTAGCGCCAGGCATGTGAGACCACGCCGCTTCGAACAGCGACAGCACCAAAACTCCCTACGGATCATTCCTGCTGAGCCCGGCCTCAACAGGAGAAACGTCGGGGTGGTGGTTTCTTGCCAGTGCTACGAATGACCAGCGGGTGTGCCTCACAGCCTTGGGCGCACCTCGCGCACAGCTCTCGCCTCGCGGCACCTCTTCCGGGAGGTGCTACAAAACAGGCCGCGCTCTGGCCCACTTGTACAGCGACCTGGGCAGGTTGCCTGCCCTCATCTCACGTTGTCCGGGCTTTGCGCCTTCGGGCTCAGTCGATCTGGTCGAACTGAGGCCGTGAGTTGTGCTCTTCACAAGTGTTCCGATCTTGCCGATCTCGGCGATCACCAAGCCCTCCGTTGCGAAGAGACTCGGCGAGAGGCCCCATACACCTCCCAGCGAGACCGATCATAGCCGATCTGAGACGTCCGCACGGCATGCCCGTTGCGTGCCCGATGGGGCGGCGATCAAGAGGGAATCACGGGGAGTCACGGTCAAGGCCGCACGGCCTCTGACCAGCACCGGAGCAGGTCAGGGGATCTTGAGCCGAAATCTTCCAAACTGGCTACGCGGGTTCGATTCCCGTCGTCCGCTCTCGTTCCGAAGGCCCAGGTAGGACGCCGTCCCGCCCGGGCCTTTCCCGTTGCGGGGCCGTTTTCGGCGTCGCGCCCATCGCGTGCCCGTTCACGGGTCGGCTGACGGTTCGCGCATACGATGTCAGGATGTCGAAGATCATCCAGGAGAAGGAACCCCGGCCGTCCTGCGCACCCGCCTGCGCCAGCTCGTGGATCCGACCGTCCGGGGCCTCTCCAGCGCCCCGCGCCAGGCGTGTAGCCACCCCATACGCCGTCGAGTTTCGACTTTTCGGACATCCTTAAATTGAGGTGACGTTCGGCGGATATCGGTCGGGGCAGAGGATGGCCATGGATGCGGAAACGGAAGAGTTCGACGTCATCGTCCTCGGCCTCGGGCCGGGTGGTGAGGAGGTCGCCGGGAGCCTCGCCGAGGCCGGGCTCGCCGTCGCCGGGGTGGAAGCAGGCCTGGTGGGCGGCGAATGCCCCTATTGGGGATGCGTCCCGTCCAAAATGATGATCCGGGCGGCCGATCTCCTCGCCGAGGGCCGGCGGATCCCGGGCATGTCGGGCGAGGCGTCCATCTCCCCCGACTGGGCGCCCGTGGCCCGCCGGATCCGCGAGGAGGCTACCGACGACTGGGACGACAAGGCCGCCGCCGACCGGTTCATCGGTAAGGGCGGCACCCTCGTGCGCGGCCGTGGGAAGCTCACCGGCCCGCGGGAGGTGCTCGTGGGCGGCGCCCGCGTGCTGCGCGCCCGCCGGGGCGTGGTCGTGGCGACCGGCTCGCAGGCGGCCGTGCCGCCGATCCCCGGGCTGCACGGCACCCCGTACTGGACCAACCATCAGGCGATCGAGGCCGAGCGGATGCCCGAGTCGCTGATCGTCCTCGGCGGTGGCGCGGTCGGGGCCGAACTCGCTCAGGTGTACGCCCGATTCGGCGCGCGGGTCACCGTCATCGAGGCCGCCGGGAGCCTGCTCCCCCAGGAGGAGCCGGAGGCGGGCGAGCTGATCACCAAGGTGTTCGGCGGCGAGGGCGTCACCGTCCGCACCGGCACCGCGGTCACCCGCGTGGACCACCACGGGTCGGCCTTCACGGTCATGACCGAGGGCGGCAGCCACCGCGCCGAGCGGCTGCTGGTCGCCACGGGGCGCCGCACCGACCTCCCGGCGCTCGGCGTGGCCGCGGCCGGGCTGGACGAGTCGGCGCGGGCGATCGACGTGGACGACCACATGCGGGCCGCCGACGGCGTCTGGGCGGTCGGCGACGTCACCGGTAAAGGCAACTTCACCCACATGGCGACATACCAGGCGAAGATCGCCTTGGCCGACATCCTCGGCAAGCCTGGCCCCACGGCGGCGTACCACGCCGTGCCGCGTGTGACCTTCACCGATCCGGAGGTCGGCGCGGTCGGGCTGACCGAGCGGCAGGCCCGGGAGCAGGGCCTGGACGTGCGCGTCGCCGTCACGCCGCTTTCCGCCCGCGGGTGGATCGCGCGGTCCGAGGGCTTCGTGAAGCTCGTCGCGGACGGCAACGTCCTGGCGGGCGCGACGTGCGCGGGACCGTCCGGCGGGGAGGTGCTCGGCCTGCTGACGCTCGCGGTGCACGCGCGGATCCCGGTCGAGCGGCTGAGGAGCATGATCTACGCGTATCCGACGTTCCACCGGGCGGTCGAGGACGCGCTGGCCGGTCTCGGGTGAAATGGACACGACACGCCGGTGCTCCTCCCGCTGAGAGGCGGGCGCAGGGCCCCCTGACGAGTTCTTGCGCGGCGGGTTAACGTCGGGGGCGAGGACGCGGGAGGGGCATGATGACGATGGACATCCGCGAGGCGTACCGCCGGGCTCTCGACCACTTCGGCGTGTACGTGCACCAGGTCAAGGCCGACCAGTGGCGTCTCCCCACGCCGTGTGCGGACTGGAACGTCCGCACTCTGGTCGAGCATCTGGTGGGCGAGAGCCTGTGGGCGCCGGAGCTTCTCGCGGGCAGGTCGGCCGGGGAACTCGGTGATCTGCTGGACGGCGACCTGCTCGGGGACGACCCGGTGAAGGCGTTCGACGTCGCCGCGGCGGCCGCGGTGCGCGCGATGGAGCCGGACGACGTGCCGACCCGCACGGTCCGCCTGTCCTTCGGGGACATTCCCGGCGAGGAGTACATCACCGAGCTCTTCGCGGACACGCTGATCCACACGTGGGACCTCGCGACGGCGATCGGCGGCGACGACCGCCTCGACCCGGAGCTGGTGGAGGTGTGCACGGCGTGGTTCGCCGGGGCCGAGGAGTCCTACCGGCAGGCAGGAGTGATAGGAGATCGCCCGCTGTCACCGGACCACGCCGACGCGCAGACGCGCCTGCTGGCGGCCTGGGGCCGCAGCGGGCGTCTGGAGGACGAAGGAGCCCCGGAAGGGGCCTGAGCGCGGCTTGGAGGCCCGGGGGAGGGTCAGCGCGCGTTCGGCCGCTTGCCGTGGTTGGCCTTCCTCTTCTTGCGGGCCCGGCCCTTGCGCGCACGTCTGGCCATCTTGGCGTCCCTTCCTGTTCGATTCCTGTTTCCAATCTGGTCCCGTGACCGGGTTCCGCACAAGGCCCAAACGTCAAAGAGAGCGCAGACGCGGGCCGGGGACGTCGCGAATCGTCACAGCGGCCGGTCCGTCGAAGTGAGCGTTCCGGCATCACATTCCAACATTGGACCGGTACTAATATGTGATAATTTGGGGAAATCTGTTGAAGAGGAGCGACGATGCTGGCCCAGCAACGGCAGCAGGCGATCCTCGAGCGCGTACGCAGGAACGGCGCGGCGCGGGTCGCCGATCTGGTGCGCGAGCTCGGGGTGTCCGACATGACGATCCGCCGCGACCTGGAGGTCCTGGCGGAACGAGGGCTTATCGAGAAGGTCCACGGCGGCGCCACGGCCACGGGGGCGGGGTCGACCGAGGAGCCCGGGTTCGCCGCGAAGTCCGTGCGCCAGCAGGCCGAGAAGGAGGCCATCGCGCGCCGGGCCGCGGAGCTCGTACGGCCCGGCACCGCCGTCGCGCTGTCGGCCGGCACGACGACCTGGACCCTCGCCCACCACCTGGTCGACGTCCCCGAGCTGACCGTCATCACCAATTCCCTGCAGGTGGCCGACGTCTTCCACCGCGCGGGCCGTCCGGACCAGACCGTGGTGCTCACCGGCGGGGTGCGCACGCCGTCGGACGCGCTGGTCGGGCCGGTCGCGGTGGCCGCGATCCGCGAGCTGAACGTCGACACCCTGATGCTGGGCGTGCACGGCATGAACCCGCGGGCGGGTTTCACCACACCCAACCTGCTGGAGGCGGAGACGAACCGGGAGCTCGTCGCCGCCGCGCAGCAGCTCGTCGTGCTGGCCGACCACACCAAGTGGGGCACCGTCGGCATCAGCACGATCGCCAAACTGGAGGAGGCGCACGTGCTGGTCAGCGACACGGGCCTGCCGGAGGAGGCGAGGCCCCTGCTGTCCGACCAGGTCGGCACGCTGGTGCTGGCGGAACCGGGCGAGGCGGCGCAGGTGGCGGCCCAGTGAAGCGAACCGTCACCCACCTGGCCGACGGACGCGAGCTGATCTATTTCGACCGGCGTGACGACGCCGACCGCGGCGCGCCCGACACGCGCGAGCTGCCCGCGCGGCCCCGGGCCTCCGAGCTCCGCCACGACCCGATCATGGACGAGTGGGTCGCCGTCGCCGGGCACCGGCAGGGCCGTACGTTCCTGCCTCCGGCCGACCAGTGCCCGCTGTGCCCCTCGGTGCCCGGCAGGCGGACCGAGATCCCCTCCCCCGAGTACGACGTCGCGGTGTTCGAGAACCGCTTCCCCTCCTTCAGCGACCACGAGGGCACCTACGAGGAGCCCGGCGGGCTGAGCGAGGTGCGGCCCGGCGTGGGGCGGTGCGAGGTGGTGTGCTTCACCTCCGAGCACGATTCCTCGTTCGCCGCGCTCTCCCCCGAGCGGGTCGATCTGGTCCTGACGGCCTGGGCGGACCGGACGGCGGAGCTGTCCGCGCTGCCGGGCGTGGAGCAGGTGTTCTGCTTCGAGAACCGCGGCGCGGAGATCGGCATCACCCTGTCGCACCCGCACGGGCAGATCTACGCGTATCCGTACGTGACCCCGCGGACCCGGCAGATGCTCGCCTCCGCCGCGCGCTACCGCGAGCGTACGGGCGGCGACCTGTTCGCCGACGTTCTGGCGGCCGAGCGCAAGGCCGAGATCCGCGTGGTGGCGGCGAACGACCACTGGACGGCGTTCGTCCCCGCCGCGGCGCGCTGGCCGTTCGAGGTGCACGTGTACCTGAACCGGCGGGT
Organism: Sphaerisporangium sp. NPDC051017; assembly: GCF_040683095.1. Taxonomy (NCBI): domain Bacteria; kingdom Bacillati; phylum Actinomycetota; class Actinomycetes; order Streptosporangiales; family Streptosporangiaceae; genus Sphaerisporangium; species Sphaerisporangium sp. NPDC051017. The sequence goes on from NZ_JBFBCI010000012.1 coordinate 33,661, forward strand.
CCCCGACCTGGGGTCGCTGAACGTGGAGGAGCGCGCGGCGTTCGGCCCGTTGTACACCGGGGTGCTACGGCGGCTGGACGGCCTGTTCGACGTGCCCATGCCGTACGTCGCGGCCTGGCACCAGGCGCCGGTGCGCGAGGGGCGCGACCTCGCCTACCTGCACCTGCAGCTTTTCAGCATCCGCAGGGCGCCGCAGAAGCTGAAGTACCTGGCGGGGTCGGAGTCCGCCATGGGCGCCTTCGTGAACGACGTGCCGCCCGAGGAGGCGGCCCGACAACTCCGGACACAAGACGGTTTTTAGGACAATTCACCACAAAGCTACCGCGAGGTACGGTCAACCACTAACATCCATCGAACACCGGCCGTAACGGCCGGTACGCCTAATCCCGGGTGCCCCGCCCGGGAACCGGGGACCCAACGGTTCTGGGGTGAATCCACGTCGTGGTAGGGCTGCTCCGGCCCGAACCCGTCAGCTAACCCGGTCGGCGGATGGAGAGGAGAGGGCTCTGCCCCCGACCACCGGCCGCCACGCCACCGTGGCCGCAGGCGTCATGACCGTTCTCACCATGTTCACCATGGCCGGGCACACGCTCGCCCCGGCGGCGGCCGCGAGCGCCGCCCCCAAACCGACGGAGAAGCAGCTCAAGGCACAACTGGAATCGCTCGGCAAGCAGGTCGACCGGCTGATCGAGAAGTACAACGCCAAGCGCGTCGCCGTGGCCGAGGCCAAGGCGGCCGAGAAGGCGTCGCGCTCACGCCTCAAGGAGGCCGAGCAGGGCCTGGAGGCGGTGCAGGAGCAGGTGGGCGACCTCGCCCAGCTCCAGTACCAGGCGGGCGACCTCGGCGTCGCGGGCCAGCTCATGTCCCCCGGCTACGGCGGCGCCGCCCTGCTCCTCCAGCTCCAGGAAGAGCAGAACGCCAAGATCGCGAAGTTCGCGGTGGTACGGGACGAGCGCAGGAAAGCCTCGGACGAGGCCGCGCGGCTCACCGTGCGCCTGCGCGGCGACGTGGCCGAGGTGACCGCTCAGCGCAAGGACGCCGAGCGGCTGATCGGCCAGATCAAGGACAAGCTGGACGCGCTCGTGCCGAACGCGCCCGGCAAGCGGGCCAACGGATCGTGGGCCCCCGAACTGCCCGCCGGGAGCGACAACATCACCCCGCGGATGCGCCTGATGCGGGCGGAGGTGCGCAGCCACTTCGACCTGAGCTTCCCGGTCGGCTGCTACCGGCCCGAGGACTCCGGCGAGCATCCGCTGGGGAGGGCCTGCGACTTCATGCTCAGCTCGGGCGGCGCGATGCCGTCCGCCGGACAGGCGGCGCTGGGCGGCGCGATCGCCGCCTGGGCGATCAAGAACGGCGGCAAGCTGGGCGTGAAGTACGTCATCTACCGGCAGCGCATCTACAACCTGGGCTTCCCGGGCTGGCGCGCGATGGAGGACCGGGGCGGCGTCACGGCCAACCACTTCGACCACGTGCACATCTCGATGTACTGAACGCCGGACGAGGCGCCGCCGGCCGGGCGGCGCCTCCGGCGAGTGAGGGTCAGCCCGTCAGGCGGATCGGGTTGACGATGTCGGCGTAGATCAGCAGGCCGAAGACCACGAACAGCACCGCCACCACGCCGTACGTCAGCGGCAGGGCCTTGGCGATGTCGACGTGCCCCGGCATCGCGCGGCGGCGCACCCGGGCGTACCCGCGCTTGAGGCCCTCCCACAGCGCGCCCGCGATCTGGCCACCGTCCAGGGGCAGCAGCGGGACGAGGTTGAACATGCCGACCGCGAGGTTCATGCCGCCGAGCAACTGGAGGAACAGGGCGATCTTCCCCTCCAGCGGGAGCTTGGAGGCGGCGATCTCACCGCCGATCCTGCCCGCGCCGACGACGCTCTGCGGGCTGTCGATCGCGCGCTCGGCCCCGCCGAAGGCTGCCTGGTACACGCCGACGAGCTTCTGGGGGAACTGCGCCAGGGCCTGCGCCGTGCGGACGGTCATGTTCCACATCGCGCCGACGGCGTACCCCGGCCCCTGCTTCTCGACGACGATGACGGGCGTGACGCCGAGGAAGCCGACGTTCTTGTCCATCTTCCTCGGATCGGCGGCCGAGGGGCGGTCCTGGGCGATGAGGGTGGTGGTGAGCGTCATCGGCTTGCCGTCGCGGTGGATGCCGATGGCGACGGGGCCGGCGCCGTGCGCGCGGATCAGCCGGGTGGCGTCCTCCCAGGTGCGCACGGGCGTGCCGCCGAAGGAGACGATCGTGTCGTTCGTCCGCAGGCCCGCCTGCGCGGCGGGCGTGGGCTTGAAGGACGAGTCGCACTTCTGCCCCTTGGTCTCCTGCGCGAGGGTCATGACGCACTCGGAGACCTTGGCGACGGTGGGCTTGGTGACCTCGATGCCGAAGCCCATGAAGACGACCGAGAACAGGGCGAAGGCCAGCACGAAGTTCATCAGCGGGCCGCCGAGGAAGATGATGAGGCGCTGCCACCACGGCTTGCGGTACAGGACGCGGTCCTCGTCGCCGGGGCCGACCTCCTCCAGAGATGCCTGCCGGGCGCTCTCGATGAGGCCCTGCCAGGGGCCGGTGGGCATGGAGCGCAGTTTGCCGCCGTCGTCGGGCCGCGGGGGCAGCGGGCCGATCATGCGGATGTAACCGCCGAACGGAATCCACTTCAGGCCGTATTCGGTTTCACCGCGGCGCCGCGACCAGACCGTCGGACCGAAACCGACCATGTACTGCGTGACCCTGACCCCGAAGAACTTGGCGGGTACCAGGTGCCCGAACTCGTGCAGGGCAATGGACAAGGCCATCCCGAGGAAGAAGATGAGAAACCCGGCCACGATGAGCCAGCTCATAGGTGCTACCCCCACCTGCGGAGAAGATGCCTGCTGTTTACATTGCCCCCTCCGAGCCTAACCGAACTCCCCGGCGGACCCCGCCGTACCCCGAAAGACCGCATCGACGACCAACCGTAGGAGTGACTTGCGCGGCGTGGACCGAATCGGGAGACTGCATTGACGGTAAGCAATCATCTAGACACCGTGGGATATGAACCGGCGAAGCGGCATTTGCCGGATCTGTTCCAGGGCCACTCAAGGGAGCGCCTTGATACGCATCCTGGTCGCCGAACATCTCCCGCTGGTACGCCGGGGACTGGTGGCGTCGCTGAACGGGGAGCAGGATCTCATGGTGATCGCCGATGTCGCCTCCGGCGAATACATCATCCCGGCCGCGCTTGAACTCGACCCGGACGCCGCGGTGATCGACGTGGACCTTCCGGACGTCGACGGGTTCACCGCCGCCGCGCGCCTGCACGAGAAGGCTCCCCGCTGCCGGGTGCTGCTGCTGTCGGGCCAGCCCAATCCAGGCCAGGTCCGGCGCGCCTTCGCGGCCCACGCGCTGGGATTCCTGAGCATCGACATCGCCCCCGAGCACCTCGCGGACGGCATCCGCCGCGTCGCCGCCGGGCGCAAGGCCGTCGACTCCGACCTCGCCATCGCCGCGCTGACCTCGGCCGACAACCCGCTGACGCCCCGCGAGATGGACGTGCTGCGCATCGCGGCGCAGGGGGCCGCCTCCAAGGAGATCGCGGCGAAGCTCTATTTATCCGTAGGAACGGTCCGAAACCACTTATCCCGCATCATCTGCAAGACAGGGGCGCGCAACCGCGTGGACGCCGTCAGGATCGCCGCCGAGGCGGGCTGGCTGTAGAGACCGGCAGGTCAGGGACGCCAGATGAGGATGAGGGCGCAGTCGTCGTTGTGCCCCGCGGACATCGAGTTGACGAGGGGACCCGCGCCGTCGTGGAAGCCCGAGGGCACCAGGCGCTCGGCCTCTCCGAGCAGCCGGTCGAGGCCGGAATCGATGTCCCGCCCGGGCTGCTCGATCAGCCCGTCGGTGTAGAGCATGAGCGCGTCGCCCTTGTGCAGGACGCCGCTGTCGGGCTCGCAGTGCAGATCGGGCACGACGCCCAGGACCACGCCCTTGGCCGCCGACACCTGCCAGGTGCCCGTTCCCGCGTCGAACTTCACCACGGGGGGATGGCCGGCCGAGGTGATCTCGTAGGCCCCGGTGGCCAGGTCGAGGCGCAGGTGGACGGCCGTGACGAACCCCTCCCCCTCGGGCTGGCGGTGGAGGTAGGCGTTGCAGGCGGGCAGGAACGACTCGACCGAGCCCAGCAGACCCCCGAACGTGCCCGACAGCATGAGGGCGCGCGTGCCCGCGTCCACGCCCTTGCCGGACACGTCGACCAGCGCGACCTCCAGGATCGACCCGTGGCGCGTGGAGACCAGGAAGTCTCCGCCGAAGGAGGAGCCACCCGCCTGCTTGAGCACGACGCGCCTGCCCCAGTCCTTGGGCAGCGCGGGCAGGTCGCCCTGCCGTTTGAGCCGGTCGCGCAGTTCCAGCAGCATGGCGTCGCCGCGCAGGCCCTGGACGCCGAGCTTGCCGCGCGTACGGGCCATGAGGAAGGCGAGCACGGTGGTGAAGCCGACGGTGACGAGCAGCCCGGGGCCGACCGACCGGAAGCCCAGGACTGCGGCGATGTAGGCCAGCGCGACCCCCACCGCGCCGATGAGGACGGCCAGACTGCGCAGCCGGAGCTGGAGCCCGCCGACCAGCGTGACCAGGATGAGCAGGCTGGGCGAGAACCACTCGGCGGAGACCCGCGCGGCGAGCGCGCCGAGCAGGAGCGTGAGCGCGCTGAGGGTGATGAGAAGGTTCCGGTCGCGCGCCAGTGGCCCCCTGCGGAGGAAGCGCACGATCCGCACGAGGAACGGGACGCGAACCAAGATCGCGCGGAGCCGTGGAGGGATCAGCGGCGCCGGACGAGAACTCATGATGGCCTCGACTCTATCTGTCCCCCGGCCCTTTGGGCAGCAGACTTGACCAAGACCTTGATCATTAAACGGGGATATTAGGTGGCCGATCCGGTTTGCCCGGTCCTAACGTTAATCGGATGAACAGCCAACCAAAGCCCAGGCCAGAGACGGTCATCCGCCCCATGGACGAGTCGGATTGGCCGCAATGGGTGGAGATCGACCAAGAAGCCTTCGTCGAGGACTACAGCCCCGCGCGGGTCGAGCGGTTCAAGGCCCTGATGGAGTTCGACCGCATGCTCGGCGCCTACGACGGCGACCGGCTGGTGGGTTCCACGGTGGGCCTGAGTCTGACCATGACGCTGCCCGGCGGGCCACGCCCCGTATGCGGTGTATCGGCCGTTTGTGTCATACCCTCGCATCGGCGCAGAGGCATCCTGTCCAGGCTCATGCGCACCCAGCTCGAAAGCCTGCACGAGGGCGGCGAACCCGTGGCGCTGCTGTACGCCTCCGAAGGGGCCATCTACGGCCGGTTCGGCTACGGCAGGGCCGTGGACAACCTGTTCTTCCGCATCCCGACGCGCGGCGCGCGGCTCGCCGACCACGCGCCGTCGGACCCCTCGCTGCGGCTGCGCGTGGTGCGTCCGGCCGCGGCCCGCGGCGACCTGGAGAAGGTGTTCGAGTCCGTCCTGCCGAGCCGTCCCGGCCTGTACCGGCGCAGCCCGGCGATGTGGGACGCGATCCTGGCCGACGACGAAAAGTCCCGCCGGGGCAGGTCCTCGCTGCGCTGCGTGGTGGCCGAGGACGACGCCGGGCCGCGAGGCTACGTCCTGTTCCGCGCGAAGGCCGGCGTGACCGACCACGACCTGCCGGACGGCGAGCTACGGGTGTCCGACCTGTTCGGGCTGGACCCGGCGGCGTACGCGCTGCTGTGGCGGCACGTGCTCGAGCGCGACCTGGTCGCGCGGGTGTTCGCCCCGAGCCGGCCGGTGGACGACCCCCTCATGCACCTGCTCACCGAGCCGCGCCTGCTGAACGCCGGCTGGCTGGACGACATGTGGGCGCGCGTGGTGGACGTCGACCGCGCCCTGCCCTACCGCGCCTACTCCGCGCCCGTGGACGTCGTCATCGATGTCACCGACACCTTCTGCCCGTGGAACGCCGGACGGTGGCGGCTGTCCGCCGACGCCTCGGGCGCCACCTGCCACCGCACGAACGACCCGGCCGACATCGAGCTTCCGGTCAGCGTGCTGGGGGCCGCGTACCTGGGCGGACGTGCGCTCGGCTCCTACGAGGCCGCGGGCATCATCCGCGAGACGCGGCCGGGGGCGATCCGCGCGCTGTCGGCGGCCATGTCCTGGGAGACCCGCCCGTGGGGAGGACTCATCTTCTAAACAGCGTTCATGGCCGCGCCTCCGGCACGGCTGCGGGGCGCCCTTCCCCGAACTGTGCCTATGGCCACGCTCCGCTCGGTGATTCGAGGCGCGGCGGCCTACCATCTGGACATGGCACTTCAGAGCTTGCAGATCACCCCGATCACGGCGATGCGGGCGCGGGACGTCTCGCGCCCGACCGGCGAGCAGCAGGACGCCGCGGACCGGCGCCCCCTGCGCGACGAGGCCACCCGCAAGGCCGACCCCCAGGCGAGGAGGACCGAGGCGACACGCGGCGCCGAGCCCCAGCGCAGACCCGACCCCCGCCACCGCGACTCCTGACCCGCCCGAAGCGAGGCAAGGCGGTGTTCTGGAGTCCTCGCGGGCAAGGGTGAGGAACGATCCCTTGCGCCTGAGGGCGGAAGAACGCCGCCAAAAGGGGCGCCCCGAACCGCCGTGCCGGATGGCACGGCAATAGGCACAGCCCTACGGCAGCGGGGGGATCACTCCGGTGGCCTCGTAGGCCTCGATCTGGGCGATGCGGCGCCTGTGCCTTTCGTCGCCGGAGAACGGGGTCTCCAGGAAGACCTCGACGAAGCGCGCGGCCTCCTCGTGCGAGTGCATGCGCGCGCCCAGGCTGATGACGTTGGCGTCGTTGTGGCGGCGGGCCAGCTCGGCAGTCTCCTCGCTCCAGGCGAGGGCCGCGCGGATGCCGCGCACCTTGTTGGCGGCGATCTGCTCGCCGTTACCCGAGCCGCCGATCACCACGCCGAAGCTGCCCGGGTCGTTGGCCACGGCCTCGGCGGCGCGGAATATGAAAATCGGGTAGTCGTCCTCGGCGTCGTAGACGAAGGGACCTTCGTCCACGGCCTCGTGACCCCGCTCCTTGAGCGTCGAGACCAGGTGATTCTTCAGTTCGTAGCCGGCGTGATCGGCGGCGATGTAGACGCGCACCCCCCTATTGTCGCAGTCCCGTCCGGCGCGGGTCCATCAGGCCGCGCCGTACGGGCGGCGGGCGCGCCACCGGCCCCGATTCCATTACAGTAATAGGCACTACGCCAGGTGACCTCTTACAGGAGAGCTTCATGCGCGAGATCCGCGTGATCGGTGACCCCGTCCTGCGCACCCCCGCCGATCCGGTCACGGAGTTCGACAGGGATCTGCGCAGGCTCGTCGACGAGATGATGGAGGCGATGTACGCCGCCGACGGCGTCGGGCTGGCCGCGCCGCAGATCGGCGTGTCCAGGAGGTTGTTCGTCTACGACGCCGCAGGGCGCAAGGGGCACGTGATCAACCCCGAGCTGACCGTCGACGACGCCGACGAGGTCCTGGACGAGGAGGGTTGCCTGTCGGTGCCCGGCCGCGAGACCGGAAAGCCCCTGTACGCGCGCACGCCCCGCGCGGCCGGCGTCTCGGTGAGCGGGTTCGACCGGCTCGGGCGGCCGGTCCGGCTGAAGGCCCGGGGCCTGCTCGCCCGCTGTTTCCAGCACGAGTACGACCACCTCGAAGGCATCCTGTACGTCGACCGCCTGGCCAAGGACGCCGCGCGCAAGATCCTCCTGCAGACCCCCTGACCCCGCCTCAGGCGTCCACCGCGATCCTGCGGCGCACCAGCCGCGCGACGGGCCTGAGCACGAGCGCCAGGCCCGCGAGCAGCAGCCCGGCGACGACCGTCCACTCGTTCGAGCCCCCGGGGCCGTAGACATGGCCGGGCCTGCCAGTGTCGAAGGCGGGCGAGGCCGCCCCCGGGGTGAACGTGCCCCGCTCGCTGCCGTAGAAGGCGATCCCGTCCCGCACGACCCTGCCGTCCGCGGACCGGAACGTGCCGAGCCAGGAGCACTGCCCGTGACCCGGGTGCTCGACGCACTCCAGCCGCCGTGCGGTGAAGGTGCCCTGCGTGCCCTGGCCGCGCAGGGCCGCCAGCGCGGGGCCGGCGTTCTGCAGGGCGAGCACGACCAGCAGCAGGCCGCCGAGCGCCAGCGCGACGTCGAACGCGCCGATCCGCCGGACCCGTCGCGTGCCCTGCCCCGCCGCCGTGCTCACAACTGCAGGGACTTGAGCTCGAAGTACTCCTCCAGCCCGAACTCGCCGAGCTCGCGGCCGATGCCGGACTGCTTGTAGCCGCCGAACGGCGCTGCGGGGTTGAACCGGCCGCCGTTGATCGCCACCTGGCCGGTGCGCAGCCGCCGGGCCACGGCCACCGCCTCGTCCCGCGTGCGTGCCCACACCGCGCCCGCCAGGCCGTACGGCGTACCGTTGGCGATCTCGACGGCCTCGTCCTGCGTGGCGTAGGGGACGATCGACAGCACCGGGCCGAAGATCTCTTCCTGCTCGATCGCCATGCCGGGCTCGACCCCGGCGAAGACGGTCGGCTCGACGAAGTAGCCCGGCCCTGGGGGGACGCCGCCGCCGGCGACGAGCCGGGCGCCTTCCTCCTGTCCCCGGGTGATGTACCGGGCCACGCGGTCGCGCTGGGCGGCCGACACCAGGGGGCCGAGGCGGGTCGCCGGGTCGAAGGGGTCGCCGACGGTGTAGCCGGACGCGGCGTCCACGGCGCGCTCGACGGCCTCGTCGTAGGAGTCGCGGTGGACGAGCATGCGCGTCCACGCCGAGCAGGTCTGGCCCGAGTTCACGAAGGCGTTGGCGACGCCCGCCTTGACGGCCGCGCCGAGGTCGGCACCCGGCAGGATGATGTTGGCCGACTTGCCCCCGAGCTCCAGCGCCACCCGCTTGACCGTCTCCGACGCCAGGGCGGCGACGCGCCTGCCCGCGCGGGTGGAGCCGGTGAAGGAGACCATGTCGACGTCCGGGTGGGCGGCGATCGCCTCGCCGACGACCGGGCCCCGGCCGCTGACCATGTTGAACACCCCGGCGGGCAGGCCCGCCTCGTGGAAGATCTCGGCGAGCGCGTACGCGGCCAGGGGGGCCACCTCGCTCGGCTTGAGCACGACGGTGCATCCGGCCGCGAGGGCGGGGGCGACCTTGCAGACGACCTGGTGCAGTGGGTAGTTCCACGGCGTGATGGCCCCGACGACGCCGGCGGGCTCGCGCAGGACCAGCGAGTTGCCGACGCGCGTCCCGGCCTCGGAGAGCTCTTCGGCCAGGCGGGCGTGGTCGGCCAGCACCCCGGCGGGCATGAGCGTCTGCACCTTGAGCGCCAGGCCGTAGGGCGCGCCCATGTCGGTGGCGATCGTCCTGGCGACCTCCTCGGCGCGGGCCTTGAGCAGGTCGGCCGCCGATCTCAGCAGCTTGCCGCGCTCGGCGGGCGTGGTGGCGGCCCACGCGGGGAAGGCCTCGCGCGCGGCGGCCACGGCGCGGTCGACGTCCGCCGCCGACCCCGCGGGCACGTGGCCGATGACCTTCTCGGTCGCCGGGTCGATCACCTCGACCGCCTCGCCCGACGCGGAGTCGGCCCAGGTTCCTTGCACGTAGAGCTGCCGCATACCCCTCACCCCTCGCACGGGTTCACAGCCCGATCCGACCACGGCTCACAGGGCGCCGCAACCCTCGGCGGCGCCCCGTACGCGTTCCGTGATCAGTCGAAGATCGGAGAGCGGGTGCGCGAGCGCTTCAGCTCGAAGAAGCCGTCGGTGCCGGCGACCAGGAGCACACCGTCCCAGAGCTTGGCCGCGTCCTCTCCCTTCGGGGCCGGGGAGACGACCGGGCCGAAGAAGGCCACGTCGCCGACGGCGATGACCGGCGTGCCGACCTCCTGGCCGACGAGGTCGATGCCCTTCGCGTGCGACCGGCGGATGGCCTCGTCGTGGTCGGTGACGTCGGCGGCGTCGACGAGGCTCGGGTCGAGGCCCGCGGCCTCCAGCGCCTCGGCGACGACCTCGCGGAAGACGGCGGAGGCCGCGCCCGCGTCGTCGCTCATGTCGACGCTCTTGAGGCGGCCCTGGTTGTGGATGCGGGTGCCGAGCTCGGTGTAGAGCGTGCCGAGGACGTCCTCGCCGTACTTCTCGGCGGCGGCCTGCAGGACGCGGACGGGCTTGATGGCGTGCTTGAGGATCAGGCGGTATTCCTCGGAGATGTCCTTGTCCTCGTTCAGCACGGCGAGGCTCATGATGTGCCACCGCGGCTCGACCGGCCGCACGGCGGCGACTTCGTGGAGCCAGCGAGACGTCATCCAGGCCCATGGGCAGATGGGGTCGAACCAGAAGTCCACCGGGGTTCGTTCAGTCATGGCCGTCTTCCTGCTCGTGATTCCAGTAGCTCGCAGCCACAACCTCCGCCGCCCCGGCTTATATTCCCCCGAATCCGGTAGGGAATTGAAGCCGATCATCACCGGCACCGTCGTCACCATGCGTAACCGCCGTCACGGTCTTGGCGTGCAGGGTCCGAAGTCCTTGACTAAATCCCGACTTTTCCAACTTCGGCCGTTCGCGCGGCCCCTCTTGCCCGGCGCTTCGCGGCGAGCGTAAGCCCCTTCACCGGCGGGGGAAGGAGCGCTTCCGGTGCGGCATTCCGGCGACCGACGTGGCAGGATTCATGCATTCCTCTCGCGAAGGGGCGGGGGAGATTGTGATGAGGAGCGGATGTGGCAGGCAACCTGACCCGTGACGAAGCCCGGGAGCGAGCCCGACTGCTGAAGGTCGAGTCCTACTCGGTCGAACTCGACCTCACCGAAGGTGACGAACGGTTCGAAAGCATCACATCGGTCCGCTTCTCCTGCACCGACCCCGGCGCGGCCTCCTTCATCGAACTGGCGGGCGCCAAGCTCCGCTCGGCCGTCCTCAACGGCGCCGACCTCGACGTCGCCACGTACGACGCCGAGACCGGCCGTCTGCCCCTGCCCGCGCTCGCGGCCGAGAACGAGCTGCGCGTCGACGCCGACTGCACCTACATGCGCACCGGCGAGGGCCTCCACCGCTTCGTCGACCCCGTCGACCAGAAGGTGTACCTGCACTCGCAGTTCGAGACTGCCGACGCCCACCGCATGTACGCCTGCTTCGACCAGCCCGATCTGAAGGCGACGTTCGAGCTCGCCGTGCTCGCCCCGGCCGACTGGGAGGTCATCTCCAACGCCGCCCCCGACTCCGTCGAGGACCTCGAGGAGCACCGCGGCCGCCACGGCACGCTGCGGACCGCCAAGCGCTGGCACTTCCCGTCCACCCCGGTGATGTCCACCTACATCACCGCGCTGATCGCCGGGCCCTACTCCGTGGTCCGCGACGAGCACGACGGCATCCCGCTCGGCGTCTACTGCCGCGCCTCCCTCGCCGAGCACCTCGACGCCGGCAACGTGCTCGAGGTCACCAAGCAGGGCTTCGACTTCTTCCACCGCGTCTTCGGCCTGCGCTACGCCTTCGGCAAGTACGACCAGATCTTCGTCCCCGAGTTCAACGCGGGCGCGATGGAGAACGCCGGCGCGGTCACCTTCCTGGAGGACTACATCTTCCGCTCCCGCGTCACCGACGCGATGGTGGAGCGCCGCGCCGAGACGATCCTGCACGAGATGGCGCACATGTGGTTCGGCGACCTGGTCACCATGCGCTGGTGGGACGACCTGTGGCTGAACGAGTCCTTCGCCACCTACATGTCGGTGCTGTGCCAGGCCGAGGCCACCCGCTGGGGCCAGGGGTCCTGGACGACGTTCGCCAACGTCGAGAAGTCGTGGGCCTACCGTCAGGACCAGCTCCCCTCCACCCACCCCATCGCCGCGGACATCCCCGACATGCAGGCCGTCGAGGTCAACTTCGACGGCATCACCTACGCCAAGGGCGCCGCGGTGCTCAAGCAGCTCGTCGCCTATGTCGGGCTGGACAACTTCCTGGCGGGCGTGCGCGACTACTTCGGCGAGCACGCCTGGGGCAACACCGAGCTGAAGGACCTGCTGTCCGCCCTGGAGCGCACCTCGGGCCGCGACCTGTCCTCCTGGTCCAAGGAATGGCTGGAGACCGCCTGGGTCAACACGCTGCGCCCGTCCTTCACGGTCGACCCCGAGGGCAGGTTCCTCAACTTCGAGGTGCTCCAGGAGGCACCGGCCGACTACCCGACGCTGCGTTCCCACCGCGTCGCCATCGGTCTGTACTCCCGAGACGGCGACGCCCTGGTGCGCGTCAAGCGGGTCGAGCTCGACGTGGTCGGCGCCCGCACTCCTGTGAAGGAGCTCATCGGCGAGGCGCAGCCCGACCTCGTCCTGATCAACGACGACGACCTGACGTACGCCAAGATCCGCCTGGACGATCGGTCGCTGCGCACGCTGGTCGACGGCGGCATCGCGGCCTTCTCCGAGTCCCTGCCCCGCGCCCTGTGCTGGTCGGCGGCCTGGGACATGACGCGCGACGCCGAGATGGCGACGCGCGACTACGTCCGGCTGGTCACCTCCGGAGTCCACTCGATCACCGACATCACGGTGCTGCAGACCGTCCTGCGCCAGGCGCGCCTCGCCGCCCAGCAGTATGCCGACCCGGCCTGGCGCGAGACCGGCATGGCCGAGCTGTCGGCGGCGCTGCGCGGCCTGATCGCCTCGGCCGAGCCCGGATCCGACCACCAGCTCTCCTACGTCAACGCGTTCACCACCGGCGCCACCTCGCCCGGCGACCTGGCCTACGTCAAGGCGATCCTCGACGGCACCGACGTCCCGGAGGGGCTCACCGTCGACGCCGACCTGCGCTGGACGCTGATCCACGCCCTGGTCTCCGGCGGGGTCCACTCCGCCGAGGACATCGCCGAGGAGCTGCGGCGCGACCCGACGGCCACCGGCGAGCGCTCGGCCGCCCTGTGCCAGGCGGCGATCCCGACCGCCGAGGCCAAGGCCGAGACCTGGGCGTCCATCACCGGCGGCACGCTGAGCGGCGCGGTGCTGCGCTCGACGATCGTCGGATTCATGGACCCGCACCACGTCGACCTGCTCCAGCCGTTCGGCGAGCCGTTCTTCGACGAGGTCGGCCGCATCTACAAGGAGTGGACGTTCGACACCGCGTCGCGCTTCGCGATCGGGTGCTACCCCGTGCTGCTGATCGAGCCCGCCACGGTCGCCCGCACGCAGGACTACATCTCCGCCGAGGAGCCGCCGCACGCGCTGCGCCGTCTCCTGCTGGAGGGCGCCGACAGCATCAGCCGGGCACTGCGCGCCCGCGCCAAGGACGCCGCGGCCGGCTGACCCTCCACGGAGCCCGCCCCGCCCACGTGCGGCGCGGCGCTCGCAGGACGCGTCCCTCTCCGAGCCAGGCCCACCCGACGCTCAAGTCCGGTTGAGCGTCGGGCGGGCCGGTCGGCCTCGCGCCCCGCGCACTTCAGCGCCCTGTAAGCGGGCTGCAACCAAACGGGTGTGACATGGGAGCCTGAGCGCGACAGCGGCCGTTTACAGCGGACCACCGCGGGTCTACTGTGCGCGCTGTAATCGCACGTCCGGGAGGCCCCCCTTGATCGCTCTAGCCGTCGTCGCAGTTCTCGCCGTCCTTCTCGTCCTCCTCCTCGTCCTCCTCCTCGTCTCGACCTACAACGGCCTCGTCAGGAAGCGCGGCGCGGTGGACAACGCCTGGGCGCAGATCGACGTCCAGCTCAAGCGTCGTCACGATCTGATCCCCAACCTCGTCGAGACCGTCAAGGGATACGCCACCCACGAGCGCGGGACGCTGGAGGCCGTGGTGGCCGCCCGGCACCAGGCGCTCATGGCCCAGGGCCCGCGTGACCAGGCCTCCGCCGAGAACATGCTCACCGGAGCGCTGAAGAACCTGTTCGCGGTCTCCGAGGCCTACCCCGACCTGAAGGCCAACGCGAACTTCGCGGTCCTCCAGGAGGAGCTCGCGACCAGCGAGAACCGCATCGCCTACGCCCGTCAGTACTACAACGACGCCGTCCTCGCCTACAACAACGGCATCCAGACGGTCCCGGCGAACGTGGTGGCGGGCATGACGGGCTTCCAGGCCCGCGAGTACTTCCAGGCCCCGGGCGAGGAGCGCGGCCCGGTCCAGGTCCGCTTCTAACCCCGCGGCCATGGTCTACTTCCTCGCGGCGGCGGTGGCCGCCGGGCTCTGGCTGCTGCTGCTGGCGATGTTCGCCCTCGCCACCCGTTCCCCGGACGTCACGCCGGGGCCGCCCACGAGCGAGCTCCGCGAGGAGTCCCCCGCCCTGGTCGACCTGATCACCGGCAACTGGCGGCTCTGCGACGAGGCCGTCGCGGCGACGCTGCTCGACCTCGCGGCCCGGGGCGCGGTCGAGATCGAGGAGGTCGGCCCGGAGCTGTCCCTCGTCCGGCTGCGCGAGCCGAAGACCCCGCTGCGGCCGTACGAGAAGCTGGTGCACGACCACGTGCGGTCGCTGGCCACCGACGGCGTGGTGGCGACCGGGGCGCTGGCCGAGGGCGCGCGCAACCTCGGCCGGTGGTGGAAGAGCTTCCGCAAGAAGGTCATCGCGGAGGCGCGCGAGCGGGGGCTGTCGCGGCTGCGCTGGAACCGGTCCCAGGTGGTGGTGCTCACCGCCGCCGCGGCGGTGCCCGCGATCCTGTTCGGCGCCGCCGTGGCCGCGACCGCAGAGAAGGACGGCTTCGGCGCCGGCCTCGGCGCGGCGATCGTGTCGATGGGCCTGCTGAGCATGCTGATGGACCGGCTGAACGGCGAGCGCGGGACGGCCGAGGGCGCCCGGGTGGCCGGGTATTGGATGGGCGTGCGCGAGCACCTGGCCGCGGGCCGCGGGTTCGCCGAGCAGCCCGCCGCGGCCGTCACCATCTGGGGGCGGCACCTGGCGTACGCCGCCGCCCTGGGGCTCGCGGGGCGCGCGGTGAACAGCCTGCCTGTCGGCCGTCCCGCCGACGACCGGCGGGCCTGGTCCGACTACGGCGGCATGTGGCACGTCGTCAACGTGACCTATCCCCGGCGGACCCTCCGGGGACGCCCGCCGGGACAGGCCGTGCTGCGCGGTCTGGCCGCCGCGTTCTTCACCGGGTTCTGGCTGTGGTTCATCGGCATCGCCGCCCAGGCCCTGATCGGCTGGCCGGGGTCGCTGCCCGTGCCGGTGGCCCTCCTCGGCGCGGCCCTCGTGGGCGGCACGCCGATCGTCCTGGCCCTCGCCGACATCGCGGGCAAGGCCGAGGTGGAGGGGCAGATCGTCCGGCTGCGCGCCTTCAAGACCGGTGACGACGACAGCCCGCGCTACACGTACTGGATCGCGCTGGACGACGGCCGCGCGCGGGACGTACGGGCGTACGGCCTCACGGCCGACGTGTATCAGCCGCTCACCGAGGGCGACCTCGTGAAGGCCCGCGTCTACCGCAGGCTCGGCTGGGTCGAGTCGGTCGAGGTCGTCGGCAGGTCGCGGCACCGTGAGCCCGCCTCGTACGACGACACCGGCGAGCACCTGCTGGAGGCCCCCGAGAACGTCGGCGAGATCCCCGTGTTCGGCCGCTCCCGCGCCGAGCCGGCCCAGGAGGCGGGCGACGACGCGCCGGGAGGCCCGTCCTCACTGCTCACCCCCGCCGACCTACGGCTGGCGCTCGGCGTGGACTTCGGGTCCGGCGGCGCGTTCCCCGACGGCGAACTGCCCCTGCCGTCCTGGCTGCGGGCGCGCTCGCGGCGCTACGAGGCGACCGGGCCCACGCCCGTCACCGTCGACGTCCACGCCGCCGAGGGCACGAGCGGCGGCTACCTGATGGTGCTCGGCGGCCTGCTCAGCCGGGCCAACGGAACGCCGGTCCCCGGGCTGGGGCGAGCCGCCATGCTGTACCCCGGCGTGGTCTCGGCGCGGACCGCGCGGGGCGCCTTCGCGATCCACGTGCACTCCCCCGCGGGGCCGCCGCATCCCGACGCGCTCGTGGGCCTGGCCCGGATCGCGGTCGAACGCTCCGAGGGGAGGTCACCCGTCGCGTGAGAGGGTGTCTTGGTGAAATCGCCCCTCGATCTTCTCACCGAGCTGGCCCGCAGGTACGCGTTCGCCGACCTCGGCGCCCTGGCCCCGCAGGTGGTGCCGGAGGCCGTGCTGATCCCCGCGCTGTGTGAGTTCGGACAGCGCCTGCTGACGCTGGACGCCGAGGATTTCGCCGCCGAGGTCGACCACAAGGCCGTGCGCGGGGACCTGCGGCGGCGGGCCCGCGACTGCCACATGCCGCAGACGCCCCGCGAACAGCCGCGCGGGGCCCTCGCCTCGCTCAGGCCCGCCTACGGGCTGCTGCTGGAGGTCATCAGGATCCGCTGGGAGCGGCGTGAGCTGAGCTCGATGATGGCCGCGCTGCACATCGCCGGGGAGTACCTGCCGTTGCTGGCGTTCGAGCCGGTGCTCGGCCACTCCGGCGACCCGGCGCGCTGGCCGGAGGGGCTGCGCGCCGAGGGCAGCCGGTTCGGCGTGATCGGCGACCGCGACTGCGACCACACCAAGTCCGAGAAGTCGGCCGCCGAGCGCACGCTGCGGGTCGCCCACGAGCCGCCGGAGGGCTGGCGGGCGTACTTCGACCGCCAGCACAGCCAGCTCGCGGGGGCGTTCGCGACCTGTGTGGCCCGGTGCCGCAATCCGTGCACGGCGATGGACTGGGTGCCCGAGGGCGAGCGCGAGAGCCTCGCCCTGCGGTGCAAGGTGGCGCTGACGTTCGCCGACACCCCGCTGGTGCGCCTGCGCCACGCCGCGCCCGTCGGCCACGGCTTCGGGGTGCCCTCGCCGGAGGAGGTGCTGGACGCCTGGGCGCGCAGCCGCGCCCACCTGGACAAGAACGGCGTGGGCCACCGCGCGACCCGGGACGACGGCTTCCCGCTGCCGGGACTGCCGAGCCTGTTCGGCGCGGTGGCCGGTACGCCGATCCGGCCCGCGACGCTGCTCGCGGACGTCGCGGGCGAGCTGGTCAGGCTGCTGAGGACGCCCGTGACGCACAGCCGCCACGCGTGAGCCGGGCGACGGGAGCGGGCGCCTCACCAGACGGTGGGGCGCCGCTCCCCCCAGAACCCGCCGACCGCCGCCTCGACCTGCGCCGACAGCGAGATCAGCGTGGCCTCGTCCCCGAAGCGTCCCGCCAGCATGACACCGATGGGCAGCCCGGCGTCCGTCCAGTGCAGGGGCAGGTTGACGGCGGGCTGGCCGCTCACGTTGTACGTCGCCGCGAACGGCGCGAAGCGCTCCATGCGGTCGAACGTCTCCTGCGGGTCCTCGACGTCCTCGAACCAGCCCACCGGCACGGGAGGCCGGGTGAGGGTGGGGGTGAGCACCGCGTCGAACTCGTTCATGACGAGGAACGCGAACCGGGTGGCGGTCTGCAGGGCCGCCTGCGCCTGCAGGAAGGCCGGGGCGCTGGTGGCGAACCCGCGCTCGCGCAACCACCGCGTCAGGGGCCGCAGCTTCGGTTCGAGCGAGGGATCCACCGGGTGCATGCAGGCGAAGCAGAACCACAGCTTCTCGAACTCGCCCACGATGGAGGCGTCGAACGGCGCGGGCATGTCGACGATCTCGTGGCCGAGCGAGGCCAGCAGCCGCGAGGCGCTCTCGTAGGCGGCGAGGACGTCGGGGTGGACCTCGGTGCCGGGCACGACGGCCGTGGCGTACCGGCCGATCCTGAGCCGGCCCGGCTCGCGCGTGACCGCCTCGGTGAAGCCGACCGGGGACGGCGGGGCGTGGTACAGGTCGCCGGGCTGGTTGTGCGCCATGACCTCCAGCAGCGCGGCGGCGTCGGCGACCGTGCGGGTGATCGGGCCGTTGGTGGACAGGCCGGCCAGGTCCGGGACGATCGGCGCGAACGAGATGCGCCCCCGCGTGGGCTTCAGGCCGAACAGGCCGCACACCGAGGCGGGGATGCGGATCGACCCGGCACCGTCGCTGCCGTGCGCGGCGGGGGCGAGCCCGGCCGCGACCGCCGCCGCGGCGCCGCCGCTCGAACCGCCGGCCGACCTGGTCAGGTCCCACGGCGTGCGGGACGGGGGCGAGACGTCGGTCTCGGTGTAGCAGGGAAGGCCGAACTCCGGCGTGGCGGTCTTGCCCAGCATGATCGTGCCGGCGTCGCGCAGGCGGTCGACCACACTGTCGCTCACGGGCGCGACGAACCCCTCGTAGGTCGCGGAACCGAACAGGGTGGGGACGTCCTTGACGAGGTTGAGGTCCTTGATCGGGACGGGGACGCCGAGCAGCGGCGGGAGGTCCCCGCCGCGCATCACCAGTTCCTCGGCCTCCCGCGCCTGCTCCAGCGCGCGCTCGGGGACCGGCGTGACGAAGGCGCCGACCTCGGGGTCGAGTCGCTCGACACGCTCCAGATAGTGCTTGGTGATCTCTACCGGCGACAGCTCTCTGGAGCGTACGGCCGCGGCCAGCTCCAGGGCTGTGAGATCATGTATGTGCGCCACGCTTTCGCACAGTAGGGCCTATGACCACGAGTTATCTAGAGAGAAAAGGGTTAGATACCCGGCTTTTCGCCCTACGATGCGGGAACGTGCGGCCACAAAAATGTGAACTAGACAACACTAGGCACACCCTTGAGCGTCAACTACCGTGAGTTACGTGGATTCCGGTCTAGAACCTGACGACGGTCACAATACATCACCTATTTGGGTGAGTGACCGCCCCTCGGAGCCGAAATCACGGCCCCAGGCTCCCGAGGCGACTTACGCGCCCGTCGAGCGCGTCTCTCTCATGGCGCTGCTTCAGCAGCCCAAATACCGGCATCTGCGGGTGCGCGCCCTCATCGCCGTCGGCGCGGCGTTCCTCGTGGGCATCCCCATGTGGAGCTGGCGCCTCGGCCTGGTCGCCGCGATCATCGCCGCGATCGCCGACACCGTGTACCGCGCGCGCACGACCTCGACGATCGGGCCCTGGCGGCGCGCCTCGGCGGCCGAGCGCCGCACCGAGGCGCAGCTGAAGAAGCTCGAGCGCAACGGCTACCTCACGCTGCACGCCCGCGGCTTCCCCGACAGCGACGCCCAGGTCGACCATCTGGTCGTCGGGCCCACCGGGGTTTACGCGGTCGACTCCGAGAATTGGGACAAACGGCTTCCGGTCCGGGTCCAGTCCCACCGCAAGCTGTTCCACGGCCCGTTCAACCAGAAACCGCGCCTCGACGAGGCCCGCTGGGAGGCGTCCCAGGCGAGCGAGCTGATCGGCAAGGCGCTGGGACGCGAGATCGCCGTGGTGCCGTCCCTGGCGATCTACGGCCCGGCCATCCCGTGGAAGATCCTCAACATCCGCGAGGTGGACGTCTTCGACGGCTCGCGCGTGCGCAAGTGGATCACCAACCGGGAACGTTCCCTCACCGAGGACGAGGTCGAGGCCATCTACGCCGCCGCCGAGCAGGTCCTTCCGGCGCGCTATCCCGAGAGCTGACCGTCCCTAAGGCCTTCGGGGTTCCCGTCACCTGTTCCACCACTGCCCCCGGGAGCCCCGAAGGATTTCCGCCCCCACGGTGTCCAGCCCGTGGACCGCGGGTCTCGTCAGGCGGGCGTTGGCCGTACCATTTGAAGACTCAGCGTGAAGCCTTCCGCGTGAAGGCTCAGCGGTAGTAGTCGTCGGATGGGAGAACGGTCATGCCGGCCCTCAGGTCTCGTACGGTCACTCATGGCAGGAACATGGCGGGGGCCCGCGCCCTCCTCCGGGCCACGGGCGTAGCCGGCGGCGACCTCGGCAAGCCGATCGTCGCGGTGGCCAACAGCTTCACCCAGTTCGTCCCCGGCCACGTCCACCTGCGCGAGGTGGCCGACGTGGTCGCGCAGGGCGTGCGCGAGGCCGGAGCCGTCCCCCGCGAGTTCAACACCATCGCCGTCGACGACGGCATCGCCATGGGCCACGGGGGCATGCTCTACTCCCTGCCCTCCCGCGAGCTGATCGCCGACGCGGTCGAGTACATGGTCAACGCCCACTGCGCCGACGCGCTGGTCTGCGTCTCCAACTGCGACAAGATCACCCCGGGCATGCTGCTGGCCGCGTTCCGGCTCAACATCCCGACGGTCTTCGTCTCCGGCGGCCCCATGGAGGCCGGCAAGACCCCGGGCCGCAAGCTCGACCTGATCGACCCCATGATCGCCGCCGCGGACGACAGCGTCTCTGACGCCGACCTGCTGGAGATGGAGGAGAACGCCTGCCCGACCTGCGGGTCCTGCAGCGGCATGTTCACCGCCAACTCGATGAACTGCCTCACCGAGGCGATCGGCCTGGCCCTTCCGGGCAACGGCACCACGCTCGCCACCCATACGGCCCGCAGGGCCCTGTTCGAGAAGGCCGGGCGCCAGGTCGTCGAGATCACCCGCCGTTACTACGAGCAGGACGACGCGTCGGTGCTGCCGCGCAACATCGCCACCCGCGACGCCTTCGAGAACGCCATGGCGCTGGACGTCGCGATGGGCGGCTCGACGAACACGATCCTCCACCTGCTGGCCGCGGCCCGCGAGGCGGGCGTCGACTTCGGCCTGAAGGAGATCAACGAGCTCTCCCTGCGGGTGCCGTGCCTGTGCAAGGTCGCGCCCGCCACGGCGAAGTACCACGTCGAGGACGTCCACCGGGCGGGCGGCGTCCCGGGCATCCTGGGCGAGCTGGACCGCGCGGGGCTGCTGCACCGCGACGCGCACAGCATCCACGCGTCCTCCCTGACCGAGTACCTCTCCGCCTGGGACCCGCAGTCGCCCACCGTGACCGACGAGGCGCTGGAGCTGTGGCACGCCGCGCCGGGCAACGTCCGGACGGTCAAGGCCTACTCGCAGAGCGCCCGGTGGGACTCGCTGGACCTGGACCGCGCCGAGGGCTGCATCCGCGACCTCGGCCACGCCTACACCCGTGACGGCGGCCTGGCGGTCCTGTACGGCAACCTCGCGCCCGACGGCGCCATCGTCAAGACGGCGGGCGTCGACGAGTCGATCTGGAAGTTCAGCGGCCCGGCCGTGGTGTTCGAGTCGCAGGAGGACGCGGTCGACGGCATCCTCGGCAACCGGGTGTCGGCCGGCGATGTCGTAGTAATCCGCTACGAGGGGCCGAAGGGCGGTCCCGGCATGCAGGAGATGCTGTACCCGACGAGCTTCCTGAAGGGCAAGGGGCTCGGCAAGGCGTGCGCGCTCGTCACCGACGGGCGGTTCTCCGGCGGGACGTCCGGCCTGTCCATCGGCCACGCCTCGCCCGAGGCGGCCGAGGGCGGCGTCATCGCCCTGGTCGAGGACGGCGACCTGATCGAGATCGACATCCCCGGGCGGAGCATCGAGCTGAAGGTCTCCGAGGCCGAGCTGGCGGCGCGCCGCGAGCGCGTGTCGGCCGATCTCGGCGGCTACCGTCCGCGCGAGCGCACCCGCCCGGTCAGCGCGGCCCTGCAGGCCTACGCCGCGCTCACGACCTCGGCCTCCACGGGCGCCTCGCGCGACCTGTCCCAGCTCTCCCACTGATCTGCGGACGCCGGGAGGGTGCGGCCCTCGCGGCCGCACCCTCCCGGGGGTTAGATGATCGTCACCCGCAGGTCACGAAGAGTCGCCTCCGAGATGGCGTTTCCGGGATCGGGTGTTCGAAAAATGTCGGTGCCCGGCGGTAGTCTAGCGGTATGGCAAACGTCACCACGCCCCTTCTGACGACCGCCGAAATCGCCGCTCTCGCCTTGTCTTTGGCCCATCTTGGTGAAGGTCCCCAAGCGGTGACCGCCCGCCGGGGCCTGCGCTCGGTTTTCGAACAGCTCGACCTCGACGACGAGGTGATCGCCGAGACGCTGGACACGCTGACCACTCCCCTGCCTTCCGACGTGGCGAGGCGCGCCCGCACGATCGCCGGCGCGGTGACCGGCCGCCAGGTCGTGCGGCTGCACTATCGCGACGCCGGCGGCCGCGTCACCTCGCGTGACGTCGAGCCGGTCACCTGCCTGGTCCACCGCGACCACTGGTATCTCGTGGGCTGGTGCCGCTCGGCGGCGGGCATCCGGGCGTTCCGGTTCGACCGCATCGTCGCGGTGGAGCCGACGCTGGTGCCCGCGCGTCCCCACCGCGCCGAGCGCTACCTGCCATTCCAGCGGAGAAAGGCCGCCTGACCGGTCACCCTCGGCCCGGCCGCGCACCTCGGCGGCCGGGTCCTTCCTTGCCCGGACGGGGGCGTTCCGTGGACCGCGGTGGGCGGACTTCAGAGGCGACGGGCGTCAGCCGCAGCAGCCTCCGCCGCAGCACCCGCCACCTCCGGCGGAGCGGGGGGCCTGGGCGCCGCCCGTGACGGCGACCGTCGACAGCAGCTTCACCGTGTCGTCGTGCCCCTCGGGGCAGACGGCGGTGTCGCTCGCGGCGGACATGGGGCGCGAGAGCTCGAAGGTCGATCCGCAGGCGCGGCAGCGGTAGTCGTAACGCGGCATGCCCTCAGAGTACGACGAACAGGCCGGTCGGCGGCACCCGCTGAACACACACTGCGCGATCGGCCCCCGGGGCCGGCGCCTGGATGGCGGTCCGGCCCCGCGGGACACGCGTCAGGCCGCCGTCTCCTCGAGGTACGGCGCCCATTGCGGGTCGCCGTCGAGCTGGGCCCCGATGAGCCGCCAGTGGACGCCTCTCGGCACGACCGGCGCGACGCGCAGCGTCCAGCCGATCTCTTCCAGCAGGCGGTCGGCCTTGCGGTGGTTGCACTGCATGCACGAGGCGACGCAGTTCTCCCACGTGTGGAGACCGCCCCGCGAGCGGGGCTGCACGTGGTCGATGGTCTCCGCGCGCAGGCCGCAGTAGGCGCACCGGTAGTCGTCCCTGCGCATGAGCGCGGCCCGGGTGAGCGGGATGCGCGAGCGGTAGGGAATGCGGACATATCTCCTCAACCGGATGACCGAGGGGACGTCGACCGTCTTCGACGCGGAGCGCAGCACGGCGCCTCGGCCGTCACGATGGACGACGTCCGCCTTCTCCCTGATCACCAGGATGACGGCCCGGTGCAGGTTGAGGGTGGTCAGCGGCTCGAAGGTGGCATTCAGCAGCAGGACCTGGCGCATCAGCCGGCCCTTCGTGCCATGTAGGTCGTCGAAAGGGATGCGCCGCGGCGCACCCCGTCTTGCGGCCCGTCGTCTTGGGCCCCGGATGATTCCGTCACGTGGACCTCCGCCGGACGGCCCAGCGGATGGGTTCCACGGCGCCGCCCTTCAGCAAGTGTGGCCTTTCGGTCGACTCTCCCGCCACCCCAATTAACGGTCGTGTCTCCAAGACCCCGCCTTCCGTTTTATGTCCGGTTGGCCCTGGTAAGCAAACCTATTGGGTAAAGATCACTCTGGATCGGCGACGATCCACCGGATCGGCCACCGGTGCGGAGATTGGGAAAACCATGTCTCACCACCGGTAAGGGGGGTGCCATAAGCTCGCTACATGACGCGAGTGCCGTACCCGAACGCACACCGGGACGCCGTGGTCGACGACTACCACGGCACACCGGTGCCCGACCCGTACCGCTGGCTGGAGGACGCCGGGAGTCCCGCCGCCAAAGAGTGGCTCGACGCGCAGGGTGATCTGTTCGCCAAGACGACGGCCACGTCTCCCCGGCGTGACACCTTCCGCGACCGCATCACCGAGCTCGTGCGCTCGGGCACGGTCGGCGCCCCCGCGTGGCGCGGCGACCGGCGCTTCTTCATGCGCCGCACGCCCGGCCAGGAGCACGCCGTGCTCTACACCGTCGGCCCCGACGAGGTCGAGCACGTCCTGCTCGACCCGATGGCGATGGACCCCTCCGGCCTGACCACGATCGACTCCTGGCAGCCGGACAAGGAGGGGCGGCGGCTCGCGTACCAGATCTCGGTGGGCGGCGACGAGGAGTCCCGTCTGCACGTCATCGACGTCGCGACCGGCGAGCGGCTGGACGGGCCGATCGACCGCTGCCGCTACTCCCCGATCGCCTGGATCCCCGGCGGCGAGGCGTTCTACTACGTCCGGCGGCTGCCCCCGGAGGATCTCCCCGAGGCGGAGCGCCAGTTTCACCGCCGCGTCTATCTCCACCGCCTCGGCACGCCCACCGAGCAGGACGTCCTGATCTTCGGCGACGGCCTGGAGAAGACCAACTACTACGGCGTCTCGGTGTCGAGGGACGGCCGCTGGCTGACCGTCTCCGCCTCACGTGGCACGGCTCCGCGCAACGACCTGTGGGTGGCCGACCTCTCGGCGTCCTCCCTGGAGGCGCCCGCGTTCGTGACGGTTCAGGAGGACGTGGACGCGCAGACCAGCCTTCTGTTCGGCCGCGACGGCCGGCTGTACGTCTTCAGCGACCGCGACGCGCCCCGCGGCCGCCTGTGCGTGACCTCGCCCGACCGGCCGCAGCACGAGAACTGGCGCGACCTCGTCCCCGAGGACCCCGAGGCGGTGCTGAGCGACTTCGCGATCCTCGACGACCTGGAGCGCCCGGTCATGCTGGTCGGCTGGACGCGTCACGCGATCAGCGAGATCTCCGTGCACGATCTGGCCACCGGCGAGAAGATCGGCGACGTGCCGACCCCCGGGCTGGGCTCGATCGGCGGCATCACCGAGCGCCCCGAAGGCGGGTACGAGGCGTGGTTCGGCTACACCGACCACACCAGCCCGCCGAGCATCCAGCGCTACGACGCCCGCACCGGCGAGACCACGCTGTGGGCGGCCTCCCCGGGCGCCGTGAAGGTTCCCGAGGTCACCACCGAGCAGGTCGTCTACCGCTCCGCCGACGGCACCGAGGTCCACATGATCGTGGTGTCCCGGCCCGGCTCCGGCCCCCGCCCGACCATCCTGTACGGCTACGGCGGGTTCGGCCTGCCGATGACGCCGGGCTTCTCCGCCACGACCCTGGCCTGGGTCGAGGCCGGGGGCGTCTACGCGGTGGCGCAGCTGCGCGGCGGCGGCGAGCAGGGCGAGGAATGGCACCGCGCCGGCATGCTCGCCCACAAGCAGAACGTCTTCGACGACCTGCACGCCGCGGCCGAGCACCTGATCGCCACAGGCGTGACCACCCCGGGGCAGCTCGCGATCTCCGGCGGCTCCAACGGCGGCCTGCTGGTCGGCGCGGCCCTCACCCAGCGTCCCGAGCTGTACGCGGCGGTGGCCTGCTCGGCGCCGCTGCTCGACATGGTCAGGTACGAGAAGTTCGGCCTCGGCGCCACCTGGAACGTCGAGTACGGCTCGGCGGACATCCCCGAGGAGTTCTCCTGGCTGTGGAGCTACTCGCCCTACCACCACGTCCGCGAGGGCGTGCGGTATCCGGCGACGCTGTTCATGGTCTTCGCCTCCGACACCCGGGTGCACCCACTGCACGCCTGGAAGATGTGCGCCGCGCTCCAGCACGCCCAGGCGCCGGACGGGCCGCCCATCCTGCTGCGCAACGAGGCCGAGGTCGGGCACGGGGCGCGGGCGGTGAGCCGCTCGGTGGAGCTGCTGGCCGACCAGCTCGCGTTCCTGGCCCAGCACACCGGCCTCACCGCCTGAGCGGCGCCCTCAAGCGCTCTCAGCGGGGGAAGACGATCGTCTTGTGGCCGTCCAGCAGGACGCGCTGTTCCGCGTGCCAGCGGACGGCCCGGGCGAGCGCGAGCCGCTCGACATCCCGGCCCATCGCGGCGAGGTCGTCGGGTGAGTGGGTGTGGTCCACCCGCGCGACCTCCTGCTCGATGATCGGCCCCTCGTCGAGGTCGGCGGTCACGTAGTGCGCGGTCGCGCCGATCAGCTTCACCCCGCGCGAGTACGCCTGGTGGTAGGGCTTGGCGCCCTTGAACGACGGCAGGAACGAGTGGTGGATGTTGATCACCCTGCCGCTGAGCTTGGCGCACAGGTCAGCCGAGAGCACCTGCATGTAGCGGGCCAGCACGACCAGGTCGGCGCGGTAGTGGTCGACCAGCGTGAGGACCTCGGCCTCCTGGCGCGGCTTGGTCTCCGGCGTCACCGGCAGGTGGTGGAAGTCGATGCCGTACGACTGGGTGAGCGGCCGCATGTCGGGGTGGTTGGAGACGACGGCGACGATCTCGATGTCCAGCAGGCCCGACCGCGTGCGGTACAGCAGGTCGTTCAGGCAGTGGCCGAGCTTGCTGACCATCACCAGCACGCGGGGCTTGACCCCGAGGTCGTGCAGGCGGAACTCCATGGCGATCTCGGGGACGAGCGCGGCGAAGGCCGTGCGCAGCTCGTCCTCGGGCAGCGAGGAGGTGAACTGCACGCGCATGAAGAAGCGCCCGGCCACCGGGTCGCCGAACTGCTGGCTCTCGGTGATGTTGCACTGGCGCGCGGCCAGCAGCCCGGAGACCGCCGCCACCACGCCCGGCTTGTCCGGACAGGACAAGGTCAGTACATATTCGGAGCCCACCGGCGTCTCACCCTTTCCTCTTCCTCTGCGCCTGAGGCAGATTACCGCCCAGCGGGGACCCGGGTGCCGTCCACTGCGGAACGCGGGGGCCACGCCGGGCGGACGAGCCCGGCAGAGGTCGGCAAAAGGCGCATTGCACTCGCTCAACGGTACTGAGGCACAAATCCACAGCATCTGTTGCCCCCTGTTGACCTGGGGCTTCGTAGCCTCTAATGCGTGAAATGGGTCGACAGCAGAGGATTCGAGGTCGAGGCCCTGGTCCTCGGCAACCAGCCCTGGCTGCGCGTGCGCAGAGGCCAGGACTACGTCGCCTACTACACGGACGTGGCCGAGCTGTCCCAGCACCTCGACCTGGCCGATCTGGTCGTGACCGACTGAGCCTCGCGAGGAAGCCCTTGAACGACGGGCCGGAGCGGTCGTCGCGGCGCGCCCGGACGAGAGTTACAGTGGCGCCCGAGGGAGCGGAGAGGAGCCGGCGGGTGCTGAAGTGGGACACCTTGTCACCGGGTGAGAAGAGGGCGGCCGTCGCGCTGGCGGCGATGCTACCTGGCTACGTCAACGCCGTCTTCGTCGCCGAACATCTCGCCGAGACGATCGCGTGGCGGCGCGGCGAGCTGACCGACGAGCAACTGCTCGCCCGCACCGGCTGGACGTTCAACGCGACGCCGGAGCAGTACGCCGACATGGCGCTCAGATCCGCCCAGGCCGCCGGAATCGACCCGGTGGAGTGGCTCGACGCGATGAAGGATGCCTACGAGGAACAGCGCGCCATCGCCGCCGAGCTGGAAGCCCACTCCCAGCGTGCCAAGGAGACGACCCCGGACGAGTTCTGGGAGATCGTCAACGCCAATACCTGGCCGGACATCGTCGCGGAGCCCGGCGGGCCCTCCGAGCCGCCCGAGACACCGGGCAGGCCCGAACGGCCGGGCGCGTAGACCGGCCGCCGATGATCTTCTCGATCTGCTTGAATCTTCACCATGTCCGCTGAGTCCGCTGAGTCCGCTGAGTCCGCTGAGTCCGCTGAGTCCGCTGAGTCCAGTGAGCCCGACGAGCCCAGTGACCGGCCGGCCGCGCGGGTGGTGTGCGTGGACGGGGACGGGCGCGTGTTGCTG
Source organism: Sphaerisporangium sp. NPDC051017 (assembly GCF_040683095.1). Classification (NCBI taxonomy): domain Bacteria; kingdom Bacillati; phylum Actinomycetota; class Actinomycetes; order Streptosporangiales; family Streptosporangiaceae; genus Sphaerisporangium; species Sphaerisporangium sp. NPDC051017. The sequence goes on from NZ_JBFBCI010000012.1 coordinate 61,097, forward strand.
CTGCGCTGGCGGGACACCGTCGCCGGCAGGGTGTTCTGGGAGCCGCCCGGAGGTGGCATCGATCCGGGAGAGACGCCGCTGGAGGCGGCGCGCCGGGAGCTCGCCGAGGAGACCGGCCTGCCCGGCGACGCGGTGATCGACGTGTCGGTGCCGGTCGAGCGCGACTACCACTGGCTCGGCGTCCACTACGTCAAGGTGGAGCCGTTCTACCTCGCCCGCTTCGGCGGGTCCCCGCAGGTGGCGCCCGCCACGCTGACCAGCGAGGAGCAGGACACCTTCCTCGGGCACGGCTGGTTCACCCCGGCCGAGATCGCCGCCCTCCCCGATCCGGTCGAGCCCCCGGCCCTCACCGAGGTCGTCGCCCTGCTGGACGACCTCGGCCGCCGCACGAGCCCTCACGAAGGGCGCTGAGGACGCCACCTGGCGGGGGACGTCATCCGCCGCCGGGCGCGGCCTCGCGAAGGGCGGTGAGGACGTCCTGGTCGTCCGGGTCGAGCTCGTGCGCCCGGCGCAGGTCGGCCAGGGCGGCGTCCCGCCGGCCGAGGTCCGCGAGCGCGACGGCCCGGTTGAAGTAGAGCGCCGCGTCCTCCCCCGGCTCCAGGGCGCGCGTCAGGTCCGCCGCCGCGCCCTCCGGGTCCCCCGTCTCGTACCGCAGGCCCGCCCGCCCGGCCCAGGCCGCGACGAGGCCGGGCGCCCCCGCGAGGGCGCCGTCGAACGCCTCCCGCGCCCGCGCGTACCTCCCGGCCGCGGTTTCGAGCTGGCCGAGGACGCACAGCAGGTGCGGGTTGCGCGGCGCGAGCGCGAGCCCCGCGTCCACGTCGGCCTGGGCGGGCCCGTCGAGGCCCAGCTGGGCCAGCAGCCCCGCGCGGTTGATGTAGGCGTCGAGGTACCCGGGGTCGAGTTCGATCACGCGGTCGAGGTCGGCCCTGGCCGCGGCGAGGTCGCCCTCGGCGAGCAGGAGCTGGGCGCGGTTGTAGTGCGCCTCGGGCAGGGGCGGGCTCAGCCGGACGGCGTCGTCGTAGTCGGCGAGCGCGGCCTCGACGCGGCCCATCTGGAAGAGCAGGTTGCCGCGGTCCAGGTGGTAGTCGGGGTAGTCGGGGTCCATCTCCACTGCGGCGTCCAGGTCGGCCAGGGCCTCCTCGGGGTGCCCCATCACGCCGAGGAGCTGCGCCCGGTTGGCGTGCAGGATCATGCGGTGGACACGATGGCGCCCGTGAGGTAGATCGGTCTCGGCGAGCTTGATGGCGGACTCGACCAGCGTGAGCGCCGCGTCCACGCGGCCCGCGCGCATCTCGATGAGGGCCTTGCCGTTGAGGTCGAAGCCCAGCTTGAAGGCGCGGACGGCGCGGTCGGGCAGCAGGGTGGAGATCGCGATGGCCTCGTTGATCCAGCCCTGGGCGCGGCCGAGGTCGCGGCGGGCGGGGTCGGGGTGGCGGGCGTCCAGCATGGCGGCGCCGTAGGCCGCCGCCGAGTGCACCTCGGGGTCCAGGCTGGCGCGGCGGGCCCGCTCGTACAGGGCGCGCGCCTCGTCCCTGCGGCCGGTGCCGGCGAGCGCGGTCGCCGTGCCCTGGAGCAGGTTCCACCACCGGCCCGCCGCGGGCTCGGCCAGGGCCATGCCTCGCAGCCCGAAGTCTGCGGCGGCGTCCAGGAAGCCCTCGCCCAGGCAGTGGTCCAGGGCGGCCCACAGCGCCTCCACGCCCGCACCGGACGGGTCGCTCCCGTGCTCGCGGTGGTAGGGGATGGCGCCGAGGGCGTGGCGGCGCTCGCCGGTGGCAGCGAGCGCGCCCGCGCGCCGGTCGTGCAGGCGGGCGCGCTCGGCGGGGGGCAGGGCGTGGTAGGCGGCGGGCGCCCGGGGGTCGTCCAGCGTGCCGTCGGCGGCGACATAACGGGCGGCAAGATCCTGGGGATCTTCCATAGCCGATAAATCGGCTTTTATCGCGTGCCCGGTAAACCAATCCTGTGGCGCTTTACTCGAGCACGCCACAATTGTCAACTGAGTGGGGTCGAATCGGCGCATCAGGGTGCGCAGAAGTTCGCGGTCGGTCTCGTCCGCCTCGTCGGCGTTCTCGGCCACGATGGCCGGCACCTTCACCCCGCAGTCGCGGACGAATTCCGCGATTCCATTCGCGATCCGCAGCGTGCGGCGCGGGGCCGGCACGAGGATGCGCTCCTCATCGGGCAGGCGGGTATAGAGAGGGGAACGGCGGGCGGGCACCCGGTCCCGCAGATCGGGTGCCGCCGCTCGGATCTCGATGTCGTGGTCCGCCACGACACCAGGGGCGCGCTCAAGCGCGGCCGGCACCAAGGCATGGAGCAGCGCTCCCCCGAAGGTGTACGGCCCTCGGAGGCGCCGGTGGGCGTCGACCACCGGGATCGGCCACCATGGAAGGCCGAGCCGGTCGAGCACGGTCAGGCGGTCGCGCGAGCGCCCCCCGTGGATCCAGAGGTGGCCAGGTCGGCCGGTCACCCCTTGTGGATCGCACTCGCGCTGCCGGTGAGATGGACCATGCCAGGCTTGCGGACGACGATCTTCTTCATCGGATGCCCTCTCCTCGGGTCTTCACTACAAAGACCTAATTATCGGACAAATCGATAAATCCGCAAGTATAGGCAGTGTCTTGGACCGAAATTCGATATATATGCGCCTAGTGGGTAAGTTGCGATGAAGGCTGCGGCGTCAGCGGCTTCTCACCGTAAACAACGACAAGTCCTCCCCTGTCCTCCCGGCGGACTTCCCGCCAGCCGTACTTCCGGTAGAGCTCCAGCGCCGCGCCCTGCCGCAGCGTCGTGTCCCCGCGCAGCCTGCTGTAGCCGAGCCGCCGCGCGGCCTCCTCCAGCGCGTCGATGACGAGCGTGCCGAACCCGCGCCGCTGGAAGTCCGGACGGACCCGCAGGCGGCACAGCTCGGCGCAGTCGTCGTCGACGCGCCGCAGGCCGCCCATGGCCACGATGCCGGCGCCCTCCACCTCGCCGACCAGGAACTCGCCCCGGTCGGCCAGGTAGACCTCGTTGATGCGCGGGATGTCATCGTCGTAGTAGACCCCGTCTCCCATGGTGATGCCGACCTGGGAGAGACAGGTGCGGTGCAGGTCCCAGACGGCTTCCCGATCCGACCAGCGATACCGCCTGAGCACAAGCGTCATACAGCGGGCTCCGCCGGTGTCTCGGGCGCCGGGCCCATCGTCGCGAGGTGCTCGATGAAGTCCTGGAGCCCTTCGATGTTGTCGCCACATTTGACCTGGATCGCCTTGGCGAGGTCCGCGGCCCGGCGCACGATGATGTCCGTCCGGAAGCCGTCGCCGACCCGGTCCACCGCGTCCCTGCCGAGCCGCAGCGCCTCGTGGCCGTCGCCTTCGAGCAGCCTGCACTGCGCCTGGTCGAATCTGATGAGCGTCTGGTCGAGCAGGTCGCCGTCGTACTTCTCCAGCGCCTGCTCCAGGATCAGGTCGGCCTCGACCGTCTGCCCGAGCCGGGTCAGGGCGTCGCCCTGGTGGAAGTAGAGCTGGCGCTCGGTGTAGCCGAAGACGGTGTCCTCCTGCTGGGCGGGGTTCATCTGGGCGAACGCGGCCCTGGCGCGGGCCAGCGCACGCTTGGCCTGGTCGACGACTTCCTTCTTGCCTCCCGCGTTGGCGAGCATCGACAGCGCCCTGGCCTCCACGACGGGGGCCATGGCCTTGGCCGCGCACGGGGTCTGCCCGGCGAGGTCGCGGCTCTTCTTGGCGAGGTTGAGGGCCTCGCGTGGATCTCCGTAGAAGAGGGGCACCAGGGCCTCGCGCGCGGTGACCCAGGCCCGCAGCGCGCGGTCCCCGGTCTCGTCCGCGGCGGCGCGCGAGGTGCGGAAGAACGACCGGGCGAGGCGCTGGTCACCGAGGTCGATCATGATGATGCCGGCCAGGCCGGAGAGGCGGGCGGCCAGCGCGCAGAGGCGCTCCTGGAGATCGATCGGCTGGTGGCGCTCCATCGCCTGCCGGACCGTGCTGAACTCAAGGAGCACGTCGCAGAGCTGCTGCAACGGTGGGGTGTTCATGTACTGCCGGCCGAAAGAGGTCGCCGCCTCTTCCCAGTGATCGAGCATGGCGGGGGACACGGTGGTCGACACCAGGGTCTCGTCCATGCGCCTGCGGATGTTGTCGGCCGCGCCGAGCACGGAGTCGTTCAGCGGCACCGCGGTGCCCGCGATCATCGCCAGCAGCGTCCTACGTAACACGTTCTCGTCCTCCTCACCCCCGTCCGCGGTGGAGTCGCTGAGCGGCTTGACCCACAGCTCGCGCGATTCGGGGGAACTCTCGGGTTTGACCTCCTTGAGGCCGCCCCGCACGATGCCGGGCATGCGATGGCCATGGCCACAGATGCACGGGCCGTCGTAGCCGAGGGCGGCCGGCTCGACCCGGTAGACGGAACACAGATAGTGGAGGTACTCGGGGCCAGGGCGTTTCAACCCGCTTTCGTATGCACTGAGAAGCGTTTCCCCTATGCCGGGTACCGGTTTGCCGTCGCGTTCGAACAGAGCACGCACCTGTTCGATCACGTCGGCAAGGGCGACCCCATGAGCGAGGCGGTGTGATTTGATTCGAGTTGTCCCGAAATGAGGGGAACACTCTTCATAAATCTCCTCGGCGATTCGGGCGGAACTACGCCCGGCCGCCAGGCCTCGCGCCCGGGTTCGCCGGGCCAACTCCGTTTCCTTGTGCTGTCTGCCGGACATCCCGGCCCCTCCCTTGCGGCCAGCCGCTCATGCTGGCCACGTCGCCGACCGGTTCATCACCTACGATGACGCAGCATCACGCCCGGGTTACGCTGCGTCTATTGAGAATGATGGACCAGTTATGACCAGCCGTGAAAGGACGATAGAAGCTGCTGGCATAGGATCGTCCCCCGCCGGGCGTGTTCTTTCAACCCACTTGAAATAACCGAGCACCCGACTGCCCGTGAAGCTTCGTTGACCCATCGGCCCGGGTGAGTCAGATTTGGCCAACCAGCCGCGATTCACCAGGGGATTAACCCCCCGGAAATCGCCGGAGACGAGGGAAGGCTCCGAGTGGACGACAGCTTCCAGCACCTGGAACGACTGGCCGATGAGCTCGACGCTCGCGGGCTGCTCGCCAGGGTGGTGCACACACAGTCGGGACGGGCGTTCGTCCGCGTGATCAATCCGAACGCCACGAGTCTGGCCGAGAACGTCACCTGCCGCGCGCAGGCGGCCCCCGCATACTTCTGGTGGTCGTGGGGCGAGCGCATGCACACGGCCGACGACCCGGCGGGCGCGGCGACCAAGGTCGCCCGAGTGCTGGCCGCGGTGAGCGAATAGGCACGAGGCGGACGGGGTGCAGCGCAGTCACCTCGTCCGCCCGTGTCCCACCGCGGCTCTTCGGGGTCGGCGGGGCGTCCGGTGCGGAGCGCTCCGGCCTGTGGCGACACAGCAGCCGGAGCGCTGGGCGCCCCGCCGGCTCCGTGTATCAACGATCGAACTCTTCGTGATCAACGAGCAGTCCGTGTTCTTGATCACATGGCTGCCGCCGGGCGCGGACATTCTCCGCGGCCGGCGGTGATCGGGAATCCCCCGATCGGGAACGGCGCGGGACACGCTTCCGGGTGCGTGTCCCGCCCGGGCCGCACGTCACCGGGGTGTCCGGGCCCGCCCTCCGCGGCCCCGGGCCGGGCACTCCCGTCTTCCCCGGCGCGGTGTGACGACGGCCGGGCCGGTCGGCGGAGTCGCTTCGGTCAAGTACCGTTTTCTCTAGGTCAAGGACCGACATCGTCTTCGCCGACCGGCCCGATCCGAAGGGGAGCAACCGCGTGTTCCTGCTTGGCCCCAGTCCGGCGCCGTCTCCCTCGACCTCGCCCGATCCGGGACTCCCCGGCCTCGACGACGCCGCACAACTGGCCATGAACATGTGCGGCGGCACCAGCAAGGACAACGTCCTGTGTGGCATCCTGCTCAACGTGCTACCCGCCGACTGGGCGTCCCCTGTGGCCTGGATCATCAGCATCGTCCTCATCCTGGTGGTCGCCCTGGTCATCCGAGGGCTGCTCCACCGAGTGGTCGACCGCGTGATCCGCCGGGCCGCCGACGGCGTCATGCCAGAACGCCTGCGATTCCGCGCCACGCCCGTGGACGGCGCAACGGCCGTGATCACCGAGCGCCGCCGCCAGCGCGCCGAGACGCTCGGGTCCGTCCTCAACAGTCTGATCACCGCCGTCGTCTTCGGCACCGCCGGGCTCATGGTGCTCAGCCGGTTCGGGCTCGACCTGGCGCCCATCCTGACCAGCGTCGGCATCCTCGGCGTCGCGGTGGGCTTCGGCGCCCAGGAACTGGTGAAGGACTTCATCGCCGGCATGTTCATGCTGGTGGAGGACCAGTACGGTGTGGGCGACCTGATCGACACCGGGATGGCGATCGGCACCGTCGAGGCCGTGACGCTGCGCATCACCCGCCTGCGCGACGTCGACGGCCGGGTCTGGTACGTCCGCAACGGCACGATCACCCGCGTCGGCAACGAGTCACAGGGGTGGTCGCGGGCCGTGGTCGACGTGCCGGTGGCCTACGAGGCGGACATCGCCGGCATCCGGGATGTCCTCAAGGGCCTCACCGAGGAGATCTGGAACGACCCGGACCTTCGCGACATCGCGATCGTCGAGGAGCCCCAGGTGTTCGGGCTGGAGCAGATCTCCGACAAGGCGATGATCTTCAGGATCAGCGTGAAGACGGTGCCGTCGCAACAGGCCGAGGTCGCCCGCGAGGTCCGCATGCGGGTCAAGATGGCGCTGGACCGGGCCGGCATTCCCCTCGCCGCGTCTGAGTAGGCTGGTTCGCGTGTCCGCTACTCCTCCGGAATCCATGTCCTTCTACGACGCCGTGGGCGGCTCAGAGGCCTTCGAGCGCCTCGTGCACCGCTTCTACCAAGGCGTCGCCGACGACCCGCTCCTGCGCCCGCTGTACCCCGAAGAGGACCTCGACGGGGCCGAGGAGCGCCTGCGCCTGTTCCTCATCCAGTACTGGGGCGGCCCGAGCACGTACGGCGAGCGCCGCGGGCATCCCCGGCTGCGCATGCGGCACGCGCCGTTCGTGATCGGCGAGGCGGAACGCGACGCCTGGCTGCGCCACATGCGCGAGGCCGTCGAGTCCCTGGAGCTCCCCGGCGAGCTGGAGGCCAAGCTCTGGAACTACCTGGAGTACGCCGCGCAGAGCCTCGTCAACGCCCACTGACCCCGTCGGCCGGCCCTCCCCGGCCGAAGCACCGTCCCCCGCCCTCGGGCCAGACGCCGGACCGCTCCACGCACGGCCCGGGGCGCAGGGGCAGCGGCAGGCAGGGTGAGAAGCTCCCCGTGGTGGCGCGACGCCGTCGTCCACGAGATCTACGTTCGCAGCCGCGCCCATCCACGTGGACGTTCGGGGACGGGCGGATGGCGCTCTTGATACGACGATGGCGGGGTCCTGGTCGTCCGGACCCCGCCTGCCAGCTGTGCCTATGGCCGCGCCTCCGACACGAAGGGTTCGGGGCGCACTTTAGGCGGCGAACTCAGTCGCGGGTGAGCTTGCGGTACGTCACCCGGTGGGGGCGCGCCGCCTCGGCGCCCAGGCGGTCGATCTTGTTCTTCTCGTAGTCGGCGAAGTTGCCCTCGAACCAGAACCAGTTCGAGCCGCCCTCCCACGCGAGGATGTGCGTCGCGATGCGGTCGAGGAACCACCGGTCGTGCGAGGTGATCACCGCACAGCCCGGGAAGTCCAGCAGGGCGTTCTCCAGGCTACCCAGCGTCTCGGTGTCGAGGTCGTTGGTGGGCTCGTCCAGCAGCAGGACGTTGCCGCCCTGCTTGAGCGTGAGCGCGAGGTTGAGGCGGTTGCGCTCGCCGCCGGACAGGATGCCCGCCGGCTTCTGCTGGTCGGGGCCCTTGAAGCCGAACGCCGCGATGTAGGCGCGCGAGGGCATCTCGACGTGGCCGACCTTGATGTGGTCGAGCTCGTCGGAGACGACCTGCCAGACGTTCTTCTTCGGGTCGATGTTGCCGCGGCCCTGGTCGACGTAGGAGATCTTGACGGTCTCGCCGATCGTGATGTCGCCGGTGTCGGGCATCTCGGCGCTCATGATCATGCGGAACAGTGTGGTCTTGCCCACGCCGTTGGGACCGATGACGCCGACGATGCCGTTGCGGGGCAGGTCGAAGGTCAGACCCTCCATCAGCAGGCGGTCGTCGAAGCCCTTCGTGAGGCCGGCCGCCCTGATGACGGTGGTGCCGAGGCGCGGGCCCGGCGGAATCTGGATCTCTTCGAAATCGAGCTTGCGGTGCTTGTCGGCCTCGGCCGCCATCTCTTCGTAGCGCTGGAGACGCGCCCGGCTCTTGGTCTGGCGGGCCCGCGCGTTGGAGCGCACCCACTCGAGCTCTTCCTCCAGGCGCCTCCTGCGCTTGGCGTCCTTCTGGCCCTCGACCTTCAGGCGGGCCGCCTTCTGCTCCAGGTAGGTGGAGTAGTTGCCCTCGTAGGGGTAGCAGCGACCGCGGTCGAGCTCGAGGATCCACGTCGCCACGTTGTCGAGGAAGTAGCGGTCGTGGGTGACGGCCAGGACGGTGCCGGGGTACTTCTCCAGGTGCTGCTCCAGCCACTGGACGCTCTCGGCGTCGAGGTGGTTGGTGGGCTCGTCGAGCAGCAGCAGGTCGGGCTGCTCCAGCAGCAGCTTGCACAACGCGACGCGGCGGCGCTCACCACCCGACAGCTTGGTCACCTCGGCGTCGGGCGGCGGGCAGCGCAACGCGTCCATCGCCTGTTCGAGCTGGCTGTCGACGTCCCACCCGTTGCGGTGGTCGAGGGCCTCCTGCAGTTTGCCCATCTCGTCCAGCAGCTCGTCGCTGTAGTCGGTCGCCATGAGCTCGGCGATCTCTTCGAAGCGGGCCCGCATGGCCAGCGTCTCGGCCACGCCCTCCTGGACGTTGCCAAGGACGGTCTTGGACTCGTTGAGCGGAGGCTCCTGCTGGAGCATGCCGACCGTGAACCCGGGCATCAGCCGGGCATCACCGTTCGACGGCTGCTCGAGGCCGGCCATCATCTTCAGAAGCGTGGACTTACCGGTGCCGTTGGGGCCCAGTACACCAATCTTGGCTCCGGGCAGGAAATGCAGCGTGACGTCGTCAAGGACAACCTTGTCGCCGTGCGCCTTGCGCACGCGCTGCATCGTGTAGATGTACTCGGGCATGCCTCTAAGACTAGGGGATTCCGCCGTCGGAGTTGTCCGCTCGCGCACGAGGGGGCGGGACCGGGGCGACCGGCAGGCAGATGCGGTCGCGGCCGAGCTCCTTGGCCCGGTAGAGAGCGAGATCGGCCGCGGCCAGCAGCTCGATCAGGTCGTCGCCGTGGACGCTCATGATGGCCACGCCCGCCGACACCGTGACGGTGATCATCGCGTCGTCGACCGGAATGGCCATCCTGCCGACGCGGGAGCGCAGGCGCTCGGCCACCCGGCGGGCCTCGGCGACGTCCGCCCCCGGCAGCAGGACCACGAACTCCTCGCCGCCGAACCGGCCGACGACGTCGTATTCGCGGAGCTGGCTGCGCAGGGCCGTGGCGACACCCGCGAGCACCTGGTCGCCGACCAGGTGGCCGTAGGTGTCGTTGACCCGTTTGAAGTGGTCGATGTCGACGATCAGGAGCGCGAGCGTCTCGCCGGTGCGCCGGGCGCGGACGATCTCGGTGTCGGCCTCCCGCTGCCAGGCCGTCGCGTTGAGCAGGCCGGTCTTGGCGTCGGTGCGGGCGGCGGCCTTGAGCTGGGCGTGCAGCAGGCTGCGTTGCAGGAGCACCACCGGCGGGAGCGTGAGAAGCAGCAGCAGCGGGCTGACCCCGCAGGCGATGGCGACCAGGACGCCGAGGCAGAGCTCGACGACGTCGAGGATCACGCGCTCGCGATCCCACAGGACGTCGCGCCATCGGGAGTCGGGATCGGAGATCTGCAGGGCGACGGCGATCAGGGCGGTGTTGAGGACGGTGAACAGCGCCGCGCAGGCCACGGCCAGGGCGATCGGCCCGCCCGTGCCGAGCGAGGGCCCCGCCGGGGCGCGCACGAAGGCGTGAAAGACCATGGACGCGACGCCGGCGGCGAGGCCGATCGCCGCCGCGCTGAACACCCGCCGGTAGAGCACCGTGGCCCGTACCCGGATCTGCAGCAGGAACTGCAGCGGCAGGGGCGCCAGCAGCGCGTACACCGGGGGCAGCAGCAGCGCGACGGGGAGCCACCACGCGGAGAGCAGGTCACGGGACACGCCGGCCGGCATGCCGAGCCTGCGGGTCGCCTCGATGCAGACCGCCCCGCAGGCCACCAGGGCCAGGAAGGTCAGGAACTCCGCCCAGCGGAACTCGGTCGACAGGGCGAGGTAGCCCGCCGCGCCCACGGCGAGGCCCACGGTGGCGCAGACGTAGAGGACCAGCATGGTGGGCTGAGCCAGCAACGGCCAGCGATCGGCCAGTGATTGCACGCCGACCCGTGGCTCGTCCGAGGAATGACCGAGCGCCGTCATCACATCCCCCAAGCTCACATCCGTCCGGACGGGTTCGATGTCTCGACTGTACGTCTCACGATGTGTAACACAATAGTCGCAGAGTGTGCGGGGCGCGATGAGAACCGCTACGTTGGAGCACTGCGGCCACGCCTCCCCCGGTTGGAGGCCCAGGCCACGATCCGACCGCTCCGCGACGAGCGGCTCCCCTGCGGGAAAGGAGCAGCCATGGTGCGAGGCGTCATCTGGACCTGACCAGACACACCCACCCATGACCCACGGCAGCCCCTCGCCCGGCGCGCGATCCTCGAATCCGCCCCGTCGGACGCGTCAGGCGCGCCCAGACGCGCCACCCGAGACGCGACCGACCAGCCCTGGCGAGGAGGAGCGGCGCCGCCCCGGCAAGGAACCGTCCAGAAACGGAGCCGCCGGAACTCAGGCGGCCAGACGCTCGGCGATCTCGGCGGTCTCAATGGTCTCGGTGGTCTCTGTTGTCTCCATCGTCTCGGTCTTCTCGACCGCTTCCGCGGCCAACGCCTGGCGAGCGAAACCGGCGGGAGGCGCCACCTGAACGTCCCCGCCCTCGTTGGCGGCAGCCGTGACCGCCCCGGCCATCGCCATGACCGGTGTGCCGGCCCCGGCGGCCGTCCGCTGGGGTTTCTCGAAGGTGGTCACGCCCCGGCGCAGGTCATGGCCGACGGAGACGGCCTCGACCTCGGCCGCCGACCCTCGCCGGCCGTCGCGCTCGTAGGAGCGGACGCGCAGCTTGCCGTGCACGACGATGGGCTGCCCGGGCCTGACGCACCGGGCGACGTTCTCGGCCAGCACCCGGTAGCAGCGGACGGTGTAGTAGCTGGTCTCGCCGTCGTACCAGGACTGGCTGGACTTGTCGTAGAGGCGCGGCGCGCAGGCGAGCCGCAGTGACGTCACGCGGAGGCCGTTCTCACCGGCGAACTGCCGGGGCTCGGCGACGACGTTCCCGCTCAGCGTGATGTAGATGTCGTTCATCGTGCCTCCCATGGCGGGCCGGCGGACCGTCTCCACCGACATGGGAGTCAGCTTGACGCGGCCCGTCACCCTCCATGGTCGCCGAACCACGTTCTGTGGATGATTCGCCACGCCGCGCGGCCGCCTGTGGATAACCGGCCGCGCGGCACAACCGGCCGCGCGGCGGCAGATCACGCGGGGAAGTGACCGTCAGCGCCGGGCCGCGGCGAGCGCGGCGAAGAACTCGTTATACCGCTGGAGTTCCTGCTCCACCGGCTTGACCACCATGTCCTTGGAGACGACCGAGATCCGCCGCCGCATGTCGCGTTCGAGACGGTCCCGCTCCTTGCCCGCGCCGAGCACGACGAAGTTGCGGCTCGCGATGGCCGACAGCAGGCCGAGTCCGAGCACACTGACCACCATCACCCCGAGCCAGGGCAGCACCGAGACGTCCCCGAGGAGCTCGGCGGGGGCCTTCCCCAGCTTGAGCACGCCGTACACGACGATGGCGCCGGCCCAGGCCAGCCCGGCGGCGAACAGCGCCACCAGCAGGTACTGCCAGACCTTCAGCAGCCGCCACCACCCAGGCACGCGGTCGAGGCGCGGGGCGGTCTCGGACAGTTCGCCGGACAGAACCTCGGGAAGCCTCTTCACCTGCGAGCGCGCGGCGTCGCGCACGCCGTTGCGCCACGCCTCGGGCATTCCGGACGTCAGCCCGTCGGCCAGCGCCTGCACGGCGTTCTCGACCTCGGCGGGCTGGGCGCTGACCTTGGCCGCCGTCACGGCCTTGATCTCGTCGCGGAGGTTGCCGATGCGCAGGCTGGCGAGGGGGTCGGGACGCAGGCGGGACGCCCAGCGGGCGAACGGCCAGCCGACCCAGTCGAGCGACCGCACCCCGTAGACGTTCTCCATGGCCTCTCCGACCGCCGGGACGCCGACCGCGTCGCTGAGCGCGTCGGTCAGGCCCTCCTGGCGGGCGAGGTCGACGGTGGGCTGCACCGCCATGGTCTGGGCCTTGGGCATGACCTTGGTCAGCCGGCCCATGAGGCGGTCGAGGTCGGCCTCCAGGCGCTGCACGGCGGCCCGGCGACCGGCGACGGACTCGGCCAGCACGCTCTTCAGGCTGTTGACCCCCCGGCCGGTCGCCGCCGAGGTCGGGACGATGCGCGGATGCTGCACGCCTTCCCGTTTGAGCAGGTCGGACAGGTCCACGACGCACTCGGCCAGTTCCTCGGGGGCCAGCCGGTCGGCCTGGTTCAGCGCGAACACCGTGACCGCCTCGTGCCCGGCGAGCTCGGCGACGTACTTGCCGTGGGTGGCCGCGTCGGCGTACTTCTGCGGGTCGAGCACCCACACGATGACGTCCGCGATCTGGATCAGCCGGTCGGCCTCGTGGTCGGTGATCGCGCGGATCGAGTCGTGGTCGGGCAGGTCGAGCAGGATCAGCCCGTGGAGCTGGCTCTCGCCCCTGTCCAGGGCGCTGGCGCGGGCGAAGCGGTGGCGCCACTGGATCTGCAGCCAGTCGAGCAGCGGCCCGGCGCCGTCGATGCCCCACACGCAGGCGTGCGGCCGGGCGGTGGTCGGCCTGCGGACCCCGGTCGGGGACAGCTCCAGCCCCGAGACGCGGTTGAACAGGGACGACTTGCCGCTGCCGGTGCCGCCCGCGAGCGCGACCACCGTGTGCTCGCCGGACAGCTTGAGACGGTCGCCGGCGCGCAGCAGCAGCCGTCCGGCCTCGGCGATCAGCGCGGGGTCGACCCGGCCGGGGCCGAGCTCCACGACCTTCGCCAGGGCCGCCATGCGCTGCCCCAGATCACTTCTCGTCTCCATCGTCCCGGCACGTCCGCCGCTGACCGTCATCGGGCGACCTCGAGGTTGTACGTTGCCTGGTAGAGCCGCTTGGCGGCGGCTTCGTCCGGGATTCCCGCCTCGTCGAGCACCTGCACGTATCGCAGGGTCTCCTCGTCGAACAGGAGGCTGATGCGGGCCCGCAGGTCGCTGCGCGCCTTGGTGCCGATGGTGCGCAGCGAGTCGGCCCCGAGCACGCCGCGCAGCAGCCGATCGGGAAGCGTGCCGGTGCCCGAGGTCTCCGCGACCTCCGAGCTTCCGTAGCCGAGCAGGCCGATCATGAAGACGAGCGCCAGGGACTCCACGTCGAAGGAGACGAGCTTGGCCACCGACCGCTTGGCCACACCGCCCGACCGGACGAGCCCCACCACGTGCTCCTGCCAGGCGCCGACCGTGCGGCCGACCCGGCGGACGAACTCCTCCGACGGGCCGCCGAGCCCGGGGGAGGCGGCAAGGCGGCCGCCGGCGCCGTCACGCTGCCGCCACCGGTTGACGACCTCCTCGGCCGCGCGCTGCCCGGCCGAGACGATGACGGACTCCAGCGCCGCGCGCAGCGCCTGCTTGAAGGCGCGCGACCGCGCGGGGGCCTGCTGGGACGCCTTGGTGGTCAGGCGGCCGGGGCGGCGCAGGTGCAGGGTGCGCATCAGGTCTCCGGAGCCCGCGAAGTCCTGCCAGCGGGCGAGGACCTCACCGCGCAGCAGCGACCCGTTGGTGGTGACCTCGTCGATCTCGGCGAGCGCGGCCATGTACGCGGCGTCGACGTCCGTGCGCAGCTCCGCGCGGAACGCGACCTGGGCCTCCAGGTGCCGCGCGAGGGCCGGGACACGGGCCCGGAAGCTGGACATCACGCCGTCGAGGGTGGCCTGGATGGCCTGCTCGCGGCGCTGATCGTCCACCGAGAGCTCGGTCAGCCACATGCGCAGCTCGGCGACCTCCTCCTCCGGCAGGCGGCCGGCGGTGACCACCGACTCGTTGACCACGAACCGCTCGACGTCGCCGAGGCCGTATTCCTGCAGCATGCGGGCGAAGTGCTTGTCGATCACGTCCCGGGACTTCACGGGCACGCGCGACAGGACGATGGCGAGGCGGGCGCCGCGTTCCTTGGCCCGCCGTAAGACGCCCCAGGACGGGGCGTCGGCGTACCGCGCGGCCGTGGTGACGAAGATCCACAGGTCGGCGGCGTCGAGCATGCGGTGGGCGACCTCGTGGTGGGCCTCGACCACCGAGTCGATGTCCGGGGTGTCCAGCAGGGCCACGCCCGGGGGCAGCCGCTCGCTGGTGGAGAGGACGAGGCTCTCGAGCGTGCCGTCCGTACCCGGCCGGTCGACGCGGATCATGCCGCCGAGCACCTCGCCCTTGGCGAACCACTCACGGTCGTCGGGGTGGCAGGCCAGCACGGGGGTGCCGGTGGTGGGGCGGCGCACTCCCGTGACGCTCAGCTTGGCGGCGGCCAGCGTGTTGACCAGCGTGGACTTGCCGGCGCCCGTGGAGCCCACGACGACGACCAGGGCGGGCGCCGTGCTCATGTGGACGCGCGGGATCACGTAGTTCTCGAGCTGGGCGAGGATCTCGGCCTGCGCCTTGCGCGCGTCCTCGACCCCGGGCACGTCGAGACCGAGCCGGAGGCCGGTGACGCTGTTCTTCAGGTTGGAGAGCGCGGCGGTCAGGGCGCGGGAGACGGGCTTGGGCAGCGGGACCTCGCGGACGGGCCCGGACACCTCGGCCAGGCCGATCGGCTCGGACCACTCGGTCGGCTCGGACCACTCGGTCAGCTCAGATTGCCCGGTCGGCTCGTGCGCAGTCGGCTCGTGCGCGGTTTCCGCCGCGGCCTCCGGGGCGTCCTCGGCCGACGCCGTTCGCTCCGGGTCCTCCGGCACCTCGGGGGCGTCCAGGACTTCTGACGCATTCAGCACTTCCGAGGCGGCGGACACCTCCGCGATATCCGATTCCTCCGCTATATCCGATTTGTCCGCACTATTCGCTACGTCCGCACCGTCGGTGCCGTCCGCGCCGGCCTGCTCCACCGCCGCGGCGCTCGGCTCGGAATCGTCCGCGCTCTCCACGGCGTGCGGGGGCTCCTCCGCGCGGTCCGTGTCCTCGGCGGCCTGGGCGGTTTCGCCGGCTCCGTCCGCGGTCGGGTCCGCGGTCGGGGCGGCTTCGTCCGCGGCACCCTCGGCCGCGGGGACCTTCCCGTTCCCGGCCGGCGCGCCCTCGGGGGCAAGGTCGTCGTCCACGCCGATGGCCTGGAACGTGATGGTCTGTTCCTCCAGGGCCTCGGGGACGTCCTTCCCCTCGGTCACCATGCCACCCGACCACTCGGTGTGCTCATCGGCGTACTCCGTCTTCTTCGCCGCCGACTTCACGGAACCCGCTCCGCTCGCACCATCTTGATCTCCTGGCCGACCCTGACGACGTCACCGACGACCACGATCGCCGGAGGCCGCGTCCCAGCGGCGATCACGCGCTCCGCCACCGTGGAGAGATCGGCATAAAGAGCTCGCTGGGTCGGAAGAGTACCGTCCTGTACCACCATCACGGGTGTTTCCGGCGAACGTCCTTCTCGTATCAGTGTGTGAGCGATCGCGGCAATTCTCTCGACAGCCATCAGAAGTACCAGGGTTCCCGGTGATCTCGCCAGTCCCGGCCAGTCAACAGTTGATTTCGGATCATCGGGTGCCACGTGAACGGAGATGACGTGGAACTCCTGGCTGACTCCGCGGTGGGTGACGGGCACGCCCTCGGCGGCGGGCACCGCGACCGCGCTCGTCACGCCGGGGACCACCACGACGGGGATTCCGGCCCGCGCGCAGGCCAGCATCTCTTCGCCGCCGCGGCCGAAGACGAACGGGTCGCCCCCCTTGAGCCGGACGACGAACTTGCCGAGCTTGGCGTGCTCGACGAGCAGCTCGTTGATCTTCTCCTGCGCGAGGTAGCGGCCGTAGGGGATCTTGGCGGCGTCGATCAGCTCGACGTCCGGCGCGAGCTCGTCCAGCAGGGCGCGGGGCGCGAGGCGGTCGGCGACGACGACGTCGGCCTGGGCGAGCAGCTGACGCCCGCGGACGGTGATCAGCGCCGGGTCGCCGGGGCCGCCGCCGACCAGCGCGACGCCGACGGGCTTGGTGCGGTTGCGCCGGGCGTCGACCGTGCCGTCACGCAGGGCGTCCACCACGGCGTCCCGGATGCCGGCCGCGCGGCGCGGGTCTCCCCCGGCGGTGACGGCGACGCTGATCTCGTCGACGCGGCCGCTCGCCGGGGTCCAGGCGGCGGAGGCGTCGCGGTCGTCGGCGCGCACGCACCAGATGCGCTTGGCCTCGGCCTCGGCGGCGATGGCGGCGTTGGCGGCGCGGTCGGACGTGCAGGCCTGGACGAGCCACGCGCCGTCGCAGTCGCCGACCTGGTAGCGGCGGCGCTCCCAGGTGATCGCACCGTCGGCGATCAGATCGTCCAGGGCCGGGGTCACGCTCGGGGACACCAGGGTGATCGAGGCGCCCGCGTCGAGCAGGGCGGGCACCCTGCGCTGGGCCACGCGCCCGCCCCCGACGACGAGCACGCGCCTGCCGTCGAGGCGGAGTCCGAGCAGGTAGGGCGACGACATTGGGACCGTGTTCCCTTTCCCGGGAAGTGGCAAAACCGTTGTGCGTGGAGTAAACCTACAGTCCGTCCGCCACCGGAGGCACAGCCCGGCCGCGTTCGTCCCCCGCCGCGCGCCTGCCTTCCAGGAGCGGCCTGCGGGGATCCCAGGGCTCGCCTCCCGCCTCCACCTCGCGCCTGCGGGCGAGGGCGGACAGCGCCTCCAGGATGACGCGGTTGCCCAGATAGGCGGTGATCTCGGCGTGGTCGTACGGCGGGGCGACCTCGACGACCTCCATGCCGACGACGGGCAGTTCGTAGCAGATGCGCCGGACCGCGTCGAGGAGCTGCCGGGCGGACAGGCCGCCGGGTTCGGGGGTGCCGGTGCCGGGCGCGTGGCCGGGGTCGCAGACGTCGATGTCGACGGAGAGGAACACGCCATCGCAGTCGTCGGTGGCGATGGCGAACGCCTCGGTGAGGCATTCGGTGAGGCCGCGTTCCACGATCTCGGTCATCTCGTATGACCGCATGTCCCGCTCGGCCATCCACGTCAGGGTCTCGGGGCCGGGCCAGTAGCCGCGCAGTCCGATCTGCAGGAACCTGTCGCCGCGGATCGCCTCCGACTCGATGAGGCGGCGCATGGGCTGGCCGTGCCCGTACAGGTGGCCGAACTCGATGTTCCCGGTGTCGGTGTGCGCGTCGAAGTGGATCATCGAGACGCGCCCGAAGCCGTGGTGGCGGGCCACGCCGCGGGCGTCGGGAAGGGCGATGGTGTGGTCGCCGCCGAGGACGAGGGGCATGGCGCCGGACGCGGCGATCGTGTGGACGGCCTCCTCGATGTTCGCGATCGAGGTCTCGATGTCGCCGGAGTAGCATTCGACGTCGCCGGCGTCGAGGACCTTCAGGTCGCGCAGCGGGTCCACGCGCAGGGCGAGGCTCGGCCTGGATCCGTCGTGGGGAAGGTAGCAGGCCTGCCGCAGGGCCATCGGGCCGAACCGCGCTCCGGGCCGGTTGCTCGTGCCGCCGTCGAACGGCGCCCCGAGGATGACGACGTCCGCGCCCGCGTAGCTCGCCGGGTCACCTAGGTCGCAGCGCTCCACGCCGAGGAACGTGATGTCGGGTCCGAACATCGGGCCGTAGCGCATCGGGGGTCCAATCATGCTCCGGCAGCAGAATGTCACTATTTAACCGTATTAATGGAATGTGCCCGCCCCAACGCGAAGCACGCCCTCCAGCGTCTCGAGGTCCTGCGGAGGCTCGACGGCGGCCGGCCTCTCCAGCCCCGCGCCGCCGAAGTCCACATCCAGGCCGTCGGGCTCGCCCGCGGTCAGCGTCCGCTCGTACCTCTCGATGATCAGGTCGGCGAGCCCCTCGCAATCGCCGATGACCTCGGCGCAGCGCACGTCCAGGTCGATGTGCCCGGCGGCGTACGCCAGGGCCTCGGCCCAGATCCGCTCGAGGACGGCGCCCGCGAACAGCAGGTACGGGAGCACGACGACGCGCTTGGCGCCGAGGCGGCGGCAGCGCTCGATGCCCTGGGCGACGCTCGGCGGCGCGTCGGACACGTAGGCGGTCTCGACGGTCAGCAGGTCGGGCGCGTGGGTCTCCCAGAACAGCCGCGACACGCGGTGGACGTCGGCGTTGGCGGCGGCGTCGCCGGAACCGTGCCCCACCAGCACCACGGCGGTCTCGGCCGGGGACACCGGCTCGCGGTGGGCCTCGTGGTCGTCGGCCGGGGAGACGGCGGCGAGGCGGGGCATCTCGGCGAGCGCGTCGGCGAGCCGCTCGGCCATCAGCGCCAGCACCCCCGGGGACGCGGCGAGCGACTGGCCGTAGTCGTAGACGAGGGTCGGGTGGGCGACCCGCGCCCGCGCGAGCGCGGCGGTGATGTCGGCGTCGTCGCCCAGCGTGAGCGGGAGGGCTACCATGCGGTGGTGGCCGCGGGCCACGAGGGAGGCGACCGAGTCGCCTAGCGAAGGGCGTCCCCTGGCGGCGAACCCGCCGGACACGTCGGCGGCGACCCCATCGAGGCGACACCGCAGGCGGTGGACGAAACGGCCGAACTCGGCCGCGCCCGTGTCGTCGTGGGCGCCGTGCCCGATGAGCAAGAGCGACGGCTTCATATGGATCTCCGATACGTTGACCTGCGGTTATGTTGGCCGGGTCGCGAGGATATACGAATCTGCCAATCCATGGACATGACTTTGCACCCTATTTGGCCAAGTCAAGACCGATGGTTCATCGTGATCTTGCGGAGGGCGCGTGGCACGACGAGATCTGTGCCTATCGCGCCCCCTCCGGCCACGCCGCGTTAGAGCGCCGCTTTGGCCGGGCGCTCCCCGCTAGACCGGTTCGCCCTTGAGCAGGCTGAACAGGACGGCGTCGGAGAGGCCGCTGGAGACGTGCAGGGCGCTCCGCAGGACTCCCTCCTCGCTGAAGCCCGCCTTCCTGGCCACCCCCTGGCTCGCGTGGTTGCCCACGGCGATGAGCAGCGTGACCCGGTGGAACCCGCGCATCATGACGAAGGTGGTCAGCGCGCGGGTCGCCTCCAGGGCGACGCCCTGACGGCGCGCCCAGGGCGAGATCCAGTAGCCGATCTCGACGTCCCCGCGTTCCCAGTCGGCCCGCTGCACTCCGGCCGAGCCCGCCAGCCGTCCCCCGGCCCTCGGCTCGATGGCGAAGTGGACGCCCCCCACCGAGTCCGTGTGGGCGTACCTGGTGCACCAGTCATACGCGCGCTGGAGGTCGTACCCCTCGGCCCAGGGCATCCAGCGGTTGATCTCGGGGTCGCCGTCCACGGCGGAGAAGACGTCGCGGGCGTCGGAGCCGGTGAAGGGGCGCAGCAGGAGGCGCTCGCTCTCCAGGCGCACGCCGGTGCCGAAGCCGCGGCCGTTCATCGTCGGGGGCCCGAGGGCGAGATCGCGCGACAGCATGCCGAAGACGACCAGGTCGTGCGGCCCATCGTCCTCGTGGCCGCCGCCGCGCAGCAGCCCCTCGCGGGTGTACCCGGCCTTCTCGGCGACGCGCAGCGAAGAGGTGTTGTCCAGGTTGGCGCGCAGTTCGACCCGGCGCAGGCCGCCCTTGGTGAGCGCCCACTCGGTGAGCCCGGCGAGGGCTTCGGGGGCGTACCCCCTGCCGCGGTGGGCGGGGTGGACGCCGTACCCGACCTCGGTGGACCCCGCGGCCCACACGGTCTTGAAGAGGCTGATGGCACCGACGACGACGCCGTCGGCGACCATCGCGAGGTGGACGCCCTGGCCGGAGCGCCACAGCTCGTGCACGCCGTACGAGAGCCACTGGGACACGCCCGAGGCGTGGCCGGGGACGCCCGGCGGGAGGAACCGCGCGCCCGACTCGACGATCTTCCGCACCCTGTCGGCGTCGTGCGGGCCGAAGGGCCGGAGGAGCAGCCGTTTGGTGGCGATCGTCAGGTGCTGGTCAATGCCGGTCAATTCCATCCCCCCTGTGCGGACATATCAGCTCACCGCACAAGGGGGATGGTGCGCAACTCAGGACGCCGAGGACAGCGCCTCGCGCCACTTCACCCGGGCTCCCGTACGCAGCACCGCCCGCTGGTAGATGCGCCCGCCGAGCAGCAGCACGGCGACCGCCGCGACGATCATCAGCCCCGCGGCCAGGCCCGTCTCCCAGAGAGGCACGTCCAAGACGGCCGAGCGTACCGGCATGACCATCGCGGAGAACGGCGGGACGATCGACAGCACCTGCGTCAGCGTGCTGTCGGGAGCGCCCGCCGCGACGAACCCGACCAGGTAGCTCGCCATCAGCAGCATCGTCGCGGGGGTCAGCACGCCGCTGAGCTCCTCCTGCCGGGACACCAGCGAGGCGATGGCCGCGAACATCGCCGCGTAGAAGACGTAGCCCAGCAGGAACCAGACGACGGCGCCCGCGACCACGCCGTACGTGCCCTCGGGCAGCTCCGGCACCGCGCCGGTGACCTGCGCCGCCACCAGGCCGACCGCCGCGATCACGATGACCTGGGACAGCCCGAGCACGCCCAGGCCGATGACCTTGCCCGCCAGAAGCTGCCATGGGCGCACGGCGGTGAGGAGGATCTCGACGATCCTGCTGCCCTTCTCCTCCACCACGCCCATGGCCACCCAGGTGCAGACCTGGATCAGCAGCATGAACAGGATGACGACGATGACCATGGCGAGCACGCGCCGGATCGTCGCGTCCTCGCCGGTGCCGTTGAGCGACACGGTCTTCATCGGCGCCACCTGCTGGGCCTGCCCGACCTTGGCCGGGTCCAGGCCCGCCGCCGTGAGGTTCGCCTCGGTGGCGACCACGCGGTGGGCGGTGTCGAGCAGCACGGCCAGGCTGTCGCCGACCACGGTCTTGGAGATGACCGTGGTGTTGTCCACGACGGCCGCCTCGACGTCCCCGTCCTCGACGCCCTTGCGCGCCGCGGCCTCGTCGGCGTACCGCGTGACCTTGACGGTGACGTCGGTGGCCTGCGCGGCCTGCCCGGCGAGCGCGGCCTGGAGCCGGTCGGCCTGCCGTCCCGCCAGGCCCACGTCGTAGTCGGAGCCGCCGCCGATCAGCTTGGGGAGGGCGGCGAG
Source organism: Sphaerisporangium sp. NPDC051017 (assembly GCF_040683095.1). NCBI lineage: Bacteria > Bacillati > Actinomycetota > Actinomycetes > Streptosporangiales > Streptosporangiaceae > Sphaerisporangium > Sphaerisporangium sp. NPDC051017. Next base: position 82,561 of record NZ_JBFBCI010000012.1, read on the forward strand.
GACGACCACGAGGACCGCCGTCACGAGCAGCCCGATGCGGAAGCCCTTCGTCCGGCCCCGCACGGCGATCTCGCGGCGGGCGACGAGCGTCACGGCGTTCACGCGACCACCTCGCGGAAGATCTCGGCCAGTGAGGGCTCCTGCCAGGCGAAGTGCTGGACGTGGCCGGCCTGGGCGGCGACGCGCAGCGCCTCCTGGTCGTCGGCGGGCATGAGGATCACCTCGTCGTACCGCGCGCCGTCCTCCGGCGTGCGTTCGGTCCTGGACACGATCTCGCCGGGCAACCCGCCGGCCCAGCCGGGCGCCGCGCCGGTGACGACGATGCGCAGGCGCTTGCGGGACTCCCGTGCCCGCAATTCCTCGACCGTGCCTCCGGCGATCATGCGCCCGGCCTTGATGATGCCGACCGAGTCGCACAGGCGCTCGACCAGGTCGAGTTGATGGCTGGAGAAGACGACCGGCACCCCCGCGGCCTTGCGCTCGGTGAGGACGCCCGCCAGCGCGTCCACCGCGATCGGGTCCAGGCCGGAGAACGGCTCGTCCAGGACCAGCAGCTCGGGGTCGTGGATGAGCGCCACGGCGAGCTGCACGCGCTGCTGGTTGCCCAGCGACAGGCTGTCGACGTCGTCGCCGCGCCGCTCGGTCAGGCTCAGCCGCTCGATCAGCTCGTCCGCCGACCGCTTGGCGGCCTGCGGGGGCATGCCGCCGAGCTTGCCGAAGTACTCGATCTGCTCGCCGACGCGCATCTTCGCGTACAGCCCACGCTCCTCGGGCATGTAGCCGAACCTGCGCCGGATCTCGTGGCCGGCCTGGGCGCCGTTCCAGCGCACCTGGCCGCCGTCGCTGCTCAGCACGCCCATGACGATGCGCATCGTCGTCGTCTTCCCCGCGCCGTTCGCGCCGACGAAGCCGAACATCTCGCCGGGGCGCACCGTCAGGCTGACGCCGTCGAGGGCCACCGTGTCGCCGTACCGTTTTCTGAGGCCGTCCACCTCGAGCATGGGGGGCTCCCTTTCGTGGTCTTCTCCGGCAGCGTGACGCGGCTCGGGGCGCCGTTTCGCCGGGGTTGCCCTGTACGTTACTGACCTTCCAGACAGAGCGAGCGGACAAAACGAACGGCGGTGAACACAACGCAACCCCGGCACGGCGAACGATGCCCGTACCGGGGTCCCGGACGAGGGGACGCTAGACGGCGATGATCACTTCCAGCGTGCGGGGGCCATGGACGCCCTCGACGCGGTTCAGCTCGATGTCGCTGGTCGCCGAGGGTCCGCTGATCCAGGTGAGGGGACGGCCCGGGTCCAGGCGGGCCACCGCCTCGGGGACGGAGGGGACGATCCGCTCGTCCGGGACCACGCACAGGTGGTAGTCCGGGACCAGGGTGAGCGCCCTGCGGCCCTGACCCGGGCCGGCGTCCAGGACGATCGTCCCGGTCTCGGCGACGGCGACCGCGCAGCCGGTGACCACGCCGTCCGCCGCGTCCAGGAGGGCGGCGGTCAGCGGAGGGTCGTCCGCGAGGCGCTCCAGCGGCGCCGCGGCGCTCAGCCACCCCTCGGGCAGCCCGTCCGGGACGACGATCCGGCGCGCGCCGCGCCGGGACAGCGCGTCCGCAACCGTCGTGGCCACCTCGGCGGCGGGGACGACGTGCACGACCGCCTTGTAGTCGCGCACCCGGTCGGCGAACCGCTCGACGCGCCCGGACTCGGGGCCCGTCGTCCGGTAGTCGCGCGGGATCTCGACCCGCGGCGCCCCGGCCACGGCCGCGCGGACGCGCGCCAGGACGCGCTCGCGGGAGCTCACTTCGCCCCTCCTTCGGTGCGGTCCCACCAGTCGCGGAAGGATTCCTCCGGGACGGCGGGGACGTCACGGGTGTCGGTCCAGGCGGCGCCCGGACCGGGCAGCCGGCGCCGGGGCACGAGGCCGCGCAGCCGCGAGGCCAGGCGCTGCGCACGCCGCAGGCGGGACGGCCGCTCCAGCACCCAGCCCGCCGCCTTCAGCCCCGCCCGCTCGGCCGGGGCGTGCGGGGTCCTGGCGCGCAGGTGGACGAGCACCTCCGGGATGTCGATCGCCACCGGGCACACGTCGTAGCACGCGCCGCAGAGGCTGGAGGCGTACGGCAGCGAGGCGTCCGGCTCCGAGGCCGTCCCCCGCAGTTGCGGGGTGAGGATCGCCCCGATCGGCCCCGGATAGACCGATCCGTACGCGTGCCCGCCGACCCGCTCGTACACCGGGCAGACGTTGAGGCACGCCGAGCAGCGGATGCAGCGCAGCGCCTGGCGGCCGATCTCGTCGGCCAGCACCTGGGTGCGGCCGTTGTCCAGCAGCACGAGGTGGAACTCCTGGCCCTCGGTCGCGCCCGTCCACATCGAGGTGTAGGGGTTCATCCGCTCGCCCGTGGAGCTCCTCGGCAGGAGCTGCAGGAACACCTCCAGGTCGCGCCACGTCGGCAGGACCTTCTCGATGCCGACCACGCTGATCAGCGTCCGGGGCATGGTCAGGCACATGCGGCCGTTGCCCTCGGACTCCAGCACGACCAGCGTGCCGGTCTCGGCGATCAGGAAGTTCGCGCCCGAGACGCCGACCTTGGCGGACAGGAAGCGCTCGCGCAGGTGCAGGCGGGCGGCCTCGGCCAGAGCCTTCGGGTCGTCGGTGAGGTCGCCGGGGGCGGGGCGGCCCCACTCGCCCATGTGCTCCAGGAAGATCTCGCGGATCTCGGAGCGGTTCCTGTGGATCGCGGGCACCAGGATGTGCGACGGCCAGTCGTCGCCGAGCTGCACGATCAGCTCGGCGAGGTCGGTCTCGTTGGCGGTGACGCCCTCGCGTTCGAGCGCCTCGTTGAGGCCGATCTCCTGGGTGGCCATCGACTTGACCTTCACGACCTCGGTCTCGCCGGTGGCCCTGATCAGGCCGGCGACGATCCTGTTGGCCTCGGCGGCGTCCGCGGCCCAGTGGACGTGGCCGCCCGCCCGGGTGACGGCCTCCTCCGCCTGGACCAGGTAGCGGTCGAGGTTGCGCAGCGTCTCGTCCTTGATCGCCTTGCCCGCCGCGCGCAGCGCCGCCCAGTCGGGCAGCTCGTCCACGACGGCCTGGCGCCGGCCGCGGATGGTGTGCGTGGCCTTGCGGAGGTTGAAGCGGAGCTGGGAATCCTCCAGGGCCTCCTCGGCGTTCTTCGGGAACGCGGGCATTCCGAGGAAGGTGCCCGGCCCGGCGCTCATCGCGGCCCTCCGTCCACGACAGGAACCTCGCGGCCGACGCCGCCCACCTCGCGTTCCGTCGCGGCGAGGATCTCGGCCAGGTGCATCACCCGGACGCCCGTGCGCTGGCGGCTCAGCGTGCCGCCGATGTGCATCAGGCAGGAGTTGTCGGCGGCGCACAGCACCTCGGCGCCGGTGGACTCGATGTTGGCGACCTTGTCGGCGCACATCGCGGCGGAGACGGCCGCGTTCTTGACGGCGAACGTGCCGCCGAAGCCGCAGCACTCGTCGGCGCCGGGGAGGGGGACGAGCTCCAGGCCGCGCACGTTCTGGAGGAGGCGGGTGGGGCGGTCGCCGACGCGTAGGCCGCGCAGGGAGTGGCAGGTGGGGTGATATGTCACCCGGTGCGGGAAATATGCGCCTACGTCGGTGACGCCGAGAACGTCCACCAGGAACTCCGACAGGTCGTACACCCGCGGCGTCACCTCCGCCACGGCCCGCGCGAACCCCGAGCGCCCGCCGTGGACGCTCGCGAAGGCCCCCGGCCGCGTCGCGCCCATGCCGTCCGCGAGCTTCGGGTACTGCTCCCGGACCATGGCCGCGCACGACCCCGACGGCGTCACCACGGCGTCGTACCCCGCGAAGACGTCCAGGAAGTTGCGCGCGAGCCGCACGCCCTCGTCGCGGTAGCCGGTGTTCACGTGCATCTGCCCGCAGCACGTCTGCCCCTCGGGGAACTCCACCGCGCAGCCGAGACGCCGCAGCAGCGTCACCACCGCCTTCCCCGTGCCGGGGAACAGCGTGTCGTTCACGCACGTGATGAACAGGGCGACCCGCATCGGCACCCCTTCCTCGATTCCCGCGATTCCCACGACCCGGGCCGGTTCACACCGCCCGGCGCGACCTTGTCACGGTCATGTCGATCCATATGCGACCGTGTACCCCACCCCACACGTCCTCCCCATCGGATCGCACAACTCCGGTCCGTGTTCACTCGATCACACATAGGATCCATGCGACGCCCCCACATGGGATCAGGGCACCGAGCCTATGCCCGCGCCGGCCCCTGACATCACGAAGGGAAAGTGATATGGAATCCCCCCGCGACCGGCTCAGGTCCCGGGCCGCCGCGCTCGGCATGCCGGCCGTGCGCGCCCGACGTGACCCCGCCACGGAAACCGCCACCCGTCCCAGCCGAAAGGCCGTGGACATGGACCGCATCACGCGGCTCACGGCCGGCTGGGGGCCGCGACTGGACTAGATCCCACCGACCCGGAGGGCGGCCTGATCACCCTGCTCACCGCCCCGCAGGACAAGCTGAAGGCCCCTCTCACCATCTGAGCGCCCTTCTCCCCCGCCGCCTCGCCGGCCGGGGCGTTCCCTCGTGTGCTTTGACATGCAACCGCGCGGCTGCCTATGGTGGACAGGCAACCAAATAGTTGCATGACCGAGGTGGCGGGCGATGGACGAGGTGTTCAAGGCGTTGGCCGACGGTAGTCGGCGGCGGTTACTGGACAGTTTGAACGCGCGGAACGGGCAGACCCTGCGCGAGTTGTGCGCGGGGCTGGAGATGAGCAGGCAGTCGGTCAGCAAGCACCTGGCGGTGCTGGAGGCGGCCACGCTGGTGACCACCGTGTGGCGGGGCCGGGAGAAGCTGCACTACCTCAACGCCGCGCCGATCAACGCCGTGGCCGAGCGGTGGATCGGCCAGTACGACCGTCGCCGCGTGCACGCGCTCGCCGACCTGAAGAGAGCATTGGAGCAGGAGCCGATGAGCAAGCCCGAGTTCGTCTACACGACCTACATCAACACCACGCCGGAACGCCTCTGGCGTGCGCTGACCGACCCCGCGTTCACCAGCCAGTACTGGGGCGTCGTCTTCGAGAGTGACTGGAAGACGGGCTCGCCGATGACCTGGACCGTGTCCGGGGTGACGATGGCCGACCCCGAGCAGGTCGTGCTGGAGGCGGACCCCTACCGGCGCCTCTCCTACACCTGGCACACCTTCACGCCCGAGTTCGCCAAGGCCCACGATGTCGAGCAGGAGCTCTACGAGAAGTGGGCCGCGGAGCCCCGCTCGAAGGTGACCTTCGACATCGAACCGCAGGGCGAGGTGGTGAAGCTGGTCGTCGTCCACGACGGCTTCGAGCCCGGCAGCGCCATCCTGGAAGGCGTCAGCGGCGGCTGGCCGCCCATCTTCGCCAGCCTCAAGACCCTGCTGGAGACCGGCAGCCCCCTTCCCGGGGGCGAGACCGGCAAGGCGGACGGGGCTCAGGCCGGCTGAGAGCGGTGCGCTACCGCCACGCCCCTGGCGGGCCGGTTCCGGGTGGATCCGGCCCGGGCGCGGCGCCTGGTGGTGGGCGCCTCCCCGCGCGGCGCGGGCACAGCGAGGGCCTCGGTGACCACGGGCGCGAGGTCCGGGTCCGCCGCCTCGCAGACGTCGATGGGACGCCGCAGCAGCTTCTGGGCGTACAGCAGGTCGGCGGCCTCCTGCTGCTCGTCGAGGAACCGGGACGTGACCGGTTCCAGCCGCCAGGGAAGCCGGCCCAGGGCGACCTCCCAGGCGTCCACGGAGCCGCCCACGGCCTCCTCGGCCAGGTGGGCCGCCTCGCGCGGGTTGTCCCTCGCCCATTCGTCGGCCCGCCGCAGCGCGCCGACCAGGGCGGCGACCGCGCGAGGGCGGGTCGCGGCGAAGTCGGGCCGGGTGAAGAACACCGAGCGGTCCGGCACCACTCCGGTCGTGCCGACGAGGACCGCCAGGTCCGGTGATGCCTCGGCCTTGACCAGGTCGGCCCCCTGCGCCACCCACGCGGCGATCTCCCCCTTCCGCACCAGCTCGGCGGTCTTCGGGCCCGGGGCGCGCGGTTCGATGTCCTGGTACGCCAGGCCCGCGCCGTCGAGCAGCTCGGCGAGGAAGTGGGTGTGCCACGACCCCTCGGCGAACGCCACGGCCTTCCCCCGCAGGTCCGCGACGGCGCCGATCCCGCCGTCCGGGCCGGGGGCGGCCGTGACGAGGGCGCCGTGGCCGGGGCGCGGGGCGGAGGCGGCGACGTACACGAGGGGCAGGCCGTCGGCCTGGGCGGTCAGCGGCGGGGTGGAGCCGGTTCCGCCGATGTCGATCGTCCCTTCGGCCAGCAGGCGCGCCGTGCGGGTGCCGTCGCCGTAGAAGTACAGCTCCAGCGGCTCGTCGAAGGTGTCGAGCACGTGTTCCAGGCGTGCCAGGAAGAACAGCGACGGGTTGCCGTTGTGCACGCCGATGCGGATGGTCACGGCCGCCTCCATGGGGAGGCGAGGGACGGGTGGGCGGGGGCCCGCTCCACGGTAAGCCGGGCGGGCGGGGCACCGGGAGGGAGGGCGGCCAACCCCGAAACGTCCTCCCCCTCCGGTGCCCCGAGGTACGGCGAGCCATCCTCTGAGCGCGCCCCGCTCGTCGCCGTACCGGCTCGTGGACGCGGGACGGCCGGTCCCGCGTGCGTGGTGCGGTTCATACGGTCTGTTCCTGGTATGTACGGCGGCCGGCGCGGGCGTTCGCGAGCGCCGTGCCGTCGGCCCAGGCGTGCACGTCCACGGCGGATTCGAGGAAGCCGTGGGCGCGCAGGAAGCGTTCCTGCTCGGCGAGCATGCCGAGCCGCTCGGCCGACAGGGCGATCTTGAGCCCCGGCAGGGCGGACCTGAAGCCGGACGGGCCTGCGAACAGGTCCGTCAGATCGGTCACGTCCACCGGGCTCGCGGGCGGGTGGTTCTCGCCCTGGAGGAGCATCGCCTGTTCCGGGTAGGCGGTGGCCCAGTCGGCGGCGTCCAGCACCACGCGCAGGAACCGCGCGACGATGTCGGGCCGCACGTCCAGGAGCAGCTGGTCAACGGTGATGAGCTTGAGCGTCCCGTCATTGACGCGGACCCGCCTGTCGGGGTGGGCACCGAGGTCGACGGCGACGGGCAGGCCGCGGGTTTCGGCGGCGCGCACGCCGGCCGGGCCCCGGACGTAGACCGCGTCGACCTCGCCGCGCGCCAGGGCCTCCAGCTCGGGGGCCCACGCGGCGTCGGCGGGCGTCGTGGGCAGGTCGATGAGGTGGGCGTCGTTGAGCGTGAGGCCTCCGGCCCACAGCGCGTTGCGCAGGCCGCGCAGGGCGGTGGCGCGCCGGACGTCGACGGGGACGTCCCGCCGCAGCGGCAGTCCGAGGCGCCGTCCACGCAGGTCCTCCGGTTCGCGGATGGTGACGTGCGGGCGGGTGACGATCACCTGGCGGGTCTCGGCCCAGGTGAGGCCGATGAGCCGGGTGGAGGCGCCGCGCGAGCGGGCCCACAGGGCGGGGACGTTGCCGCTCTCGTGGAACAGCGTCCTCAGGGGCCGGCCCAGGTGGCCGTCCAGGCCGGGGGTCTCCCTGAAGGCGCGCACGGCGATGCCTTCGGGGGTGAACTCGTCGTCGAGCCAGCCGAGGTCAGCGGCGATCCGGGTCGCCGTGGGCTCGGGGCAGCGGGTGTACCACAGCTCCTGCATCTTCTTCTCCTGTCGTCGTCGGTCGGCCGGTGGGCGTCTCGGCGTGACAGAGAGAACCGGTGATCCGGCAGAGATCGACGTGCCGACGGCTGGTCAGGTGGGCGGCGCGGTTCACGTCTCCAACGGTAATCCCGTGCTCTCGACTTTGCAACTATCCCTACTGGTTTTGCCTGAAATACCTCATCCAAGCCAACCGCAAGTCCGGCCCACGTCTCGACAAGCCGCGGTCAAGTCCGCCGCGTCAGGGTGAGCGACGTCCAGCGAACGACGCCCGGCGGCCTACCGGCGAGGCGGCCCACACGGCGTACACGAGGGGAGATCGGCGCATGAGCGGCACCGTGCTCATCCTCACCGAGGATGGCGACACCCAGGCCCGGCACGTGGCCCGCGCTCTCACCGAGCGCGGAGCCGACGCGCTCGTCCTGGAGCCCGGCCGGTTTCCCGAGGCCGCCCGGCTCTCCATCACGCTCGACCCCTCGGGGGCCGCGCGGCGCGTGCTGCTCACCGCCGAGCGGCGCCTGGACCTGGACCGGCTCGCCTCGGTCTGGTTCCGCCGCTCCGAGCCACCCGTGGAGGGCCCCGTCCAGCAGCAGGACGGGTTCGCCTCCGACGTGTGGGACACGCTGGTCTGCGCCACCGTCCCCGCCTCGCGCCCGGTGATCCACCGCGCCCGGCGCAAGCTGTACCAGTTGTCGGTCGCGGGACGGGCGGGGTTCGCGCTGCCGTCCACGCTGATCAGCACCGACCACGAGGAACTGCTGGACTTCTACCTCGCCCACCACGGGCAGATCGTCACGCGGGTGCTCGACCACCCGTGGGCCATCGGCGACCCGGCCCCCGCGGAGGAGCCCGGGACGCTCACCGACCCCGCGGGCACGGGCCCGTTCCCGCTGGTCGCACAGGAGCGGGTGCTGCGCAGGCTCGCGCTGCGGGTCATCGTCAGCGGCGCGCGGGTGTTCGCCGCCGAGATCCACTCCCCCAGGAGCTCGCGGCGGCTGCGCCCGCACGACCTGCCCGACGACGTGCGGAGACGCTGCCTCGGCGTCATGGCGCACCTCGGCCTGTCGTTCGGGACGATCGACCTGACGCTGACGCCCGAGGACCGGTACGTGTTCCTGGAGGTCAACCCCGGCGGCGGCTTCCTGCTGATCGAGGAGATCACCGGCATGCCCATCACCGACGCCCTGTGCGACCTGCTGCTGGCCGACACCCCGGAAGGGCGGCTTCCCTGGCCGGGCTATTCGGGGCGCGGCTAGTTATCCGGAGCTTCCGGATGGCCCGGGTCCGATATTTCCGGCTATGGCCCCCTCCGCGGGCTGGCAGAATCGGGCGCGTGAGGGTACTCGTCGCGGACGACCAGGAGCTGGTGCGTACCGGTTTCCAGATGATCCTCGACGCGCAGCCGGACATCGAGGTCGTCGCGGCGGTCGCCGACGGGGTCGCGGCGGTGGAGCAGGCTCGGCGGCTGCGGCCGGACGTGTGCCTGCTGGACATCCGGATGCCCCGGCTCGACGGCCTGGAGGTCACGAAGATCCTCGCCGGCCCGGGCGTGCCCGACCCGATGCGCGTGGTGATCGTCACGACCTTCGACCTGGACGAGTACGTGTACGGCGCGCTGCGCGCCGGCGCCTGCGGCTTCCTGCTCAAGGACATCGGACCGACGCTGCTGATCGAGGCCGTCCGCGCCGCCGCCAACGGGGACGCACTCGTCTCGCCCTCGGTGACCGTCCGGCTGCTCCAGCACCTCGCCCGCCCGGCGGCCGTCCGGGGCAGGCCGCCCCGCGAGCCGCTGACCGAGCGGGAGTTCGACGTCGTCCGGCTGGTCGCGCGCGGGCGGACGAACCAGGAGATCGCGGCCGAGCTGTTCGTCTCCCTGTCCACGGTGAAGACGCACCTCAGCAGCATTCAGGCGAAACTGGGCGCCCGCAACCGCGTCGAGACCGCCGCCTGGGCCTGGGAGTCCGGCGTCGTCCGCTAGGAACACCCCGGCGTAGTGATGCCCAGAGAACGGAGTTCCTCATCGAGGGCGCGGACGTGCTTGTTGCCCGCCCACGGCTGGAGGCGGGCACGAGCCTGCCGTACAGAGTCGGCGAGCCGACCAGAACTATGCCTAGCGGTGACCTGCGCCGCGCCACGGATCTTGTCGACGGCGCCGGGAACCTCACGTTTCCGGGTGAGCGCCTCGGCGTAGTGGATCAGGGCATGCCCTCGCGCGAGGTTGAAGGTCGTCGGCGCGCTCAATGTGCGGACGACGGAACTGATCGCGTCATCAGGCCGACCCCAGTAGAGCCGGCAATCCGCAGTACTGGCCTGCACTTGACCGATCGTCCACCAGTACAGGTACGCAGGGTCGCCCTCGGTTCTCGGCCGCTCGACCAGACCGGCCGCATGGGCAAGCGCTCGTTCGCTATCGCCCGTCTCACCTCGGCGAGCCAGCACTCGGGCGAGTTCCATCGCATGGACTGAGCGCATCAGATTGCTCGGGCTGCGCCGCGCCCAACCTTGGGCGGCGAAGACATGATCAAGTGCTTCCCCCACCTGCCCTCGGAAAACAGCCACGTAGCTGAGACAGGTGTGAAGGTAAGCGATCATGGTCGGATCGCCGATCTCGTGAGCGGCAGTGAGTCCTTCCTGATAGCGCAGACGTGCTCCCGCGTGATCCATCAGGTCGTGGTGGAGCCAGCCCGCGAATTGGCTGAGTTCGGCGTAGGCGTAGGTGAGCCGGTCACGCAGGCCAGGGAGCAAGGCTGTGCGGCTCAGCAGGTCGGCGACGAGCCGACGCTGCCCGTCGACGATGGGGAGCACGGTTTCCGGGCCGAAGTCGTCGTCCAGGCGACGGCATCGTGTGGTGAGCTTTTCGATCACTTCTACGGTCGAGACGTCCACCCGGGTAGAGGCTCGGACCGCTGACGCCAGCCGGTCCTTCTCAGGCGGGGACAGGTGCCGGAGCAGGACCAGAGCGGGAGCCCCGCCGAGCGCCAGGGCCAGTTCAAATAGCAGATCGCGGCGCTTCACATCGGCCTCCTCGGCTCCGAGAGCACGCAGCAACGAGGCGCAGTCCTGCGGCGTGGGAACAGGAACCACGTCACGTGCCGCTTCCTGACTCATGGTGACATGACCGGCAGACGGGCTGGGGACCCGAGAAGGCCGCTGTGCAAGGAGGTGCCGGTGATCCTTCCGGTCGATAAGCTGCCGATCGCGCAGGCTGTAGGACACGTACACCTCATCGGTGATCAGGCGCCGGGCGCTGGTCTGGTAGACCTGCGCGAACAGCGCCACCGTGCGCGCGGTGGGCCGCTTACCGCGCCGGGGCCAGTGCTCGAAGTCGTACAGCCGTGACTCGCGAAGCGCGGCGGTTCCGGCCGGGTCGAGATCGTTGTAAAGCGCCACGGCCTCGGCGGCGGTACGCCCGTAGGCGTAGCGATACAGGCGAAGCGGGCTCATATCGTGGTATACGGCGAACAGGTCTGCGATCTGCTCGAAGCTGTAGCCCTTGGCGCGCAGCGCCTCACTGCGCCGTCGGCTCGTCAGGGTCGGTCACCTGATTGCCTGGCGTCAGCGGGTCGCGGAGGTGGTTGACCACGGCCAGCGCCGTGTCCAGGAAGGCTCGCGGAGTCCTCGCGGTGAGCCCTTCACGCCAGGCATAGCCCCCGAGAATGGTGTTGCCGATGGTGTCGACCAAGTCGCGGACCTTGGTGATCGCGTCCTCCAGGTCCCTGCCGAGCGGCTTGGTCTCCTTGTCCTTCCCGGTGTACTCCTGGAGCCCCGCGTAGAGGTTGTCAGCGATGGGGGCGTATCCGACGAGCAGGCCGTCCTGCTTGGTGCGGAAGGTGCGGTTGACCCGGGCGAGCGTCTGCATGAGCAGGGCGCCGCGCATCGGGCGGTCCAGGTAAAGCGTGTGCAACGGCGGGGCGTCGAAGCCGGTGAGCAGCATGTCCTTGACGATGATCAGTTCGAGCTCATCGTCCTCGTCCTTCATCCGGTTCTTGACGGCCTTCTGCTGGGAGGGCTTCCGGACGTGCGTCTTGATGATCCCTGTGTCGCTGGGGTCACCGCTGTAGACGACCTTGATCTTGCCCTGGTCGACCGCGTCGGAGTGCCAGTCCGACTTTATGGCGATAATTTGCTCGTACAGCTTCGCGCAGATCTCCCGCGTGGCGCACACGATCATCGCCTTGCCGGGGCCGTCGATGAACGGGCGCATCTCCGCCGAACGCGCCTCCCAATGATCGACGATGTCACGGGCAAGCTTCTGCAGCCGGTCAGGTGCGCCGTACATCGCGTTCATCACCGCGATGGCCTGCTGGATCCGCTCGCGCTCCGCCTCGTCAAGCCCGGTCGTGACCTTGTCGGCCTCCTCGTCGAGCTGCTCGGCATCGACGCCTTCGGCCAGGCTGAGTGGGATGTGACGGCTCTGGTAATAGACGGCAACGGTCGCGCCATCGTCCACGGCGCGGGTGAGATCGTAGATGGGGTGGATGTAGTCACCGAACACCTTGCGGGTGTCCCGGTCATGCTGGGAGATCGGGGTACCGGTGAAGGCAATCATTGTCGCGTACGGCAGAGCGTCCCGGAGGTGTCGCGCGTACCCGTTGAGGTCGTCGTAGTGGCTGCGATGCGCCTCATCGACGATCACGATGATGTTGCGCCGCTCCGACAGCGTGGGATGCTTGGCGCCCTTCTCCTTCTCCTCCTTGGTGCGGCCGAACTTCTGCAGGGTGGTGAAGTAGATTCCGCCAGTGCGCCGGTTGGCCAGCTCCGTACGCAGTTCCTCGCGGCTGGTGAGCTGCCGCGGCTTCTCCGGCAGCAACTCGCTGACTACGAAGCCGTCGAAAAGCTGGTCGTCCAACTCGGTCCGGTCGGTGAGCACGACGATCGTCGGGTTGCCGAGGCTCGGATTTCTGAGAACCGACGAAGGCCGGGCTCGATGAGGCCCTTGACGAGATGCTGGGCTCATCCGCCGATGGGAACGTTCTCGCCGTGGTGCCCACCGACTGCCTCGACGGCTACGCCCAGGCACGCCGCTTCACCATCAAGGTGGGTAGCGCGTGCGTCAAGGTGGACTCGCTCCACGCTGAGCACTTCCTCCAACGAGCCCGGCTCCAGCGACCCGGCAAGCGGGTGGAGGCGCTCAGAACCGGCAAGGTACACATGTTCCGGGACGAGGAGTGCACCGACGCCACCGGCGGAGCAGCCGCGATCAAGTGGCTGGAGGCCGTGGTGGCGATCGACGACCGCCGGTACTTCCTGCTGGACGGCGAGTGGTACGAGATCGACGTGGCGTACCTGGAGAGCAAGCTGGATGAGATCCGGCGGCTGTTCGTGGATCGACCATCGGTGGATCTGCCCGCCTGGCGCCCGGGTGACCACGAGCGCACCTACAACCGCAGTGTTCAGGACCTGGACCCGGGCTACCTCTGCATGGATCGGGAGATGGTGCGCACGGTGTTCTTCAACCGAGGTGGCTTCGAGGTCTGCGATCTCCTCGGACCTCAGGACGTCCTGATCCACGTCAAGTTCGCCCAGGGTGCCGACTCTCTCAGCCACCTGTTCACGCAGGGGGGCGTCTCCGCCCAGACCCTCCTCCGCTCGGACGAAGCCCTCGGCCGCTTTGCCGAACTGGTCGCCCGGGTCAGCAAGGGGAGTCTCGCCATCGCCGTCGGCTTCCGGCCAAGGAAGGTCGTGTTCGCGATCCTGCTGAAGAAGGGCGTCCTTCTGACTCCCGAGTCGCTCTTCCCGTTGGCACGCGTCGCGCTCGCCAACGCGGCCCGCCTGCTGAACAGTCACGGCATCGAGGTCGAAGTGGTGGGAATCTCGGCGGCCACCAATGCTCTCGCGGCCTGACGCCGCTCAACGACGTAGCCAGCGGCTACGGTGCGCCCGCATCGCGAACAGCACTCCACGGCGCAAGCCCCGGGCGCGCGTCGGCCGTATCGCGGCCGACGCCAAGAGCTGATCGGCCAGGCAGGTGGTGACCATCCGGACAAGATCCGTTCCTTCGAGCTGTATCGGCGGAACACGCTCGAACCGGAGATCTTGACCTTCGACGAACTTCTCGCACGCGCGGAATGGTTGGTGGCCACGCCTACTACGTGAGTGCGTAAGGGTCGCTAGCCTCATATGGCCAGCCGTAAGACATCAGCAGTCCGAACCGCCACCGCCCCGTGCGCGCGTTCTCGTCGTGCTGCTCATCACGCGGGCACCTCCCCCGCGCCGGCGGAGGGGGAGAGAATCACGCCGTCGTGGACATCGGGCGACGCGGTCGCCTCAGGAGTCGGGCTTGGCGATCCCGGCGAAGCAGTGCAGGAGCGTCGATTTTCCCACGCCGAATTAATACATTTCTTTGGAGTAGCCCTGCGCATATCGCAAATGCCGTCCAGCGCCGGAGCCCCCGCGTGCCTGTGTCTGGACGGCACAACTGCCGCGTCCGCGTTAGCCCAACTCGTCTAGCGTCTTGACGATTAGTGTGCGGGCCGCTTTGCCGTGAACGGCGGATGCCTTGAGATGTTCGAACATCCTGGCGTACAGGTCGATCTCTTGCGGCCTGGTTACTTCGATGCTTGCCGTGGGCGTCTCTAACGCGACCAAGGAATCATCAAAGATCCAGAATCCCGTGGAGCCGACAGCGATCCTCTCGGTCATCATTGGAATGATCCCAAGTGAGACGGTAGGAAGTGACATAACCGCTAGCAGTCGATCCAACTGCCCTGCCTGTGTTTCAGCAGTGCCGAACCATGTCCTTAACGCCTGTTCTTCGAGTAAGACTACGAACCGCTTGCCGCCTTGGTAGATGACCCGTTGGCGTTCGACACGGGCTGCGACCGCTTCATCGAGATCGTTTGGTATCGCGAGAAAGTTGATCCAGAACGACAGCATGGCCGCGGAGTACTCAGCGGTCTGAAACAGTCCTGGTATGACGTTGTGCTCATAGATCCGAAAGAGTCGGGTCCGCTCATACAATAGAACAGTATGAGCGCCAACAACCCGCTTAATCCCCGCGCGGGCCTGCCGCCGAAATTCGAGATAAGCGGATTCAATGGCACGCACGGTGGCGATCAGGTCCAGAATCTGGTCCTCGACCCCACAGGCTCGGCACCATTCGCGGATGTCCTCGTCTGTTGGAGTTTTCACCCCGTGCTCGATCTTGCTTACGCGGGTGAAGTGCTGACCGGTCGCCGCTGCCAATTGCCGCCCCGAAAGACCCGCGTCTTTGCGAAGTTCCCGAAGACGGGCGCCAAGCGCTTCTTGCGCCTGTTTGGCGGGACTAGATGGGCTTGTACTCACTGTGAGGTATCGAGAGTTTCCATACGGCTTCGAAGGAGGAGCGACAAAGGTGAATATCGGCAGGGTCCGTCGAAACGAACTTGCCGACCCCCAGACCGTTTCCCGCATAGATCAGGAACACGATCAGACGATCGTCGAAGAGATAGAAGTCGTTTCCGGGGATGCCGATCGACGACACCAGCCTACGAGGAACCCATCGGATGTCTTCGCCTGCCTCGACCATGGGATGCGCAATGCTGAATGACCAACGCTGGTAGTCGCTGAGCGGCTCGGAGACGATCCGCGCCCGACGGACCGACTTCCCGACCTTGACGCCATCGCGGAGGGTGGCGCACCAGCCCTGGAGCCATTCCAGATCATCCGGTTCCCCTGCCGCCCACTTGGCCATGTGGGGTAGTTCTATCGTCGTCCCGTATGAATCCCGTGTTTCCAGATGGATTGCTTCACGCTCGAAGCCGGCGAGCAATCCCTCGAACTCTTCATCCGTTATGGGAGTCACGACCCTGCTCTCTGAAGAACTGAATGATCCTGTCTGGGATCTCGACGGACGTCTCTCCTTCAGGGATGTCCATCTGTGCGAGCGCTTCGGCGTCCGTGACGATCCAGCCCTGCACCACCCAAGTGTCACGATCCGTGCGGTACACGGTAGGTGATCCTGTCGGGTTGGACTCCGGGTCCTTGCCGATGAACGTCAGGCGCATGGCGAGTCTCCTGTCCTATTTGTTGCGAGATATTGCGTTTCTCCGTTGGCGCCCCTGTGGTGCAAGTGCTACGTCGATGCCCCGGCTACATGTTGCCCTCCAGGTCCGCATGTTGGCAACATTCATCAACTTCATGGACGGCGCTGGATGACGGTTCTTACCGTCGTAGCCACGACTTTCGCGGGCTGTGCCGATGTCACAACCGGCGCCCTGGCGGCCGTCTTGTGCCACTGGCCCCTACGCGAGTCCGTACGTTGCACCAGTCTCAAACAGACCATTCGATGGAGGGAAGAGCATGGCCAAGAACAAGGACGACAAAACGCCCAAGCATGCCGGATCGCAGAAACAGGACAAGCCGCTCAAGGTCGAGCGGCCTGGAAAGGAGACCGGGGACGGCGCGGCCAAGGGCGGGCGGCACGGCAAGTGAGTATCAGTCAGCGCATCGGCGCTCTGTGCCGCGAACTCGACGCGAGCGGGGATCTGACAGAGCCGGAGTGGAGAGCCACGCTCAACGAGGTTCCTCGGCACTTGTTCGTTCCGCGCAGGGCGTGGGCCGCCCCTTATGACAGGGTCGGGTATCTGATAGACCGCCGGCAGGATACCGAAGCCTGGATGGACGCGGCGTACGCCGATCACCCGATCATTACACAACTGGACGATGGCGCGACGGACATCGCGACCGGTGAAGGTTACTACACCTCCTCGCTTTCCGCTCCCGGCGTCGTGGTCGATTTCCTGGAACTTCTCCGGCCCTACGAGGGAGACAGGGTCCTGGAAATCGGAACGGGAACCGGGTGGACGGCGGCTCTTCTGTCTCATCGGGTCGGTGAAGCCAACCTCACCAGCATCGAGATAGACGAAGCGGTTCTCGACGTGGCGGCGGAAAACCTCAAGAAAGTCGGTTACGGCCCCTTGCTTCTCCTCGGGGACGGGACACTGGGCTGCCCTGATCAAGCACCTTTCGACAGGGTGCATGTCACCTGCGGTGTGGCCTCGGTGCCCTACGCCTGGGTGGAGCAGACACGGCCCGGCGGGATCATCGTCTTTCCGTGGATGCCGGGAATCGAGCCCGGTCACAAGGCGGTGCTGACCGTTGGGAGAAACGGCGTCGCGAGCGGCAGGTTCTCCAAGCGCGGGGCCAGTTACATGATGCTCCGGGATCAGCGTGTGCCCGGAGGTGAATATCTCGGCGATTACCGGGAAAGCACGGCGGCGGTGGATCCTCGCCGGATCTTCAGGGGCGGCGTCGGGCTGGATGTTGCGATGGCCGGTCTGATGCCAGGGGTTTCGGCGACCACCAAACCGGACGAGCCCTTCCAGGTCTCGTTGTGGTTCGGCGAGTCAGCGGCGCATGTCGCCGGTGATGAAGTCACTCAGTACGGCGATCGGAATCTCTGGGACGAGCTGGAAGACGTCTTCTTCGCCTGGATCGAGTGGGGCAGCCCTGATCGGGATCGGTTCGGGCTGACGGTTACTCCTGGTGGGCAATACGTCTGGCTCGACACTCCGGACACCCCTGTCACCGCGATCAAGAGCCGAGCTTAGCCCGTCACCATGAGCAGAGAGGCGAGGGACATGGGCAAAGGAGACAAGCAAGGGACGCCACAGAAGCCGGACAAGAAAGAGAAGGAGCGGTTACCCCCTTCGCGCACGCCTGCCAAGCCGGGTAACCGGTAAGCGGGGCGGGTGTCCTGAGCTGGATGTCACGGTAGATCAGGACGGGGGCCCACGGGGTGCCCTTATATCCTCCTTCACGGCCGGAGCGACCACCGGCCCCTGGCCGCGGGACCATCGTGGCCGATCGCCGGCGTCGCGGCGTGATCGCGGCGCCCGTGGCCGGCCCTCCAGGTCTCAGCCGTCGTACCCGAGCGAACCTCAGATCATCTCGCGCGTGTCCCGGATCTTCCCCTCGGCTCGCCGATTAGCGCGGGGATCTCGTGGATAGGAGTGAGTCAGGCGTCGCGCTACGTCGCAGAGCGAACACGACTAATGGCGCATGCCGGGGGGAGACAACATGCGCTATGCCAGATCCTCAGTGAGCAGGGCGGCGGTCGGCGTCTACCTGGCGCTCGCGGCCCAGATCGCCACCCTGACATGCCTGGTCGTCTTCGAGGAGGCCCGCGGCAAGACGCTCGCACGGCAGATGGCGGCGCTGGGCAACGATCCGCACGCCCCGGGCGCCGCCGCCGTCACCGGCGCGGTTACGTGGTTCGCCGTGCTGATCCTGCTGGTGGCCGCGACGACGGTCGCGGCGGGCTGCTCGTACTTCGCCTGGCTGCGGCAGGCCGGCGCCACGCCGGGGATGATCGGCATCGCCTGGTTCGTGCCCGTGCTGAACCTTGCGGCCCCGGCGCTGCTGCTGCACGCCCTGCGCGAGGACGCGGGGCTGCGCGAGGGGCGGCGCAAGACGTGGCTCGTGCTGGTCGCGGGCTGGTGGGCGTGCTGGCTGGGCTTCGTGTTCCTCATCCTCGCCCGGCTGCCCGTGACGCACTCCCCCCAGGGCAAGGACCTCACCGGGCTCGGTGTGCCGGAGCTCGCGGTCGCGGTGCTGGCCGCCCTGCTGTGCGCGGCGACGGTGCGGGAGATCACCGGGGCGCGCATGAGCGCGCGCCCCTCGGGCATCGCGCCCCGCCTGAAGCTGCTGCCCGCCCTGCGCTCGCTCCCCCGCCACACCTACCCCGCCCAGGACTGAGCACCTAAGGGGCGCCCCGGACACGCCGCGCCGAAGGCGTGGCAATAGGCACAGACGGCGGAGGGCCCGAGCTGCCGGGGCTGGCGTGCCACAGCTTGCGCGGCGCCGTCAGCACGCCGCCCGCGGGGCCGATGTCGGCGTACGGCGAGATCCGGTAGCCGTTGCCGTACTCCACGCGGCGCCCTCCGACGCCGCCCCGGTCACGCGGGACGGCGTCCAGCACCGCCCGTACGGCGCCGATGCCCTCGGTGCGCCAGATCTCGTCGAGCTCGACGAGGTTCCAGCAGTCCAGGGCGCGCAGGGACACGGCGCGCGCGCCGACCCGCCGGACGACGCCCCGGGCGACCAGCAGCCACGACCCGAAGAGCGTGGCGGCGCAGTGGCCCTGCACCGACTCGAAGAACGTGAGGTCGATCGGGCCGGTCGCGTCGTCCAGGGTGGTGAAGATCACGCGCTGGCCGGAGCGCACCGCCGGGGTCTGGGTGGCGACCTTCACCCCGGCGACGAGGATCTCGGCGCCGTTGCGCATCGTGAGCAGCTCACCGGCCCTGACGACGCCGATCGCGGCGAGCAGGTCCTCGTGGAAGGCGATGATGTGGTGGCTGACGTCCATGCCGAGGATCTCCAGCTCGGCCTGCACGGCCTCGGCCGCGGTCATCTCCGGCAGCTCTCCGGGCGTGATGTGCTCGGTGAAGCCCATCGGGATCTGCACGGCGGAGGCGGCCGCGTTCACAGGGTCCGGAGTGGCCGGAGCGTCCGGTGATGTCCCCGGGCGCGTCCAGCCGCGTTCGGTCTCGCCGCGCCGCGCCGCGCTCCGCCGGGCGCCGGACCTGGTCCGCACGCCCGTGGCGGAGGTCCGTTCCAGGACGCCGACCTGGGCGAGCAGGTCGCGCCGGGTCAGCTCGCCCGGACGCCAGCGCGGGCCGCCCGGGTGCAGGCCGTGCAGCGCGTCGACGCCGCCGACCTGGACGACGCGCTCGGCGACGGGCCGGGACGGGCGGGCGCGTTCCCAGAAGTCGGCCAGCGAGGTGTAGGGCTGTCCGGCGACCATGCGTTCGACCTCGGCCTCGCTGATGCCTTTGACCGACGAGAACGGCACCCGCAGGCCGTACCCCTCGCCGACGCGCCGCGGAGGGTCTTGCTCGGGCGGGACGCCGGTCGGCGGCGGGGGTGGGGGGCAGCGTTCGACGAGCCACTGCCGGCCGGAGGCGTTGACGTCCAGCGGCAGGACGGCGACCCCGCACTGGCGGGCCTCGTCCAGGATGACCCGGTTGGGGTACATGCCCGGCTCGTGGGTGAGCACCCCGGCGAAGAACGCGGCCGCATGGTGGCGCTTCAGCCACGCCGACTGGTAGGTGGGCAGGGCGAACGCCGCCGCGTGCGCCTTGCAGAACCCGAACGAGCCGAACGCGTCGAGCACCTGCCAGGCGCGGTCGGTGGTCGCGCGGTCGAACTCGGGGAGCACGCGGTCCTCCCACCACGCGCGGGCCTCGTCGCGGCCCTCGGGCGTGGAGAGCTTGCGACGGATCTTCTCGGCCTCCGACAGGCCGCAGCCGGTCATGGCGTCGACGATCTTCAGGACCTGCTCGTGAAAGATCACCACGCCGTGGGTCTCGCGCAGGGCGGGCCGGAGCTTCGGGTGCGGGTAGCGCGGCGCGCGCCAGCCGTGCCGGGCCTCCAGGTAGGGGGTGACCATGTCGGAGTTGACCGGTCCCGGGCGGAACAGGGAGATGTCGACGATGAGGTCGTGGATCGTGCGCGGCTCCAGCTTGGCCACCAGCTCGCGCTGGCCGGGCGACTCGATCTGGAAGCAGCCGAGCGTGTGCCCGGTGCGGATCATGTCGTAGGTCGCGCGGTCGTCGTGGGGGACGCCCCGGTCGAGGTCGACGTCCTCGCCGTCCACCCGCTTGATCTCGCCGAGGGCGTAGGCCATGGCGGACTGCATGCGCACGCCGAGCACGTCGAGCTTCAGCAGCCCGGCCTCCTCGACGTCGTCCTTGTCGAACTGGCTCATCGGGAACTCCAGCAGGCTGCGCTCGACGGGGGTGCGGTCGCGCAGCCCGGAGTTGCCGACGAGCACGCCGCACGGATGCAGGGCGATGTGCCGGGGGAGCCCGTCCAGCTTCTCGGCGAGCTCGAACATCGTGCCCAGGGCGTGGGCGCCGAGGCCGCTGTCGCGCAGTTCGGGCAGGTCGGACAGGGCCGCGCGGATCTGCTTGGCCCGGATGTGCGGGAACGCCTTGGCGATGACGTCGATCTCGTGGGGCGGCAGGCCCATGGCGGCTCCGACGTCGCGGATCGCGCTGCGGGCGCGGTAGGTCTCCATCATGGAGACGCAGGCCACGCGGCTTTCGCCGTACCGCTGGAGGATCGCGCGGTAGCAGTCGAGGCGGCGCGCGGACTCGACGTCCACGTCGATGTCGGGCAGGCCCTCGCGGCCCTCGGACAGGAAGCGCTCCATCAGCAGGCCGTGGTCGAGGGGGTTCACCTCGCCGATGCGGATGAGGTGGTTGACCAGGCTGCCGGCGCCCGAGCCGCGGATCGCGCAGCGCACGCCCATCGCGCGGATCATGTCCGTTATGTCAGAAACAACAATGAAATATCCGGACAACTGCTTGTGCTCGATGACGCGCAGCTCGTCCTCCAGCCGCTCACGCGCCTCGCTGGACCGTTCCATCCCCCGGGCCGCCAGGCCGTCCTCGCACCGGCGGCGCAGCAGCGGGACCGGATCGCCGTCGACCTCCGGCAGGTGAAGACGCTCGCGCCCGCCGCGCAGCGCGAGCACCTCCAGCGGGTCCAGCACGCACCGCCCGGCGGCCTCCCGTGTGCGGGCGAGCAGCCGCGCCGCCCGTCCCCGGTCGCCGCCGCAGACGCGCAGGGCCACGTGCCACATCTCCTTGCCGCTCTTGAGGTAGGCGTGCGAGGCGGAATGCTCCAGGTGGCGCGGGTGCAGGGGGACGAGCTTGCGCGCGGCGTCCAGCACGTCGCCGACCCGGTAGTCCCCCGGCTCCAGGTGGCGGACGGCGTTGGTCAGCACGGACGGCACGCCCGCCGACTCGGCCAGAGCGAGCATGCGCGCGGCCGTGCTCGCGTCCCGGTGGCCGAACTGGTCGACGACCTCGACCACGACGTCGGGGACGACGGCCCGCCAGGCGGCGAGCAGCGCGCGGGCGTGCTCGTCCCGGCGCGCGGCCACCGCCCGGCCGACGTCGGAGCGGGGGCCGAGCATGACCAGCAGCTCCCCGGCGTGCCGGCCGACCAGCTCGCGGGTCACCCGGGGCTCGCCCCGCTCCCCCGCGTGGTGGGCGGCGGTGGTGAGCCGGCACAGGTGCGCCCACCCGCCGGACCTGGCCAGGATGGTGATCCGGTCACCGTCGTCGCCGTGCCGGTCGCTGTGCCTGGCGCTGTGCCTGTCGCCGTGCAGTCCGCCGCCGGGCTCGCCGAGGGCGAGGTCGACGCCGACGACGGGCGCGATCCCGGCCCCGGCGCACGCCTGGACGTGCTTGACCGCGCCGTACATGCCGTCGCGGTCGGTCAGCGCGAGGACGTCCATCTCGTGCTCGGCGGCGCGCACGGCCAGAGCGGCCGGGAACGCCGACCCGTACCGCAGGGAGTAGGCGGACGCGACGTGGAGGTGGGGGAACATCAGTCCCACGCCCTGAGCATCAGCCAGCCGCCGCTGGCGGTGTCGAAGCGCAGCTCATAGGTGCCGACGTCCTTGCCGGGGCTCGCCTCCACCCGCCAGAACCGGCGCTCACCGGGGTCGGCCTCGGAGATCTTCCACCACTCGCGGGAGGTCACCCAGTGGTCGAGGGTGCGGCGGACGACGTAGAGACGGTCACGCCAGACGAAACGGGCGGGCTCGCCGTCGCGCGTCCACACCTCGATGGGATCGCCGTAGATTCTGCTCAATGGCGCTTCTTCTCCCTGGGCCTCTGGAACCTGGAGCACCCGGGGGAAGACGGGTGGTGCTACTTCGAACATACGTTCCCAGAGCCCCGAGGGCAAATCAGCACACCCCGGAAAGACCTCACCACCAGGCCACTGTCCTGGCGCCTTGATCGTGAAAAGGTGCGATCGGATACGTCACCGGCTGTTCACACAAAGACACCCACGCGCAGGAAAGTAGACGCGAGCCGTTGTCCCGGCCCCCCTATCTTCTTCCCACAACCTCCGAAAGTGGGAGCAAGAGTGCACTCATCACGAGCGCGTATCGCCGGCCTCGCCGCCGTCCTTACCGTCGCCACTTCTTTCGCCGCGGCCTGCGGCTCCGCGCCCACCACAGGCGCCGAGACCGGAGCCTCCGCCTCGGCCGGCGGCAACTCCGCCGCGACCGCGACCTCCGCGGCCGACCTCGGCGGCTTCGACAAGCTCGTCGAGGCGGCCAAGAAGGAAGGCCAGCTCAACGTCATCGCCCTGCCGCCGGACTGGGCGAACTACGGGGAGATCATCAAGGCGTTCGGCGACAAGTACGGCATCAAGATCAACAGCGAGAACCCCGACGGTTCCAGCTCCGACGAGATCAACGCCGTCAAGACCCGCAAGGGCCAGGACCGCGCCCCCGACGTGCTCGACGTCGGCACGGCGTTCGCGCTCAGCGGCAGCCAGGAAGGCCTCTACGCGCCGTACAAGGTGCAGACCTGGGACAAGATCCCCGAGGGCCAGAAGGACGCCGCGGGGACCTGGTACAACGACTACGGAGGCTACGTCTCCATCGGCTGCGACGCCAAGCGCATCAAGACCTGCCCGGAGACCTTCGCCGACCTGCTCAAGCCCGAGTACAAGGGCAAGGTCGCGATGAACGGCAACCCGACCAAGTCGGGCTCGGCGTTCGCCGGCGTGTACGCCGCCGCGCTCGCCAACGGCGGCTCCTTCGACGACATCCAGCCCGGCCTCGACTTCTTCAAGAAGCTCAAGGCGGCCGGCAACTACAACCCCGTCGAGTCGACCCCGGCGACCGTGCAGAACGGCGAGACCTCGATCAGCATCGACTGGGACTACCTCAACGCCGGCTACACCGACCAGTTCGCCGCCAAGGGCGTCGACTGGAAGGTCACCGTCCCCTCCGACGGCAAGTACGCCAACTTCTACGCCCAGGCGATCAACAAGTGGGCCCCGCACCCGGCCGCCGCGCGGCTGTGGGAGGAGTTCATCTACAGCCCCGAGGGCCAGAACCTCTACCTGAAGGGGTACGCGCGCGCCGTCCTGCTGCCCGCGATGCAGACCGACGGCACCGCCGACGCGGCGCTGGTCGAGAAGCTCCCCAAGGTCGACGGAACGCCCACCTTCCCGACCCCCGATCAGGTCACCAAGGCCAAGGAAGTCCTGGCCTCCGGCTGGGGCGCCGCGGTCTCCGGCTGACGGCCCGGCACTCCCTCCCACATGGTTGAGACGACCTCGACGGCCCCCGCCCCCCTCCCCCTGAAGAAGCGGGGCGGGGGCGGCGGCAGGGCCACGGCCCGCTCCGCCGGCTGGACCGGGGCGCTGCCCCTGCTGGTGTTCGTCGGCCTGGCCTTCGGCATCCCCGCGGCCGCCCTGCTCGGCGGGGCGCTCACCGCGGGCGGCTCGCTCAGCGTGGCCAACCTCACCGAGTCGCTCCAGGGCGCGTACCTCACGGCGATGCTCAGCAGCGTGAAGCTGTCCGTGCTCGTCGCGGTCGCCGGAGCCGTGCTCGGCACCTTCCTCGCCCAGGCCGTGGTCACCTCGCGGTTCCGCGCCCTGCGCGAGGCCGTGCTGACGGCCTCGGGCGTGCTCGCCAACTTCGGCGGCGTCCCGCTGGCCTTCGCCTGGATCGCCACGCTCGGCAACTCCGGCGTGCTCACCACGCGCCTCGGCCTCGGCGACCTGGGCTGGAACCTGTACAGCTTCTGGGGCCTGGCCCTGGTGTACCTGTACTTCTCGGTGCCGCTGATGGTGCTGGTGATCGTCCCCGCCCTGGACGGACTGCGGCCGCAGTGGCGCGAGGCGGCGCAGAACAACGGCGCCACCGCTTGGCAGTTCTGGCGCTACATCGGGATCCCGGTGCTCACCCCGACCCTGCTCGGCGGGGTGGTCCTGCTGTTCGGCGGCGCCTTCGCCGCCTACGCGACCGCCGCCGCCATGGTCGGCACGGTCGTCCCGCTGGTGACGCTGCAGATCGCCGACGCGCTGGGCGGCAACGTGCTGATCGGCCACGAGAACGTCGCCCTGGCCCTCAGTCTGGACATGGTCGTGATCGCCGGCATCGTCATGGCGATCTACCTTCCGCTTCAGCGCAGGAGCGCGCGATGGCTGCGCTGACCCCGGCCGCCCTCCCCGACGTCGAGGCGCCCGCCCGGCGCCCGCGCGGCGGCGGTTCCCGGCGCGCGGGCATCTGGCGGGGCGTCGTCCTCGTCGTCGCCGCGCTGTACTTCGTGACGCCGCTGATCGCGTCCTTCGTGTTCACCGTGAACGACCCCGTGGCGGGCTTCACCCTCGACGCCTACGGGGAGATCTTCACCGCCGAGGGCTTCGCGCAGAGCCTGCTGCTCTCGCTCGGGCTGGCGGTGGCGACGATCGTCCTCGTGCTGGTGCTCACGCTGCCCGCCATGCTGGCCGTGCGGCTCAGCGTGCCCCGGCTGCGGCCGGTGCTCGAAGTGCTGTGCACGCTGCCGCTGGTCGTCCCGCCGATCACGTTCGTCGCCGGGATCAGCACGGTGCTGAGCTGGGGACCCGACTACCTGGCGGCCACGCCGTTCTACCAGACGATCTTCGCGATCCAGAACCCCACGTTCCCGGTCGTGCTGGTCATCGCCTACGCCGTGCTGGCGCTGCCGTTCGTCTACCGGGCGCTGGACGCGGGGCTCGGCGCGATGGACGTCCGCACGCTGGTAGAGGCCGCGCGCAACTGCGGCGCGTCCTGGCCGGTCGTGCTGCTGCGGGTCATCGTCCCCAACCTCAAGTCCGGCCTCGCCAGCGCGTCCTTCCTCACCCTCGCCCTCGTGCTCGGCGAGTACACGATCGCGCGACTGCTGGGCTTCCAGCCGTTCTCGGTGTGGATCGTCACGGTCTCCGGCGCGAACCCCCAGCTGTCGGTCGCGGTGTCCATCTTCAGCCTGCTGCTCACGTGGCTGCTGCTGCTCGTCCTCTCAACCGCGGGAACCAGAAGGAGTCGATCGTGAACGGGGCTCAGGTGGAGTTCCGGGGGCTGCGCCGTACCTTCGGCACCACCGTCGCCCTCGACGGCCTGGACCTGACGGTCGCGCCGGGCGAGCTGATCGCCCTGCTCGGGCCGTCCGGGTGCGGCAAGACGACCGCGCTGCGCTGCGTCGCGGGCTTCGAGACCCCCGACCAGGGAGCCGTGCTCGTCGACGGCGAGGACATCACGCGCGTCCCGGCCAACCGCCGCGACGCGGGCATGGTCTTCCAGTCCTACAGCCTGTTCCCCAACCTGAACGCCCGCGACAACGTGGCGTTCGGGATGCGGGTGCGCAAGGTGCCCGCGGCCAAGCGGCACGCCCGCGCGGCCGAGCTGCTGGAGCTGGTCGGCCTGCCCTCGCAGGGCGACCGCTACCCGCACCAGCTCTCCGGCGGCCAGCAGCAGCGCGTCGCGCTCGCCCGGGCGCTGGCGCTGGAGCCCCGGGTACTGCTGCTGGACGAGCCGCTGTCCGCGCTGGACGCCAAGGTGCGGGTCACGCTGCGCGAGGAGATCCGGCGGCTGCAGCTCTCGCTCGGCATCACCGCGATCTTCGTCACCCACGACCAGGAGGAGGCCCTCTCGGTCGCCGACCACGTCGCGGTGCTGCGCGCGGGACGGCTGGAGCAGTCCGGGCCCCCTGCGGAGATCTACGACCGCCCGGCGACGCCGTTCGTGGCCGAGTTCGTGGGCACCATGAACCACCTGCCCGGACGGCTCTCCGGCGACCTCGTCGAGGTGGCCGGGCAGCGGCTCCCCGTGCACGGCGACCGTCCCGCCACGTCCGAGGTGGACGTGCTGGTGCGCCCGGAGACCGTGCTGGTCACCCCCGCCGAGGACGGGGACGTGCTGATCGTCACCTCCTCCTTCCGCGGGGCGTCCGTACGGCTGCTCCTGCGCCTCGGCGACGGCACGGAGATCGTCGCGGACCTGCCCGGGCACGACGCCGCGCGTTTCGCGGTGGGCGGGCGGGCCAGCGTGCGCCTCGTCGAACGGCCGGTCCTGGTGGCCACGCGCACCCCCGCCTCGGCGGCTCCGGAGGCCGTAACGGCATGAACGAGTGAGGCTGTATGGGGGTGGACGGCTGAGGCCGTATCAGCGGGGCCGCCCCCTCGGCCACGCCGACCCCTACCATGCCGTAACGGCTGTTGATCATGGTCACGGCGACCATGCGGGAGTCCTCGGGCACCGGCGAGTACGGTCTCCGGTGCCGCGCTGACGACGAGAGCCGTGCCAGCAGGTACGAGTTCCTGCTCACCACGGCGGGCGAGGCGCGCATCCGCCGCGTGACCAAGGGCGTCGGGGGCAACCTCACCCATCCCGCGGCGGTCGCCGGCCTCAAGAAGGGCACCCCGGTCAAGCTCCAGGCCGAATGCTCGAAGACCTCCGACGGCGTCCGGCTCACCATGTGGGTCGACGGGGAACAGGTCCAGTCCTACCTGGACCCGCACGGCCTCCCCAGCGGCGGCATCGGCCTCCTCACCCGTGTCCCTGAAAAAACCAATTCAACCCTGAACACGTCCTATGACGACTTCAGCGTCCAGGGCCCAGCCTCGGCCGCCACCACCCGCTGACCCACCGAACGCTCACTGTTCTGTCATTGGTGGCTGAGCACTGTGAGACCCACCCCACCGCTCCGTCGTGGTAGCTCACCGTGTACCCACCCACAAAGCCAACGGCCGTCTGCGACGGCATGTCACGCCCCTGCTAAGAAATATCCCTTGAGTTCCTCGGAGCCTGCACCGTCGTCGCCGCTGCCATACCCCGCCTCCGTGAGACCGGCTCAACCCGCTGCCGTACCTACCTCCGCGACCTGACCACCACCCTCAACAACCACGCCACCCACCACGACGTTCGCGACCTGACAGCCCAGATCGGCCCGATCCTCCATCCCATCCGACCTCAGTAGGGCCGCCAGTCTCGAGCCCGCCCCGGATGCGCCAGGTCATCCACCCGCCGCCGCACCTCGTCAGCGATCTCCTCGTCCTCCTCGAACTTCATCGCCAACCAGCACACCATCCGCAGCTCCTGAAGCGCCTTCAACACCGGCCACCCGGACAACTGGGCGACGTCGAACCCATAGACCTCGCAGAACTCCCGATACTCGTCCTCTGAGTGCCAGCCGAGATCCCGGTACACGGCCGTCGCCGTCAGATCCCACTCCGGCGGCCCCCAGCACACCCCACCGAGATCGAACATCACGACCCGCCCGTCCGGCTGCTTCAGCACGTTCCCGATGTTCGCGTCCCCGTGGATCACCGACCGCGGGAGCCTGAACTCCACCTTCGGCAGCGCGTCGCTCAGCCGATCAGCCTCCCCGGAGAGCGCCCCACGCTCCGCTTCGGAAAGTCCCCGAGCTCGTTCGATCCGTCCCTGAGCCTGATCAAGGACGTGCAGGTTAGGCAACGAAAGCGACTCCGGTGGCTTCAGCAGGTGAAGCCTTCGAAGCAGCCGCCCAAGTTCCGCGCTCCGCGAATGAGTTCGCCACCATCTGATCTCCCTCCACGCGGGGCATCCCAACCCACGCTACGTGAAGGTCCAATGCCAAGAGCTGGATCACCGTAAAGTACAAGCATGAGGTGCCCCGGGTTGGAAGCTTCCAAGACTGGAAGGCTGGGAGCCATGCCCGCGCAGCGGAAGTACCCCCAAGAGCTGCGTGATCGAGCCGTCAAGATCGTGGGCGGACCCGATTTTGTCGGGGCTGCTCCCGCCCTCCTCAGCGATTCCGGGGTTGGGCTGCCTCCAGCTTTGCTCTGCACCACGGCGACAGAGCAAGGGCGGTCTTTCACCTCCGTACGGACAGATCAGCGCTTCGTGGCGCACTGGGGCTCATGACACGTTTCTTGCCGGCACTCCTACTAGGCTGTTTGTCGGCCTAAGGCGGAGAATGATCGGGCCTATCCACGTATCTCACGTGAGTGATCGGCGACCCCAGGACGATCGAACTCACCATTCCTGACCCCGTCGAGGAAGCAGTCCCACTCGTGGCCCGTATAGCGAATGACCTCGGCGTTCGGCATGCGACTGTGACGTATGGCGACGCCTCCGTCAGGCAGGTGCGCGACCTCCACACAGCCATTGCCGGAAGTACTGGCTCTGGCCTTGAACCACTGGAGATCAGCCGATTCCGCAGCACTCATGATCGCATCTCCTCGGCGGCAGTCCGAATGACACGCAACGACTCATCGGGGTCGAGGGCTATGGCTTGCAGGCGGCCGAACATCGCCCTGAATCGTGAGATCTGCTCCGGCCGCTGCATGTACAAGTTTCCACCCAAAGAGTCCACATATGCCACTGGCTTGTCAGCAGCATTCCTAGGCTCGATCACGGTGAACATGCCATGCTGGGGCCCATAGGCGCCCTTGCTGAGGGGAATGACCTGCACGGACACATTCGGCCAGTGTTCACACACCTCCACCACATGACACAGTTGTGATCGCATCGCCGAAGGATCACCAATGGGTCGCCGCAACGCGACCTCGTCCATGATCGTGACCAGTTCGAGCCGAGGATCGTTCGTCAGCAACCTCTGGCGCTGCATACGCAACTCGACCCGCCGTTCGATCGTCTCCGGCGGATCCATCGGAGCCCACGCCTGGATCACGGCACGGGCGTAGTCCTCCGTCTGTAGCAGTCCCTCGATCAGCGTCAACGTGAACGTCAGCAGCCGCCCAGCACCCGCCTCCATGCCAACGTACGTCGAGAGTCCCGACGGAAGAGCGGACTCGTAATCCGTCCACCACGCAGTCGGAGCTGCGGCCTTCGCGTCGCGCGCCATCCGCAGCAGCGCGTCACGCTGAGCACCGTCCGTGACCCGATACAAGTCCAGGAGCGCACGGACGTCCTGAAGCCGGACAGCGCCCTTGCCATTCTCCAACCTGCTCAGCTTCGAGACGGAGATGTCCAGATCATCGGCCGCAAGAGCCTTGCTCACCGCATCGAGGCTCAAGCCGATCCTCTCCCGCAGCTCTCGCAGCTCGGCACCCAACCTCATCCGCAAGATGGTGGGATTGTCACTCATCGCGCCTCCTCTCAACGGGGAACATCTTGCAACCGGCCCCGAACCTTCATCAGCGAACGGGCAACACCGCCTGGAGTTCCAGCCTGCCAATAGGGCCTCGCAATTCCATTTTGAGATTGCAGAATGGCATCGTCGTCACAGACAGCAAGCAACAGGAACCGACTGTCACCGCGCAGACGTCGGCATCACCACGAGGAGCGCCGATGAAGCCGAGACGAACGCCGAAATCTCACTACGCACAGCAAGGCCGGATGACTGCGAACCGCCTCCGTCCGGGACTCACTGGACCGACTCGCCGGCACATCTGCCATGACTGAGCCGGAAACCGTCCACCTCACGATCCCCGCCCGGCCGGAAGGCGTTCACCAGGCACGCGACGCCGTACGCAAGCTGATCATGAGCTGGGGCCTGGAGCATCTCATCGACGATTTGATCCTCTGCCTCAGCGAGGCGGTGAGCAACGCGATCACTCACGCCGCCCATGGCTCGACGCTGCCGGTGCGCGTATCCCGTGCCGACACGTGCATCCGCATCGAGATCGAAGACGGTGACAGACATCCGCCAGTTGCTCGCTCTACCCGCCGAAATCGCACTGTCCGGCCGCAACCTCCCGGACCGGCTACTCGAAGACCACGGACGCGGCCTCTTCCTCATCGATGCGCTAGCCACCCGGTGGGGCGTACAACCACGTCCTACCGGCAAGATCGTCTGGCTCGAATGCGACCTCGCCGAGCCCGTCATTCAGTAACGCCCATGATCCTCCGCCGTCCGTACCCACCCCCTTGGTACGTGGCGGCGGAGCCCCAAAGGACGACATCACCGACTCGAACCAACCATCACGTAACAGCACCATGGAGCAGAGTGATCGGAGTCCGCTCCGAGTTCATTCGGCGATGGCCGTCATGACCACGTGCTCTGCGCGCTCCACGATCGACTGCAGGCGGCTCGCGTGGGCGCCTCGCCAGTACACCTGGTCGCAGGTGCGGCAGCGGGCGAAGGTGTCGTAGCTGCGGCGCGTTCCTGGGCGTAGCCCGGTCTCGACCTCGTCCTTACCCGCGGGAACCAGGAGACCGTTGCAGGCCGTGCACCTGGTCCAGGGCGCGAGCGGGGGCGCGAAGCGGCCGAGCACGTCGTCGAACTGCTCCTCGGGTCTGGCTCCCCGGACGTACGCCCCCAGCCACAGCATCCTGCGACGCAGCAGGCCACGATCCTGCGTGAGGAGCACGCGCCGCTCGGCGTTGGCGCGCTCGATCAGCGTGTCGTCATCCAGATCGTTCTCGTAGGCGGTGTCCACCCCGACGAGCCGGAGCCGCCGGGCCAGCGTCCCCAGATGCACGTCCAGCAGAAAGCGTAAGGTCGGGACCGGCTGCGGGCGCGGCATCTCGCGCACATCCACCACCTCGCCGTCCCGGGGGTGGTACGCGGGCGTGACGCCCCTGCCGTCGGCCAGAAGCGAGCCGACCTCCGGCAACGGCACACCGACCGACTCCACGACGTGCCCCAGCGACGAGACGCCGTCATAGGGAACCCGCAGCTCGTCACGGCGATCCCGAGGAGCCAGTAACAACCACAACCCGGCCTCGACCCGCAAGCACAGTTCCGCACTGATGGCACCCATCCATCCAGCATGCTCCGCAACCGAGCTCACCGAGCACAAAGCCCCCGAGACTGGGACGGCGGCGAGCCTTGTGGGTGGGCTCACGGTGAACGTCGGCCTTCCGTTGGCTGCTAGGACGAGCGGCGGATCACTACTTCGGTGGGGAGGATGACCGATGAGACCGGGCCACCGTCTATTTGGCGGAGTAGGAGGCGGACGGCGGCCAGGGCCTGGTCGGAGGTGGGGGCGTGGACCGTCGTGAGCGGGGGGATGGCGTAGCGGGCGGCCTCGATGTCGCCGAAGCCGACCACGGCGACGTCTTCCGGGACCCGGCGGCCGGACTCGTACAGGACGGTCAGGGCGCCCAACGCCATCAGGTCTCCGGCGGCGAACACGGCGTCCAGGGCGGGGTCGTCCTCCAGGAGCTGGCGCATCGCCTCGATGCCGGACATCCGGCTGTAGTCGCCCACGGCGACGATCGAGCGGCGGTCGTCACGGCGCAGCGCGTCGCGGTACCCCTGCAGGCGGTCCTGCGCGGCGACGCTGTCAACGGGGCCGCAGATCATCGCGACCCGGCGCCGTCCCCGCGCGAGCAGGTGCTCGACGGCCGCCACCGCGCCGCCGGCGTTGTCGGCGTCGACGTACGAGAGCGCGCCGCCCACGGGCCTGGAGTACGGCAGGGCGGCGGAGCCCGCGGCGTAGGGCAGCGCGGCCGCCCCGGCGGGCCGTCCGAGCGACACGACCGGGGTGTCGGTGCGGGACAGCACGCCCGGCAGGTGGTCGGTGGCGCGGTTGGAGACGAGCACGACGCCGTCCACGTGGCCCGCGGAGACGTACTGCTCGACGCGCCGGCGGCTCATCGGCGACCCGGCCAGCATGAGGGTGACCTGCTTGCCGGCCTCCTCCAGCGCGTGGGCGGCCGCGCGGACGACGGAGGAGAACAGCGGGTCCTCGCCGGTCGCCTGGGTGCCGGGGACGACCAGGGCGATCGTGTCGGTGCGCCGGGTGACCAGGCTGCGGGCCGCCGAGTTCGGCACGTAGCCGAGCTCGTTCACGGCGTGCATGACCGTCTCGCGGACCTCTCCGCTGACCGTCCCCTGCCCGTTGATGACGCGCGAGACCGTCGACCGGGACACCCCGGCGCGGGCGGCGACCTCCTCCAGGGTGGGCCGGCGTGGACGCTCCTTGCGCAGGCCGTTGCGCTGGACGACCTCGCGGTACCACAGCGCGCTGTCCTTGAGCAGGCGGCGCTGGCTGCCGAAGTCGACGTGGACGATGCCGAAGCGCTTGTTGTACCCCTCGGCCCACTCGAAGTTGTCCAGCAACGACCAGACGAGGTACCCGCGCAGGTCGGCGCCGGCCTCGATGGCGGAGTGCGCGGCCCGCAGGTGGCCCTCGATGAACGCGGTGCGGTCGGCGTCATGGACGCGGTCTCCCGACACGGTGTCGTCGAAGGCGGCGCCGTTCTCGGTGACGAGGAGCCCGACCTCGGGGTAGTCGTGCGACAGGCGGACGAGCAGCTCGGACAGGCCGGTGGGGACGATGGGCCAGCCCATCGCGGTGGTGGGGGCGTAGGCGCCGGTGAACTCGATGTCCTCGGTGCCCGGGTACGCCGGGTTGGCGGGCAGGCCGGGCCCGGACCTCACCACGCACGGGGTGTAGTAGTTGATGCCGAGCAGGTCGATCGGCTGGTGGATCGCGGCGAGGTCGCCGTCGTGGATGTGGCCCAGCCCGGCGATCCGGTCGACGATCTTCAGCAGCTGCTCCGGGTACGCCCCGCGCAGGGCCGGGTCGAGGAACTGCCGGTTGATCAGGCAGTCGACGCGGCCCACCGCCTCGGCGTCCGCCGGGGACAGCACGAGACCGGGGTCGTTCACCTGGGCGGGCGTCATCACGGGGGCGAGGTTGAGTGTGAGCGCGATCTCGCGGGCTCCCCCGGCGCGCAGCGCCTGGACGCCGAGGCCGTGCGCGAGGAGCAGGTGGTGGGAGGCGCGGAAGGCGTCCACCGACGAGGTCAGTCCCGGGGCGTGCACGCCCATCCCGTACCCGAGGAACGCCGACACCCAGGGCTCGTTGACGGTCATCCACGTGCTCACGCGGTCGCCGAGCCGGTCGTGGACGGCCGCGGTGTACTCGGCGAACCGGTAGGCGGTGTCGCGGGCGGTCCAGCCGCCGCGGTCCTCCAGGGCCTGGGGCAGGTCCCAGTGGTAGAGCGTCGCGTACGGCGCGATGCCCGCCGCGAGCAGTTCATCGACGAGCCGCTCGTAGAAGTCGAGCCCGGCGGGGTTGATCGGGCCGGAGCCGTCGGGCTGGACGCGGGGCCAGGCGACAGAGAACCGGTAGGCGGCGAGGCCGAGCGCCTTCATCAGGCGGACGTCCTCGGCGTACCGGTGGTAGTGGTCGCACGCCGTCTCGCCGGTGTGGCCGCCGGCGATCGCGCCGGGTCTGCGGCAGAAGGTGTCCCAGATCGAGTCGCCGCGCCCGTCCTCTCGGGCGGCGCCCTCCACCTGGTAGGCGGCGGTGGCGGACCCCCAGACGAACCCGGCGGGGAAGGCCAGCGTCTGTCCCCGGTTCGCGATGGTCGTCGCGGTCATCGCATGACCTCCCGTCTGTTCCCCTCATGGTGAAGCCATGGTGAAGCGGTGATGTAGCAACGGTGCGGCGGCCCGTACCAGCACCGATTCGAACACTTAATCACGGCTCGGACTATGCCCGCGCAGTGGACATGACCCTAGGAACCAATCAATGTTTGGGCAAACAAGGCGAGGAACGGGGAACAAGGAGTAGCCCGCGTTAGGTTGGGGACGATCAACAGACCGTCCGCGCCGAAGGAGCCGCCGCCATGCACGCCATCGTGGTCACGACCCCCGGGGGGTCCGACACCCTCGTCTACACCGAGACGCCGGACCCGGTCCCGGGGCCCGGTGAAGTGCTCGTCGACGAGACGGCGATCGGCGTCAACTACATCGACGTCTACCACCGCGAGGGTCGCTACCCGCTCCCGGCGCCGTTCGTGCCCGGCTCGGAAGGCGCGGGCACCGTCTCGGCCGTCGGCCCGGACGTCACCGACGTCGCGGTGGGCGACCGCGTGGGCTGGGTGAACGTCATCGGGTCGTACGCGGAGAAGGCGGTCATCCCGGCCGCCAAGACGATCCCGCTCCCCGGCGGCCTGTCGTTCGAGTCCGCCGCCGCCTCCCTGCTCCAGGGACTGACCGCGCACTACCTCACGCACTCGGTACACGCCGTGCAGCCCGGGGACGACGTGCTGGTCCACGCGGCGGCGGGCGGTATGGGGCTGCTGCTCACGCAGATGGCGAAGCTGCGCGGCGGCCGCGTCATCGGCACGACCTCCAGCGACGAGAAGCGGAAGCTCGCCAAGGAGGCGGGGGCCGACGACGTCATCGGCTACGAGGGCTTCCCCGACGCGGTGCGCGAACTGACCGGCGGACGCGGCGTGCGCGTGGTCTACGACGGCGTCGGCGCGGCGACCTTCGACGGCAGCCTGGCCTCGCTCGGGCTGCGCGGCATGATGGCGCTGTACGGGGCTGCGAGCGGGCCGGTGCCGCCGTTCGACCCGCAGCGGTTGAACCAGGGCGGGTCGCTGTTCCTGACCCGGCCCACGCTGGCGCACTACACCACCACGCGGGAGGAACTGCTCGCGCGGGCCGGGGACGTTCTCGGCTGGGTCGAGTCGGGGGCGGTCGACGTGCACATCTCCCGCCGGTACCCGCTCGCCGAGGCCAAGCAGGCGCACGACGACCTGGAAGGCCGCCGTACGACGGGCAAGCTGCTGCTGATCCCGTAGGGGCGTTCTCATCGCGGGCCGCGGTGGGCCTCTCCCCCGTGTCGAGCTCAGCCCGGCGTAGGCTCAGCCCGGTGTCGGGCTCACCTCGACGTCGGGCTCAGCCCGGTGTCGTGGCGAGGCCGAAGAACAGGACGCCCAGGTAGACGCCCACCACGATCGCGATCACGTGCAGCGCGATCGACCAGGCGCGCAACGCCTTCCAGTTCTTCATCGTGCCTTCTCGTCGTCGGGACCGGGACGCCTGCGCGGCGGGGTCATCGGGAGCCGTTCAGCAGGCGGGCCTTGGCGGCGGCGTACTCGTCGTCGTCCAGCCTGCCGGACTGGTGCAGGCTCGCCAGCCGTTCGAGCCGGCCGACGAGGTCGTCGGGAACCGCGTCGGACGACGGCGCGTCCTGGGGGTACGAGGAGCGGCCCTGCGGCGGGTACGCGGGCCGATCCTGCGGCGGGTACTTCGGACGACGGCCCTGCGGGGGATATGTCGGGCGGTTCTGGGGCGGGTACGTCGGACGGTCCTGCGGGGGGTCGTCCAGGTCCACGGCGTCACGCGGCAGGTCGTTCTGCCCCGGGAGCACCACCGACATCGTCCAGCGCACATTCCCCCCGCTCGGCCCCGAAGCCCCCGGAACGGGCGCGGGCTCCGGTCCGAGGAAGACCTTGCGCAACGCCTCCCTGTCGAGGATGAGCAGCGGCCCTCCCCCTATGAGCGCGAACAGGACAGCGCAGATCAAAAAGCCCCACATGAAGCCGGGCCCGGCCAGCGCGGCCTCCAGGAACCCCCACCCGAGGCTCAGAAACAGGGCGGGCCAGACGAGCAGGCTCAGGCTCGGACCGACGGGAAGCCGGCCGAGGGCGTACACGCCGAGCGCCGCCGCGCCCCCCAGAATGGACACCGGCATGATCCACACGGCGTCTTGGGGACACCCCGCGATCCGGTCGAAGCACGCCCCGCCCATGGTCATCAGGGCGCGGAATTCGAGGAAGAGCAGGGTCAGGCAGCAAGCGAGTCCGCCCATCCCGATAAAGGTCCCGATCGACCTGTAAACCAGCCCACGGGTGGTGATCACGCTCCGTATAGTAGGACAAACGCCGTTTTTTCGACAGGACCACAAAGACGGGATTCAGCGATTCAATCCCGTGCCGGCCAGTCCAGGAGGCGGGCGCCGAGAACGGCCGTCTCCAGGGTGAAGCGCTGGGTCTGGTCGTCCGGGGAGAAGCCGGTGAGGCGGCGGATGCGCTCCAGGCGGTAGGTGACCGCGCGGGTGCTGATGCCCAGCCTGCGGGCGGCCGCCGTCTGGTTGCCCTGCGCGCCGAACACCGCTTCGAGGGTCTCCAGCAGCGGTTCGGGCCCGCCGCGCGCCTCGCGCAACGGGTCGAGCACGCTCGTGACGAGATCCTCGATCGCGGCGCGGTCGCGCAGCAGCACCGGGAAGACCAGCAGGTCTGCGGCCTTGAGCACCTGAGGACGCAGGCCGAGCCGCTCCCCCAGGCTGATCGCGTCGCCGGCCTCGCGAAACGACGTCACCACGCCTCCGGGCCCGCGGTGCGGGCGGCCGACGCCCACGCGCCAGCCCTGGCCGAGGCTGCCCCGCACGTGGTGGGTGAACTCGCCGGTCGCGGCGGTGAGCGTGGCCGGCGCGACGCACACCAGCAGGCCGTCCCGCGCGGCCACGAGGATGTTGTGCGAGCCGAACCGGGTGACCAGCGCCTCCTCGACGCGCCGGACGATCGGGTCGCCGTCGCTCACGGGCGCGACGTCCTTGGCCACCGCGACGACGTACCCCTCCGCCAACCGCAGACCGAAGTGCTCGGCGCGCTCTGCCAGCCGGTCGGCCCGTCCCTGTAACAGGTCGCCGATGAACTCGCGCCGGGCCTCGTCCTCGCGCCGGATGGCCTGGTGCTGCGCCTCCTCGTACCCGTCGTGGTACGCGGCCAGCGCCCGGCGCACGGCGGCGAGCACCTGGGCCTCGGCGGGGGGCGCGTCCAGTTCGCGGGCCAGCAGGCAGGCGTCGGCGAGCGCACGCACAGGGACGCCCCGCTCGGCCGCCGCGGCGCCCAGCGCGCGCAGGCCATCGACGGTGTCGCGATCGGGCAGGCGGCCGGTCGCGGCGGCGGCCGTGAGGACCGGAAGATACCCGCCGAGCAGGTCGGCGGGCACCCCGGTGGCCTCGCTCACGTGAGCGAGAACGTCCATCACACCCCTACATCACGCCGGTCGAACGAAAGGACAGCGGTCATGGCGAGCACGGCCGTGGCGGCGAGCAGGACGAGGCAGTCGCCGACCTGGAAGCCGTTGACCAGCGGGTTTCCCTCCATGTAGTAGTGGAACGGCGACAGGTGGCTGAGCCAGTTCATCGCCTCGACGTCCCGGGCGAGCGCCTGCACGACGTACCCCGCCACCGCGTACGCGCCGGCGACCGCCATCGCGAGCGCCCTGCGCCCGGTCGCCGCCCCGACGGCCAGCGAGAGTGTACCGAAGAAGAGAACAAGCAGGTACAGGCCGGTGTGCGCCGCCAGTATCCGCCCGAAGGGCACGTTCAGGTCCACCAGGGAGCCGAGGACGGCGATCACGGCGAGCGAGAGCACGGCGACCGCGAGCAGGCCGGCGGCGAGCGCGGCGAACCGTTCCAGCACGAGCCGCTTGCGGTCCACGGGGAGGGTGAGGGTGAGTTCCAGCGTCCTGGACTCCTCCGGCCCGGCGATGGCCTTGGTGCCGAGGATCACTGCGCACATGGTGAACAGCAGCGGGATGAAGAGCTGGTAGACGACCGCCTGGAGGAACCCGACACCGGTGGAGATGTTCTCCAGCCCGCCCATGAGCTTGCGGACGCCGTCGGGGTACTTCGCCAGCGCGGCCTGGTTGTAGAAGTCCGGATTCGCGACCATCTGCGGGAAGAACGAGATGTACAACCCGGCGAACGCGCAGATGCCGACCGTCCAGCCGATGATCGCGCGCTGGTACTCGCGCAGCGCCTTACGCACCAACACGGGCATGGTGCACGTCCTCGCTGTAGTAGGTAAGGAAGATCTCTTCGAGGTCGGGCTCGGCCGACACCATGTGGACGACGGTGAACCGCGCCGCCGCCTTGATCAGCGCGTCGGGACGGCCGTCGATCGTGCAGCTCACGCTCGCGCCCTCGACCTTCAGGTCGCGCACGCCCGGCAGGTCGCGGAACGCCTCCTCCGGCACGGGCGCGTCGAAGTGGAACTCGACCCGCCGCACGGCCTTCTCGCGCAGCGCGACGACGTCCTCCACCGCGACCAGCCGCCCGGCCCTGACGATGCCCACGCGGTCGGACACGTGCTCGACCTCCGCGAGGACGTGCGACGACATGAGCACCGTCCCGCCCGCCGCGCGCGCCTCGCGGACCATCGCCAGGAACTCCTGCTGGACGAGCGGGTCCAGGCCACTGGTCGGCTCGTCGAGGACGAGCAGCTCGGGCTCGTGCATGAACGCCTGGATCAGGCCGATCTTCTGCTTGTTGCCCTTCGAGAGCCGGCCCATCGTGACCGACAGGTCGGCCTCCAGCCGCTCGGCCAGCCCCTCGATGCGACCCGCCGCGACGCCGCCCCGCACGCTCGCCAGGAACCGCAGGTACTCGCCCGCCTTCTCGCGTCCCTCCAGGGCCAGCTCGCCGGGGAGATAACCGATCCTGCGGCGGACGGACGCGTCGCGCGGTGACGCGCCGAACACGCGGACCACACCCCGGGTGGGACGGATCACGTCCAGGAGCATCCTGATCGTGGTCGTCTTTCCCGCCCCGTTCGGGCCGAGGTACCCGAAAACCTCGCCGGGACGAATCTGGAGGCTGAGATCCTCCAGGCCCCGGCGCTTACCGTAGAACTTGGTCAGTCCTTCGGTCTCCACCACTGCTGTCATGGGAGGAATGGTGGCGTGCG
This sequence comes from Sphaerisporangium sp. NPDC051017, assembly GCF_040683095.1. Taxonomy (NCBI): domain Bacteria; kingdom Bacillati; phylum Actinomycetota; class Actinomycetes; order Streptosporangiales; family Streptosporangiaceae; genus Sphaerisporangium; species Sphaerisporangium sp. NPDC051017. The sequence continues at coordinate 121,403 of NZ_JBFBCI010000012.1, forward strand.
CGGGCACGTCCCCGACAGGACCACACCTGGACAGTTCGGGGACGCTTCCTTTCCCGAATCCGGCAACGCCCTCGTACGCACATGCGCGCTCACCGCGCGGGGCTGCGCTCACACGCGGGGTCGCCTCATGTGCGTAGTGACCACTATCTGTGCAGGGCGTGTCTGTGCAGGGCGGCCCTCACGCGCGCGGTCCCATCATGTGCGGGACGATCCTCATGCGAAGAGCCCGCCGCCTTGCGCGGGGACGGCGGTCATGCAGGGGACGATCCGTCGTGCGCGAGGCGACCGTCGTGCGCGGGCGGCTCTCAGCGGCGGGCGACCGAGCAGGCGCCGGTACTCCCAGGGAGGCGGTGCCGGTTGCGCGCCACCACCCGGTAAACGGCCTCGGCGATCCAGTCGACCGGAGGTACGAGCATGAGGCGGCCGAGGGCACGCCAGCCGATCCGGGGTTGCACGGCCAGCACCACGGCGACAGCACGGGCACCCGAGGCGCGCAGCCCATCCGGGCCGAGGAGCTGAACCGACTCGGTGACCTGCTCACGGGTCAGACCGTGCTCGACGAGGTCGAGATCCTGCCAGCGGCTCACGGGAGGCATCGCGGGCAGGTGCGCGCGACCGAAGTCCACGCACCGCTGGCAGAACCCACAGTCCCCGTCGTAGACCAGCACGGCACGATTCTCCCATAGGCCCTGGCGCCCGCCCCGGCGACCGGCACCCACGGAGCACGGCCCGGACGCCCCTGGCGGCGGTAAGGCCACGCCCGCGTCTCGACCGCCGCCCACATGCCAGGCCACTTCACGTCCCCCGGGAACGGCTCGCGCGCCGCGTGTCGCTCATCCAGTCCAACGCAGGGGGTTCGGCAGCACGCTGTTCGAGCCGACCGCCATCAAGATCGCTCAGGGGACTCACTGCCTCTATCTTTATTTTGGCGCAATTTACTGCCAAAATAACGGACCATACGCCGGACGATCTCTACCACATAGTAAGCTGCCGGAGGTGCTGCGATCAGCCATCTAATCCAACTGTATGGATTATTTCTAATATAGTCCACGAAGAGCACCAGAAAAGTAACTTCAACCGGAATCTTCGAGCTGGTGGGCTTTTCTTCTTCGGAGCGACCTTCCATTCGATTGACTCCTCGACGGCTTCCACACGCCAAGAAACATGGCGAGACGTTATAGCTGATCGACCCATGCCAGTGGCTTTGTTGCGTTATCACGTTCGACGCCTCCCCCCAAGCCGGGGCGGACTACATTGTGCGGGCGCCGGGAGGGAGGGCGGGGAGGCTGGGTGGCGCGCCGTTCTCGATCAGGGACAGCAGCGCGGCGGTGTCCACGTGCCGCTCGATCATGTCGCCGAGCGCGTCGAGGTGCTCCTCCCGCAGCGCCGCGAACGAGACGCCGGGCGCGGGGACGAATTCGCGGCCCGCGACGGCGGCGACGTCGGCGAGGAAGGCACGGCGGAAGCCGTCGTTTTCCAGCGCCCCGTGCCAGGTGGTGCCCCAGACGGCGCCCACCTGGCACCCGTCCAGGAAAGGCTCCGCCTCGCGGTCAATGGTGACCACCCCATGGTGGATCTCGTACGCCTCCACCCGGTGCCCGTACGCCTCGCCGACCGGCCGCGCGAGTGTCTTCTCGCGGGCGAACTCGACGGTAGCCGGTAGCAGCCCGAGCCCGTCCACCGTCCCGGCGCCGGACTCGACCTCGTCGCGGATCGACCGCGCGAGCATCTGGTAGCCGCCGCAGATGCCGAGAATCGGGCCGCGCCGCTCCAGCAGCGCGGCGGCCAGGCCTGTGCGGCGAAGCCAGTCCAGGTCGGAGACGGTGGCCCGCGAACCGGGCAGGACGACCAGGTCGGCCTCGCGGATCTCCCCGGCTCCGGCGGCCGAGGAGACGAAGCGGAGCACGACCCCTGGCTCGGCGGCGAGCGCGTCCACGTCGGTGAAGTTGGAGATCCTCGGATACCGCACCACCGCGACGCGAAGGCTCTGCCCGGCGCCCGCGTTCTCCGGGAGCGTGCCGCGCCGGGAGTCGAGGGCGAGCGAGTCCTCCAGGTCCATCCAGAGCCCGTCCAGCCACGGCAGCACGCCGTACACCGGACGCCCGGTGAGCTTGTACAGCGTGTCCAGGCCGGGGTCGAGCAGCTCGCGCGCGCCCCGGAACTTGTTGATCAGAAAGCCGCTGATGAGTGCCTGATCTTCTGCCTCCAGCAACGCCAGCGTTCCGTACAGCGAGGCGAACACCCCGCCGCGGTCGATGTCCCCCACGACGACCACCGGCATTCCCGCCGCTCGGGCGAGGCCCATGTTGGCGATGTCCCCCCGGCGCAGGTTGATCTCCGCCGGGCTGCCCGCGCCCTCGCACACCACCACGTCGTACGACGCGCGCAGCCGCTCCAGGGACTCCAGCGCGACCGCTCTGAGGCGGTCCTTGTAGGCGCCGTACTCCATGGCGTCCACCTCGGCGAGCGGCCTGCCGAGCACGACGACCTGGCTGCGCCGGTCGCTGCCCGGCTTGAGCAGGATCGGGTTCATGTCCGCGACCGGCTCCACCCTCGCCGCCTGCGCCTGGGCGACCTGGGCACGCCCGATCTCGGCGCCGTCGGCGGTCACGTACGAGTTGAGCGACATGTTCTGGGCCTTGAACGGCGCCACGCGCACGCCCTGGCGCGCCAGCCAGCGGCAGATCCCCGCCGTGACGACGCTCTTCCCCGCGTCCGAGGTGGTCCCCGCCACGAGCAACATCCCTGTAGGCACCCCCCAAAGATGCCAGACCCCCCGGAATCCCCCAATCCCGCATACGGCCACAACCCACGACGAACAGCCGCGCCGACTCGGAGGGTGCGACTCGGTGGGGCGGCGGGCGCCACTCGGCCGCACCTCATCTCGGTGGTTGCCGGTGGGAAACATCCTGGAGACGTCTCTGGCGGATATCCTCACCGGGGAGAACTTCATTGGGATCGCCCGGGATCTACGTGAGCGATTCGCCGCACGAAGACTGGCCAGGCCGTGCAAGCCCGATCCGTGCAGTCCGGACTGCAGCCCGTCCTGCAAGCCGCAGAACAACTGCCGCCCGGTCGACAACTGCGCGCCGAACTACTCCTGTGGGCCGTGCGCGCCGAAGGATCAGACCTGCGACCCGGTAAGGAACTGTGAGCCGAACAAGTGCCGTCCTACCAAGTGATGACTGACATGACCGACCGCCGCCATGATCACAGGCAGAGGGCCTTTCTCCACCGAATCCTGGCGGAAGGCGCCACTCGGCTTCAGGTGTCCTTGACCGGGGAAGCGGTGTTCGGCTGGCACGACCGCACAATCGGGTCGGCCGCCCTTGACGCTCAAGGTGGCCGATTCTGGTTGCGCGCCACGGCGGAACACCGCGAATGGGCCGGTGGTGACGCCTGGACCGGGAATCAGGATGCGAACCGGATCACCGGTGTTCCCAGGCCCGAGGTCGTGTCCCGCGTCGAATGGGACGAACCGCCGGTCCGCCTGTACGGCGAGTTGATGACGCACGTGCCCGACACCCCATGCTCGTCCACCCCCGAACTCACCGTGCCGCTGACGCTTCCCGGTGTTTGGTGGGCTGGGCTGCGCCAGGCGCTCGACACGCTCGCCGTGCAGCGGACCGACCGAGGCTGTCATGACCCAGGTTCGTTCGTCCGCGGGGTGGAGGACTATTACGGTCGGCCGCTCCGCCCGCTCGTTCCGGCCTTGAGAACCGAGCACACCGACCTGCACTGGGCCAACCTCACCCAGCCCAGGCTGTGGCTGCTGGATTGGGAGTACTGGGGAGTCGCTCCCGCCGGCTACGGCGCGGCGCTCCTGTACTGCCACAGCCTTCTCGTTCCCGACACGGCCGCGCGGGTACACGAGGTCTTCGCCGATCTCTTGAACACCCCAACCGGTCGTCTGGCCCAGTTGTCCGCCGCCGCCCACATTCTCGATCGCGCTGAGCGCCTCGGTGACTACCCCGAACTGCAGACGCCGGTTCGCGAGCACGCCATGCGGCTCCTTGCCGCCGTCGAGAGACTCGGATCGTGCTGATCAGCCGGCTGTCCGCACCTGCCCAGCCGACGTCACGGTGGCCGTTCTCCCTTCCGGCCGTCAGAGGCTTGACCCGTGGTGTGGACCTGACCGCCCCGGTGACCTTCCTTGTCGGGGAGAACGGCTCGGGGAAGTCGACGATCGTCGAGGCGATCGCGGACGTGTGCGGCATCAACGCGGAAGGCGGCAAGGCCGGCACCCGGTACGCCAGCACCGGCGCCGCCACCCCTCTCGGAGAGATCCTCGACGCCGAGTTGACGGTCAAGGGGCTGCGGCTCATCCGCGGTCCCCGCCTCAAACGGCGGGCGTTCTTCTTCCGCGCCGAGACACTCTTCAACCTCGGACGGAATGTTTCCGGCCGATACGGCTTCTGGGAGGAGGACCTCACCGAGCAGTCCCACGGGGAAGGATTCTTCACCGTGCTGGACCGAATGGTGTCCGGCCCCGGCCTGTATTTGATGGACGAGCCCGAAGCCGCCCTGTCATTCCACTCGTGCCTGCGCTTGGTCGGGCTTATGGACCAGGTTGCGGCTCAAGGCGGGCAGATCATCTGCGCGACCCATTCGCCGATTCTCGCCGGTCTCCCCGGGGCGCAGATCCTGGAACTCGGCGACCACGGCGTCCGCCCCACCGATTGGGACCGGCTCGAACTGGTCGACCACTGGCGACGCTTCCTCGTTAAACCGAACTTCTATCTGCATCACGTCCTGGATGAGACATCGCCGGGCTCGATTGAGTGAGGCTCCCTGCTCCGTTCCTGCCGATCAGCCAGAGAGGGGCGGATGCGCCCACGGAGAGTTGCCCACCCCTCTCGTTCCGGCCAGCGACGGCAGGACAGCCCCGGGCCTGTGCTGTCAACGCACCTTCAGGGCTTCAGGACAGAGCGACATGACCTTGAGGATGATGTCGCTCAGCCAGGCCGGAGGCTCGGTCGTCGCCTCGCGAGCGGCGACACGGTAGTTTTCGGGTTCTTGCCTTCCAGACCCCTGCCGTCGGCAATGATCCGCATGATCCGCGAGCTGATCCTCTGCGGCATCTGTTGGACGTCTTAACTGTTCTCTTGGATGTTTACCACTGCGAGGTATTCGAGCGCCGCCGCCTGTGTACGGCCCAGGCCCCGGCGGAGGCGAGCGCGGCGGCCGCGAGGTTCACGGCGCGCGCCAGGCGTACAGATCGCGAAATATCCGTCACCGCGGGCGGGTCGCCGTCGCCCATCTCGGGCCGGTGCTCGATCCTGCCGCCATAGTCGTTACGACCTCCCAGCCGCACGCCGAGCGCCCCCGCGAACGCCGCCTCGCACCGGCCGGAGTTGGGGCTCGGATGCCGGTGACCGTCCCTGCGCAGTACGGCCGCCGCCTGCCGGGACGACCCGCCGACGAGAGGGGCGAGCAGCGACGCCAGAACGCCGGTGATCCGCGCGGGCACGAAGTTCGCCACGTCGTCCAGTCGCGCCGCGGCCCAGCCGAACGTCTCGTACCGCGCCGACCGGTGGCCGACCATCGCGTCCAGGGTGTTGACCGCCCGGTACGCCAGCAGCCCCGGCACGCCCGCCACCGCGCCCCAGACCAGCGGCGCGACCACGGCGTCCGAGGTGTTCTCCGCGATGGACTCCACCGTCGCCCGCGCCAGCTCCCCCGAGGACAAAGCCGACGGATCCCGCCCGCACAGGTGCGGCAGCCGCGCCCGCGCCGCCGTCACGTCCCCTCGTTCGAGCGCGGCCGACATGTACGCCCCCTCACGGCCCAGGCTCGTCCCGCCCAGCACCGCCCAGGTGGCGACGGCGGTGACGGCCGTACGAGCCGCAGGACTGCGCCGGGTGAGCCGCTCGGCCACCACCCCCAAGGCCGCCGCCGAACCGACGCACGCGGCGACGTACACGGCACCTCGCGCACGCGATCGTCCGTACAAGCGGCGCTCCAGCAGACCGGCCGCACGGCCGAACAGCGCCACGGGATGCGCCGAGTTGCGCGGATCGGCGAAGACCGAATCCAGGACGACCCCGGCGGCCAGCCCAAGAGCCCGCGCCCGCCCCACTGTCCCCTGCCCTAGCGTTCCCCCCGCCGCCGTTCTCTGAGCCGCCGTTCCCGGGGCCCGCGTCCCGCGTGCCGCCATCTCCCGCCCCGCACGCGACGCCTGCCCGCTCTCGTACGCCGGCCTCGTACCCGCCCGCTTCACTCGACCCCACTCCCGGTTTCCGGACATCCCAGACGCATGATGGACCACGACTCCGGCTCCACGACCCACCGAATTCGAGATTGTCCAGGAGTGCCGGTGAATCGGCTAATGCAGGTGGGCGTCCAACTCGTCCCAGTTGTCGTCGAGCCACGCGGCGGCTCTGCGGATGCGCTCGCCCGCGCCGTCCTCCCACATGCGTGCCCAGCCGCCACCGTCCTCCAGCGCCCGCGTGCGCATGGCGACGTACGAACGGTCGAAGCGCAGCCTGGTCAGGTCGAGCAGCCGGCGACGCTCGCGCGCGGACAGGCCGTAAGCGTCGCAGAAGAGGCGGATCCGCGCGCCGACGTCGCACATCCGCTGCGCGGGCTCCCGGTCGACGGGGTCGGCGATCGGCACCCAGTGGCGCAGGGTCGTGACGATGTCGAACAGCCGGGTCGTCGGGCGGGCCGTGTCGAAGTCGATGAGCGCACAGGGCACGTTGTCGCGAAAAATCACGTTTTGAGGGGTGATGTCGCAATGACCCACCAGCTCGGGCTCGGCGTCGTCCCACGAGCCACCCTCCCAGACGGCGCCAGCGGGCGGGACGAACCCGGCGACCGCGTCATGAAAGCGCCTCACGAGCCGGGCCAGCGCGGCCAGCGTCTCGTCGGTCATGACGTGCGGGGCCAGCGGGAACATCGCCGCCCGGCCGGGGACGTACGACAGGATCTCCCTGCCACGCTCGTCGACCCCGAGCGCCCGCGGCGCGCCGTCGAAACCCACCGCTTCCAAGTGGCGGAGCAACGCGTGAACGGAGAGGCTGTACGGACGCATCGGCCGGCGCACCGTGTCGCCGACGCGGACGACTCCCTCCGTCACATCACCGCCATCCAGCGATATTTCAGGAAAGGCCGCGCTGACGAACATGACGTAACAGTTTAGTCGCGCCCCCACGATCCACGGGAGGCTTCCCCAAAACCCCAGCACTTTCCCAGAAGCCCAAGCGCCCCCGAGCACCCGAACCCGGAACAACGCCGAAGCCGGCGGTTGGCCGCACTCCCCCGCGCCAACCACCCGACACCCTCTGGCATGATTTGATCATGCGTATCGGCACTCTCGGCGCGGCACGCATCACCCCCACCGCGCTCGTCAGGCCCGCCCGGTCCATCCCCGGAGTGGACGTCGTGGCCGTCGCCGCGCGTGACCGCTCCCGTGCGGAACGGTTCGCCGCGAAGCACCGCATCCCCGTTGTCCACCGGTCGTACGAGGCCCTCATCTCCGACCCCTCGATCGACGCGATCTACAACCCGCTGCCGAACGCCCTGCACGCGGCGTGGACGCTGCGCGCGATCGAGGCGGGCAAGCACGTCCTGTGCGAGAAGCCCTTCACCTCCAACGCCGACGAGGCGACCAGCGTGGCGGAGGCCGCACGGCGTTCCCGTCTCGTCGTCATGGAGGCGTTCCACTACCGCTACCACCCGCTGATGGAACGCGCTCTGGAGATCGTGCACACCGAGCTGGGCGAGGTCCGGCACGTCGAGACCTGGATGTGCTTCCCGCTCCCCCGCTTCTCCGACATCCGGTACTCCCTGGAGCTCGGCGGCGGGGCGCTCATGGACGCGGGCTGCTACGCCGTCCACTGCCTGCGCGCCCTCGGGCCCGGCGAACCGTCTGTGGTCTCCGCCGCCGCCCTGCTGCGATCCCCCGGCGTCGACCGCGCCATGGCCGCCGACCTGCGCTTCCCGACGGGCGCCACGGGCCGTATCAACGCCTCGATGTGGTCCGGCGGGCACCTGCTCAAGATCGCCGCGCGGGTGGAGGGCGAGTACGGCACGCTGCACATCACCAACTTCGTCGCCCCGCACTACTTCCACCGCCTCACCGTGACGGTCGACGGCGTCCGCCGCCGCGAACGCGTGCCGGGCGAGCCGACGTACGCCTACCAGCTCCGCGCCTTCCGCACGGCCATCCACAACGGCACCACACCCCTCACCCCACCCGAAGACGCCATCGCCAACATGTCCGTAATCGACGCAATCTACGAAAAGGCCGGCCTCCCCCTCCGCGGCATCCTCTGACCCGAATGCCCGCCCGATTCCTCTCAACGGCAGGCGTCCCATCCCCGGCTGATCGCCCTGCATGTTCCTGGTCGCCCTGTGCGTTCGTCAGCGTGGGGTGTCCGGATCCGGACACGACGACAACCCGTGGACTCCACTTCCCGTCTCCCCTTGCGTCACTTCACTCACAAGAGGAGCCTCCTTGCGCACCCGCCTCTTAGCCGCCGGAACCCTGTTGGCCGGCGGCCTTGTCGTTCCCTCCTTACCCGCCGACGCCGCCCCCGTTCCCCAAGGGGCCATCGCCGCGAAGGTGAGTAAGGTGGTCGATGGGGACACCGTAGACGTCGCCTACAAGGGAAAGACGCTCCGTGTCCGCCTGCTGGATGTGAACGCCCCGGACAAGGGCCAGTGCTGGGCGGCTGCCGCGACCACGCGCACAGCGACGCTGCTCGCCGCCGGGAAGACCGTCAAGCTGCTTCGCGACAAGACCGCGCGGGACTCCGCCGGCCGCTACCTCTTCTACGCCTGGAACAGCGCCGGGGTGTTCGTGAACCGCAATCTGGTCCGATACGGGTACGCCAGGGCGGTCCAGGTGGGGGCGAACGCCGCGTACATCAAGGAGTTGCTTGACGACCAGGCCGCAGCCAAGGCCGCACGGCTGCGCATCTGGTCAGGCCGCTGCGACAGCGGTTCCCGCCCGACTCTCAAGCCCACCCCCAAGCCGACCCCCAAGCCGACCCCGACGCCGAAACCCACTCCCAAGCCGACGCCTTCGCAGTCCGACCCACCGTCCGGGAACGACCCCCGGTTCAGCACCTGCGCGGAAGCCAACAGGAACGGCTACGGACCGTACTACCGCGACCGCGACCCCGAGTACTACTGGTACCGGGACCGCGACGGCGACGGCATCGTCTGCGAAAGGTAGCTCTCGGGCACAAAGCGGCCTCCTCCGACGAGGTGGCCGCTACACCGTGTCCCGACCGCCTGACCCTTCCAACCACCTGCGCACCGTCCAAGAGCACCCTCAGCTCAGCCGGATAGAGCACCGGACTTCTAATTCTCCCCGCCTGAATCGGTTCACCGCCGCGCCGTCACCCGGACTACGCGCCCGGCTCCCCCTGCCTGCCACCGCTGCCCTGGCACCTGGTGGCAGGGCGACCCCGGTCCCACAGAACCTCTCCCGGCACGTGCAGATCGTCGCGCAGTGGGGCGACGCGCTCAGTGCGCCCCTGGAGACTAGGGCGGGCCCCGCCCGGGTCACGCTCAACCCCGGGGTCACGCTCAAAAGAGACGATGGCGCGTGTACATCTCGACCGCAGCGTAGGGCAGGCCATCGCGGCAAACTCGTCGCATCCGGCGGAGGGGTCTGCTGCTTGCCCTCCGCTATCCCCCTTTCGCGCATGCCCCAACCACCCTCTCACCTCCCATCTGGTGTCACGAGATCACATGCCCCAGTCGACTCACCCCCGAGCGGTACGCAGACACCCCAGCATCAGGCACAATTGTCCGAGAGCGCCCTTAGCTCAGCTGGACAGAGCACCGGACTTCTAATCCGACGGTCGCAGGTTCGAATCCTGCAGGGCGCGCCCGCCAGACCAGGCCACCCACCGCCTGACCTGGTCTTTTACGTTGATCGGCGAGTGACACCAGCAGCAGCCGAATGCCACCAGAAGCAGCCCCTAGTCGGTGACCACGGGATGTACGCGGGATGGATCCGAGGCCGTTTTCCCAGCTCAGAGGCACAAAATCGGAGGGCCACGGGATGACCGCGACCCTCCGGTGGTAGATCGTCTTCACGCCGACAGCGCCTCGGCTGTCCGCTTGTTCGCCATGTCGCGCTGCCCGTCGATGCACTTCGCGTACACCCGGAGCAGCACGTCCATACTGTGTCCGGCCCGCTCAGCGATGTCCGGCGCCGGTACCCCAGAGTGACCCTGGTGGCTTATTCGTGATCAGGCGGTGAGGGCGAGATCATGGACCTCGGTGACCGGGTCCCCTCGTTCCGCTTCTTCATCCGCATCCGCGACCGTGACGCGCCAGGTCAGACCCTATGCGACCAGTTTTGAAGCGCTACCGGCCGTGGGCGACCTGACCTGCAGCTGAGCATTCGGGCTCTCTCCGCTCGGATCGCGCCGGACGGAGGTGAATGCAACCAGAACTGCAACCACAGGAGCCCTGCCCATGCTCACACCCTGCGCCAGGCGCTGAGCAGTTCCTCGGGGCCGTACGCCGCCTGGAGCCCGGAACAGCTGGTCCCGTTGCGGCAGACCGCCACGAGCGGTACCGGCTCGTCGGTGATCGCCGCCCGGTGCTTCTGCAGCGCGGCCAGGTCGTGGCCGTCGAACGCGGAATTCTCCAGCCACTTGATCGAGCCGAGGAAGAGCAACTGCTTGGCCACCGGTTGCCGGTCGGCACCCACCAAGTCGATTTCGACGTCATTGCTACGGGTCCAGTACCCGCCGATCGCCGGGGTGGCGGGCAGGAGCCCGTCCGGCAGGAGGCGGGCGAGGGATTCCCGGACGAGGGGCTCGATCGCGCGGCCCCGCCAGCTCGTCCACTGCTCCTTGATCCGGCTCAGAGTGAGATCTCCCCGCATCCGCTCGATCTCCGCCATGTGCGGATCCAGAAACGCGAGCCAGAACCGCAGGTAAGGATCGGCCACACGGTAGCGGCGTTCCTTCGACGGCCGCAGTGAGAATGGCAACTCGGCTGCCACCACCCGTTTCTCGGTCAGGACATCCGTAGCTCGAGTGAGAGTGGTGTGGGCGATGCCGCCGGCGGCGCGCGCGATGTTGGTAAAGGTGCGCTCCCCGGATCCAATGGCCCGGAGGACTTCCCTGCTCATCGCCTGCGGTGGAAACTCCGCGGCCAGTGAGCGCTCGGCGGAGACCAGCAGCGCCGAGATGGGGTTGTCCAGCGAGTCGCGGAGGAACTCCCAGACGTCCGCTCCGGCCTGCCACTCCGCGCAGATCAGCGGGAGACCGCCCGTGATCAGGGCTGCGTCGAAGGCGGCCGCCGGCGGAAGGCCGAGCATCTCGCCGATGTCGGCCGGGTTCAGCGGCCCCACGACCATTTCCCGGCCCCGCTGATGGAAGGGGCGGTCGTAGCTGTTCAGCGCCTCCATCATCGACAGGTCGGATCCGACCAGGAGGAGAAGTACCGGCTTGCGGCTGAGTAGGCGGTCCCATGCCCGCTGGAGCATGCCCTCGAAGGCGTCGATGCGGTCCATGAGATACGGAACCTCATCGATGACGACCACGCTCGGGCTGCCATCGGGCAGGATGTCCGCAAGCAGCCTGAATGCCGCATTCCACTGCTCCGGGGTCTCCTCCGAGAACAGTCCTCGCTCCGGCAGCGTGGATCTGGCGACGGCATCGAGCAGCTCCGTCAGTTCGTCCTCCGCCGTGCCGCCCGCCGCGGTGAAGAAGAGGTTCGGCGTCTCTGTGCGCCGGAGGAACTCCTCAACGAGGCTCGACTTGCCGACCCGCCGCCTTCCCCGCATGAGGATGCATTGACCTGGTCTGGCCGACCCGGCGGCATCGTGAACTGCTTGGAAGGCGTTGCGGAGCACGTTCAGCTCCCGCTCCCGCCCGATGAAACGACGCATGGGCACACCCCCGTAGCCGACAGTATCAATAGAGATACTATCGCTATCGATACTGTCTTACCCCTGCCCGGGCGTGACGCTGTGGATGCGGGAGAGGGTGAAACGCGTTCGGCGTCCCGTAGGTGGCGCCAGGCTTCGAGGTAGGGCGGGTCGAGTGGGGGCCCATACCGCTTCAAACTCGTCACGTAAGGCATGACCTGGTCGTTCGCCGGATGAGCCACGTGGCCCAGGAATGCTCGTCGACCAATGCACCGAACATCTTCCGACGCGCGATCAGTCTTTCGGGCGAACCCGCATGATCGGCGTACCTCAGGCAGGTCGTTCTCTCCCCGGCGGCCGTTGCCGGACGAGAGTCTCCTCCTGCGGTGGGTGGGGTCGCGTCGACTGCCGCCATCGTCGGCGCGTCTGCTTCTGCGGGGCCAGGTCCTGATTCGACGTTGCCGGACGTTCGATGCGGGTGGGGTTGCCGCGTACGAGCTCGTCGTGAATGCGCCAGCGGGCGGTGGTGACGGCGCGCTCTGCCGCCTCGTCGCCGTGCTCGATGCGCTGTCGCAGCAGCCGCATGGCGATGCGGCGGTTGAGGCTGAACTGCCGCTCGGTGTCGACCACGACGACGATCCCCGTGGGCCGGTGGGTCGCCCGTACCGCCGTGCTGGCCTTGTTTCGATGTTGACCGCCGGGGCCGCCGGTGCGGCAGGCGACGATGTCGACGTCTGCTTCCGCGAACGTCGTGCGCGGGGTGTCGACCTGGCACGGTTGGGCGATGACGTACCAGTTCTTTCGGCCGGCGCTGGTCCGGTATGGGCTGGAGGCTTGCCAGCACAGGGTTCCGGTCCACGAGGCGGCGAACGTCTCGGCGCCGGCTCCGGTGATTCGGATCAGGACCGATCGGTAGGTGCCAGGCCGGTCACCGGGAACGTTGTGGATCCGGTGGGTGTCCAGGTTCTGCCGGGTGGCGTCGGCTTCCAGGCGGCGCAGCAGCTGGGCCAAGGCCCAGGCACACTCCTGCGGGCCGCGCCCGGCCGACAGGAGCAGGTGGACGCTCACGGCCGGCCTCGCTTGCGGCGGTGGTCCCGGTGGTCCCCTTGGGGCGTGGACCCGAGGTCGGGCGTCTTGTAGGTGACCAGCGGGATGGTGGTGGCCACGGGCGTGGCCAGGTCATGGTCGACGAGGTCGGCGATGACTTGCTCGATGCGCTTGTAGGCCGTTGGCGCCTCCTCGAAGAGGAGCTGGCGGTCGCCGCACACCACCAGTGATCCCATCGGTGTGCGGCGCAGCTCTTCGACCGTGTGCTTGGCCCGGCCCCGGCGCAGGGCGTCCGCGCGCGACATCTTGCGGCCCGCGCCGTGCGCCACGGAGTGGTTGGCGTGCGGCCCGGCGTGGGCGGCCACGAGGTAGGAAGGGGTGCCTCGCGTACCGGCGATGAGCACGTCGCGGCCGTCACCCGGCGCCGCCCCCTTGCGGTGCAGGTAGATCCCGTCGCGGATCTCGACCAGGTTGTGGCACTGGTCGACGATCGGCTCGGTGGGTTCGGTCCCCAGCGCGTGGGCGACCCGGGCGGCCAGCAGCCGCCGGTTGAGTGATCCCCAGCGTACGGCGTCGTCATGCATGGCCAGGTAGGCGCCGGGATCAGGGGCGGGGCCCGCGCCGTGGACCTCGGTGTGTGCCCTCAGGATTCGCTCGCCCAGTCCTCGGGAACCGCTGTGGACGATGAGAACGAGGTCGCCGGCGGCGAGTTCGAGACGGCTCGCGTGGTCCGGCTCGAAGACGGTCCCGATTCGCGCCAACTCGACGAAGTGGTTGCCCCGGCCGACCGTCCCGAGACCCTCGACGTGGCCCGCAGGAATGTCGCCCTTCACAGCGGCCCAGGCGGGATCGTCGGCATCCTGCTCGGGGTCGAGTGCGCGATCGAGATCGGGGAACCGGGCGGCGAGCTTCTCGGGTATGGCGCGCTTGAGCTTGACGGGGAACACCGCGATGCCGCAGCCAATGTCGGAACCCACCAGGAACGGGTACAAGATGGTCGACGCCATGGCCGCGCCGATGGGGGCGCCCTTGCCGGGGTGCAGGTCCGGCATGGCGGCGACGTGCACCATGCCGTCGAGGGCGGCCACCTGGTGGCACTGCGCGACGGCATCGGACTCGATCCAGCTTGTGGGGGAGGCGAACACGGTGACGCCGGCCGACCCAGTGGCCGGGGTGGACGGTGGCAGGAGCTCCTGCCGGGAGTGTTGCTGGGACAAAGATGCTCTCTTTGCTGAACAGGTCTGGGTGGGTGGCATTACGGCGCGAGTCGGCGCCGTGGCATCTTGGAGTAGCGGGTGCTGTCCGTCAGCGCATCATGGATGCCACATTTCCCTGAGCCCGCCATGCGAGGCAATCGGTTTTCGGCCGTGCGGGCCTGTATGTCTGTACGCGCCCTCACTCAACGACGTGCGACGCGCTGCGGGGTGTTCCGCGGTCCGCACCTTGAGATCGGCGAGGCGATAAGCTCGCCGCCATGCCCTCCGTCGCCAAGAGCCCTGCGTTCACAGCCGCCCACGCCCTGGCCTCCTGGGTAGGGGCCGGACGGGCGGTCACGCCATCGATGGCGATCAAACCGGCGCTGGTGCCCGACGCCGCACTGGCGCTCGGGGTGGCGTGTCCGGCCAAGGTCCGACGCCTCAGCGATGTGCCGGAGGTGCAGCGGGCTTGGCTGACCGCGGTGGCGGCAGGGTTGGTCACGATCGAGGGCTCGCGTGCCGTACGGGCCGAACCCGCGTCGGCGCCTGGCGCTGACGCCTGGTATGCGGCCTTGGAGCAGGTGGTCGCAGCGCAGGTCACTGACCCCTGCGAGGTGGACCCGCGGATCTGCTGCCTGGTCACGCTGGACCTGTTGGCGGAGGAGGCACGGCCGCTGGGCCAGGCGCTGCGCGAGGCGGTGGAGCATGAGATGCGGCAGCGTGGTGATTGGGACTGGCGCTTCATCAGGCTGGCCGACCGGCATCCCGTCGACCACCTGCTGACGATCCTGGTCGCACTTGGTGCGGTCGACGACCGGTTGATGGTCACGGAGTTGGGCGAACACGCTCGCAAAGAGCTGGCGGAACGGTTGCCGCTGCCGATCACCGCGGACCTGAGCGCGGCGGAGGTACTGCACCGGATCGCTACCGCCCCGCCGGAGGAGGTGCCGGACCTGCTGTGGCGGTGGCGGATCGAGGATCCCGAACCGGGCTCACGCAGGGTGTCTGATCGGCTCCCCGAACTGTTGCGGGCCGCGGCTGAGGCGGCCCCTGCCGGACGGCTTAGTGTTGTCGAGGCCATGGCTGAGCGCGGTGATGCCGAGGTGTTGTGGCAGGCGGTGCATGACCTGCCTCTGCTGGGGCCGCATGCCCGCTGGTGGCTGGATGCGGAGATTGAAGGGGATCGGGCGTGGCGGGCGGTCGACTACGCGCTTGCGGCGCTTGATCGCTATGGGGTGATTGACGCTCGGTATGTCCTGCTGGACATGATGGGCGGCGACCTCCATGAAGGAGTCGGGGGCAGCAGGCACCCAGAAGCGGGTCGGCTCCTGGCCGTCCTGCCACGGACGGCACCGGCGATTCCTGGCTACCAGCTGAAGATCTCCGTCGCCGGGGTGTGGCGACGGGTCCTGGTTCCGGAGAACTACTCGCTGGGTGATCTGCACCAGATCATCCGGAGGCTGTTCGGCTGGTCGGATGACCACCTACATGTGTTCAGGGTCGGCAAGCGCCGCTTCAGCGACCCCTTCCGGCCGTTGGAGGAGTGCGGGGATGAAGACCTATGCCGGTTGAACCGGGTGCTGCCCGCACCTCGATCGGTGCTGCGGTACACCTACGATCTCGGTGATTGCTGGGAGCACGAGATTCTCCTGGAGAGGGTGGTCGCCGAGGAACTCGCTGCCCCGGTCTGTGTGGGCGGCCGCGGCGACAACCCGATCGAGGACTACAACCCGGAGTACCCCGAAGAGCCGGTGCCCTTCGACCGGGATGCCATCAATCGGGCGCTGGCAAGACGGACTCTGGCGGGTGAGGGCGATGACGAGTGACGAGGCACTGACCCAGACGCTCGGCTCAGGCTTCCGGTAGGCCCTGCAACGCCTCTTGCGCTCGGGTCCGCACGAGTTCGTCGCCCGTCTGCTCGATCACCGAATTCAGGAGGTCTCGGGCGATGTCGGGACGCTTCCCGCTTGTGGCGGACGTGAGCAGTATCTGGACGACATGCCAGGGCGCCTGCGCGCCGAGCTCGGGGAAATGGGTGAGCCTTCCGGCGGCCAGGGCGGCACACGCCCGCCACGCCTGCGGTATCGGCGTACCAGGACATCCGGGCGGCGCGGTAGTCGGACTGCACCTCACGCAGCACATGGTCGACCAGGCCCGCGTCCAGAGCGACGTCGGCGCGGCGCAGCAGCTCGATCATGAGCTCGGCGTCGGGTACTCCGTAATTGGACATCAGGCACGTGATCTCGGCGAAGTCGCGCCAGAACGTCTCCGGATCCAGGCCTGTCTGGGGCCACGGCGTACCCGCATACTTGTCCAGCGCACCTTCCACGATCATGCTGACGCGGCCGTAGGAGTCGTCGCAGTTGGCCTGCGCCTCGTGAAGGAGCGTGAGCGCGGCCCGTCGTGCCGCGATCGTCACCGCCAGGTCGTCGCGCTCCTGCTTTGCGGCGAGGGTGACGATGTCGTCGGCCAGATCGCCCGCAAGCCAACCGTCCTCGGCATACCGCCAGGCGGCTACATCGACAGCGGCGTCAAGAAGCCGGTAGACCGGGTCCGGTGAGACGGGGAACCTCTCCCACCAGCCCGACATGGCCCGGCGGGTCAGCCGTGAGGACGGCAGGTCGCGCATCGGCTGGGTCACCGCGTACCGCTGCAGACTCGTCGACTTGATCAGCTTGTTGCGGGCCTTGGTCGCCGTCCTCTTGTCAGGACGACCGATCAACGCGGCGGAAGAGCGCGGGGGTCTGCTCGGGCACGGCTCAGAGCGTATCGCGGCCAGCCTCTCAACGAGGTGCGACGTGCCGCGGTCGACCACCGCTCAAGTGCCGCAACCGTGGGCACCGGCCATGTCGCGTTGCCGGCGTAGAACGGTTTCCGGGCGGACGAAGGGCCGGATCCCCGTGCAGGACCGCCGGCCTGATCCGGGCTAGAAGGTGATCATCACCGAGTGGCACTTGCGGGTGTTGCGGATGGTCAGATGGCCGTAGGGCAGTTCGCCGGTGATGTGGATGTGCAGCCCGCCCGGACGTGGCCGGGCCGCGGCCTTGCAGGTCACGCGGCCCCAGTCGGCGTGTACTCCGTTGGTGTTCGCACTCGCGCCGGCGGGCAGGATGATCGTGGCGTGACCGTAGGTGAGCCAGAGCTCGATGTCGACCCGCGCGTGCGGGATGTGGGCGCGGGACAGGTCGAGCCGCACCCTGCCGTACTCGGAGTCGACCCGCAGCCGGCGCGGGACCTGCCAGTCGCCCGTCCGGGTGAGGCGCCCGCCGATGGACCACAGCCGGACCGTCTCGTCCGGCAGGTCGGCGACGACCGGCTGCAGTTCGTGCGCGGAGGTGGCGGTGAGCGCCCGTTCGAGCCGAAGTTCCAGCTCGGTGGAGCTGAGCCGACCGTCCGCGTATGCCTGCTGGACCAGCTCCACCGCCCTGTCCCGATCGCGGTCGCAGACCGGTGCCTGGTTCATCGGCTCACCGCCTCGCCGATGTGGGCGCGTAGCCGGCTCGGGTCCCGGACGACGTCGAACCCGGCGACGCTGGCGTGCCCGGCGTCCGGTACGAGCAGCGTGGTGAGGATGCGCACGGTGGTTGTCTTTCCGGCGCCGTTCGGGCCGAGCAGCCCCAGCACCGTCCCCTCGGGGACGCGTAACTCCATGCCGTCGAGGGCGGTGACGGCGCCGTACTTCTTGACCAGGCCCTCGGCCACGATCGCATCTGGCATGAGAAATCTCCTTGGTGGTCAGGAACGGTGGACGAGGATGTCGCCGTGGGTGGTGTGGGCCCGCACCTCGACGGTCCGATCTCTTCCACCGGGGACGTCGCTGGGGTCGAGGGAGACATCCACGGTGCCGTACGTGGAGCTCACGTCCAGCCAGGCGGCGGTGCCTTCGCGGATGCCGACGTCCAGCCCGCCGCCGTTGGTCTCCAGGACGACCGAGCCGCAGGTCACCTCGCCGATCTGCAGGCTTGCGTACGCGGTCTTGGCGGTGACGCCGGCCAGGGCGCGGTCCACGGTGAGGTCGCCGTGCGCGCTGTTCAGCCGCAGCTCGCCGGTCACCTCGCGGATGCGGACGCTCCCGTGGGCGGTCTTGACGGCGGCGGTGCCGTCGATCCGGCCGATGAGGATGCCGCCGTGCGTCGTGGTCACCTCGGCGTGACCGGACGCGCGGGTGACCGAGATGTCGCCGTGGGTGCTCTTCAGCCGCAGCATGCCGGCCTGCTCGACGCGAATGGCGCCGTAGGACGTGGTACACGCCACCTCGCCGAGCGGACCCCGGCAGCGCAGGCTCCCCGCCGACGTGACGTCGACGCGGGAACCCGCCGGCAGGCCGACCGTCACCTCGACCGAGCCCGGGCCGAGCAGCAGCGAACGCGCCCAGCTCGCGGGCGACTCCACGAGCCTGCCAAGCGACAGCCCCCAGCCGGCGGTCGAACCGGGCTGCTCGTTCTCGCCCCGCACCACGAGCCTGCCGTCGGCGTACTCGACCTCGGTGCGCTCGGCGGTCCGCACGTCGGCGTCATTGTGCTCGTCGGTCGGACGGATCTCGACGACGGTGTCGGCGCGGGCGCTCGCCTCGACCTGGATGGTGGCGTGCGCCATGGCGAAAATGGCGGAGATCGGTTCGGGAGTGTCGAAGGTCGGCATTCCGCTTCCCTTGTCGTGGGTTGGCGTGGACATCAGCGCACCCAGCCGCTGTAACGGTTGCCGGTCTGCTGAGGTGGACGCCTGCCGGAGCGGCGGGCGGCGTCGCCGGGGTCTAGCGCGGCCGAGACGGCGCGCACCAGCCAGGCGTTGACCGACAGCCCATCGCGGGCGGCCGCCTCGTCGATGCGCGGCTTGAGGTGCTCGGGAACTCGCAGGGAGATGCGGGACGTGCCTCCGTCGTCGACGTCCGGGGGCGGCGGCGCGGACGGCCTTTGCTCCTCGTACGTCTGGGCGGTCGGTGGCGGGGTCACGACGAAGGCGGGGTCGCGGCCGCGCAGGCGCACCTCGACCGAGCCCGGTGCGAGGTCCTGGGTGATCTCGTCGGCGGCGGCCGACAGGGCTTCGAGCAGCACGAGCCGGGTGGCCGACTCAAGCGTCGCGGCAAGTCGCTCCGCCAGCGCGCGAGCTTCTTCGCCGCCCGCGCCCGCGGCGATCGCGAGCTCGCGGCGAAGGTGATCGACATACGACGCAAGGTCCATGACGCCAATATGGCATCATCGTGGCGTCACAACAAGCGGAAATCGGTCGTATCCTTGACGTCACTTAGGTGCCACGCACGTTCTGCCTGGTGGCGGTGCTCGTCGATCCGCAGGAGTCGTCCACACGTTCGGGATCCCGCTGGACGCCTCTTCGAGGACGTGCCGGTGGAGGCGGAGCCTGGCGGACGGAGCACGCGAAGGCGGCGAGGGCGGGGCCGGATGCTCAGTGAGGCGGCGCCGTGGCGGAGGTCGTGGAGCCGGTGCTGTGTCCGCGGCCGTCAGCTGCGGCCGGCTCGTTCCAGCGCCGCTCGACGCATGGGTGGGACGCGATATTTCGGCGGTAGAGCCGCCCGGACCAGAAGCCGGGTTCCCCGGGCCGACAGTCCGGCGATGACGTCGGTCGCCGGACCGCCCCGACCGCCGTAGAGTCGGCGGGCCCACGGCGGTAGGAGGCCGGCGGCGGTCGCGGCCAGGACCCGGTAGAGCCCGCGCGATGGACCGCTGGCGAGCGCGCGCCGAAGAGCCGGTCTGTTCCATTCCGCGGGCACGGACGGGCAGGTGGCCAGGAAGGCCGCGATGTCGGCTGCTTCCGTCGTCAGGCTCAGTTGCGAACGAACGGCCTCATAGTAGGCCGCCACATCCGCCGCGGTGCCGGGGACCGAGGCGGGGTCGAGGCCGATCAGCGCGGCGCTCCGGCGCTGTTCGGTGTAGTAACGGTCGACCTCGGCGTCGGTCAGCCGGAGGCCGGCGCGGCGAACCGTGGTCACGAACGACTCGACCTCGGTCACGTGGACCCAGCGCAGCAGGTCGGGCTCGTCGATATGGAACACCTCGCCGGTACGCGGGTCCGTTGCCCGCATCTCGGCGTGCAGGCGCCGGACCCGGCTCGCGGCGGCCTCCGCCTCGGCGGTCGTGCCGTACAGGATGGTTCGCAGGTAGACCCAGGTGCGAATGAGCCGGCGCCACGGGTCGGTCTGATACGAGGAGTTCTGCGCGACCCCCGCGACCGCACGCGGATGCAGCGCCTGCAGGTACAGGCTGCGCAAGCCGCCCAGCGCGACGATCGGCTCGCCGAAGACCTTCCAGCTCACCGAGTCGGGCCCGAACACACCTATGTCACGGTTCATGACAAATAGGCAATCCTTGCCGAGGCGCCATGGTGGGCAACGGGATCATTCATTGGTGGCGATGATACATCGAGCGATCGTCCGGCTCGGCGCCTACGCGCGCTTGGTCCGGCTGGACAGGCCCATCGGTATCTGGCTGTTGATGTGGCCGGCAATGTGGGCGCTATGGCTGTCGTCCAACGGCGACCCGGACGAGCGCGTGTTCCTCGTGTTCGTTGCCGGGACGGTGCTGACACGTTCGGCGGGCTGTGCGATCAACGACTTCGCGGATCGTCAGTACGACGGGCACGTGGCGCGCACCAAGGGCCGTCCCCTGGTCACCGGCGAGGTGAGGCCGGCCGAGGCGGTCGGGCTGTGTTGCGTCCTGGGCGTCGCAGCGCTCGGACTCGTATCCACGCTGAATCGGCAGACGCAGGTGCTGGCGCTGGCCGGCGGCGTGCTGCTGCTGACCTATCCGCTCATGAAACGCTTCTTCCCGGCGCCGCAACTGTACCTCGGCGCTGCCTTCACCTGGTCGGTTCCCATGGCCTTCGCGGCGCACAACGGCGGAATGCCACGGGCGGCCTGGCTCCTGTTCGCCGCCGGGCTGCTGTGGACGGTGGCGTACGACACCATGTACGCGATGGTCGACCGCGACGACGACCGCGCCCTCGGCATCCGTTCGACCGCGATCCTGTTCGGCGACGCTGATCGCCTCGTCGTCGGCATCATGCAGGCGGCGATGCTGATCACCATCTGGCTGGCCGGACGGGAACTGCACCTCGGAGCGTGGCATGCGGGTGGCGTGACAGCCGCAGCCCTGTTCGCGTTGCACCAGCAGTTCCTCATTCGCCGGCGCGGTCGTACGGAATGTATGAAAGCGTTTGCGAACAACAACTACGTCGGCATGGTGATCTTCGCCGGTATCGCGCTCGAGTACCTCTTCCGGAGCTGACGGCGGGAGCGTCGTCATCGGCCGGTGGCGCCGTCGATCTGCTCACGGAGGATGCGGCGTGTCGCTTACTCGCCATCGTCGAGAGCCGAGACATATGCGGCGGTAGCGTCATCAAAGGTCTTGCCACGAGGCCAGCGGCGCCCCTCCAGGTCAGAACGCTCGGCCTGCCGCACCCGGCCGATCAACTCACTAGGACCGGAGACGTCGGGCAGATCCAGCAACTGCCGCCACGTGGCCAACCCGAACCGGTCGACCAAGCGAGAAGCTCCATCGCTGAGTACGCCGCCGCGCGAACCTCGCCGGCAGGCATGGCGCCGGTCTGGGCCTGCTCTGCGGCCAGCGGGTCGACCGAGGCGACCCAGAAACCGTCGTCGCGGTTACGATGTCGGCGCATGGCCTCGACGTACTGGGCATGCGCCTGCTGATGTTCGGGACTGCCGCCGGGCAGCGCGTCCATGCGGGTTCGATAGCGCGCACCCACCTGGGCTTCCCGATCGTCACAGACGACCACCGGCTCGGGCGACCCGGCAACGTCCAGGACCAGGACGGAGTCCGCCAACACCAGCCACTCCAGCATCTCGCCCGTCCGGCGCAGCATGACCACGGTCGCCGAAGGCGAACCCGGCATGGGTCAGATCACAGCTCAACGCATGCAGACCGGCCACCGTCTTGATCCCATCAGCCAGAATCTCCCCCAGCGTGCCGGCGCTTTGGGTCATCGACGCAATGAGAGTGGAGCCGAGCGTGTGGGAGTACCAGGCCACGCCGTGACGGCAACCGCACTCCACTCCCGGCGGCGTTCCAGCGCCATCCAGCAACGCCACCGCATTCGGTGAGGTCGCGATGAAGTCCTCGTTCAGGCGGCCGGGATACGCTGGCTCGGTCGCGAAGGTCAGACGCACGTCGCGTAACCCCTAGTCCTCGTCGTGGCGGTACAGCGGACTGATCAGCTCAGCCTTCACCGGCTCCCCGTTGTCGGGGTCGTACTCCACCCCCACCACCGTGGAGAACCGCTGGTCCCCCACCTGCCCCCACAGCGTCGCCGTCTCGTTCGCGAGCAAGTGAATCACCCCCAGCGACCCATTCGGATGGATCCCCGCGATGATCAAAAGCGTGCCCGCACCGTCCGGCCGAGGCAGCCGCCCCAGGTAAGCCGAATCGGTCGGGCGAGGTGGGTCGGTCTGCGTGCCAGACCGATACACGGTCCGCGTGCGGGTATCGCGCAGCAACCATCCCTTGTCATCGCGGTCCCACCGGATCACCGGATCCTTGTCGTAGCACTCACGCACGGCCGCGGACATGCGGGGACCGCAGATGACCAGCAGCCCGGGACGGTTGAGGTCGATGTCCCCGTCCACCGACACATTGTCGGAGCCGACACTGAGCCCATAGCCGCGAACGAGGTTCTCCAGGCGACTTCCGGCCCGCATGTCATCCAACGCCACCACCGAGCGCCCGGTCGCAGGATCAAACCGCAGCGGAGTGACCACGGTGACCGCACTCGTACCGAAGAACGCCCCTTCCGGCGCAGGTCCGGTATGCCGGATCTGGTGAATACGGCCCCGGGTGAGGCCGGCGGCCTCGGCGATCTGGGCATAGGACATGCCTTGGGCATGCAGGTCCTGGATCACCCTCCGGCGCAGCCGGGCCAGCTCGGTCACCTCCTGCTGGGCGGCGTTGAGCCGCTCGGTGGCCGCGCGCAACAGGACGAACGGGTCCTCGATCGCGGCGATACGCTCAAGCTCGCTGGATGGCACGGCCGGTTCCTCTCGGTGATACTCCACCGAGTCTAGGCCCCTAGACGCTTTGTCGTCCATTCCCCTAGACAGTACGCGTTTGAGCTGTTCACCGGCTTGAAGGCTTACCGCCCTTATGTTCCACCTGCGATTAGGCACGCCCCGCGGGCTCACTACAGACCCCGCCGACCGCTCCACAGCGAACAAGGGCCACGCTCGCAGCACGAGGGCAGCAGATCAAGCACGCGACGCCTCGGAACCGGGCACAGGCGCGGCCGGGGCGTTCTTGCCGGCGTTGACCAGCAGCAGCGCCCATACGATGCGCCCCCGCTCGTCCCCGCGGACCCCGTAGCTGTCGGCCAGAGCGCCGACGATCATCAGACCCCGGCCGCCCTCCTCATCGTCCTCCGGCGAGAAGACGCTCGGGCCATGTGCCGCACCGGCGTCCACGACACCCAGCCAGACCCGATCGTGCTGAGCGTGGATGAGTACTTGGAACTGGCCACCGTACCTGCCGCTGGCGGTGTGCCGGACGGCGTTCGCGGCGAGTTCGCTGACGATGAGCTCGGCCGACTCCACGATCGGCCAGCCTGCGAGGTAGGTAGTGACGAACCGGCGGGCTTCCCTGACCGAGAGGGAAGTGCCGAGGAATGACCGAGACATGCGCCATGCGCCCATAGATACGCTCCAACGTCTAGAGGGCTATACACCCACGACGCGAGCGTATGACCTGAACTTGATCCTCCTCAAGGAATTCGACGCATAAATGCGTCACTTCTCTAGCTGGGCTGCCAACTTCCGAAAGTCCGCCCCGATTTCGCCCAGAAAATCCCGCAGGTCATCGCCGTACACCGCCGAAGCCGCAAACGCCTCGAAAGCGTCCTCATGCATTCCAATCTCACCCGGTTCGGTCAACGTGAGATCACCCGTCAGGCTCTCCACCACGCTCACCGCCCCATCAAAGATCGTGAACCCATGCAGCGGAAACGCCGGCGCCTCCGTCCTCCAGGGCACCACGCCCAGCCGAACATGCGGCAACGTCGACACCTGAACCAACCGATCAAGCTGCGCCAGCATCAACGACGGCGACCCCGGCCATGTCCGCACCGCCCCCTCCGTCAGCACGTACGCGAACTTCCGGCCCTCCTCAAACAGCACCGCCTGCGCCTCAACACGCACCGCCGCCGCCCTGACCGCGTCGTCCTCATCCACATCCCTGCCGACCGCCAACGCCAGTCGCGCGTACTCGGCCGTCTGCAAAAGCGCCGGGATCATCGCCGACGAGAACACCGCCATCCACTGAGCAGAACGAACCCGGGCAGCATTCGCCGCCTCCCGGCCGGCCAGCCCACCCCGTAACCGCGACACCTCATCCCGCAACCGCGTCAGCAGCGCGTCCAGCTCGGCACGATCCCTATCTCCGAGCCCCAGAGCAGCCGAAACCCGCTCAACAGTCTCCGGCGTAGGAAGAAGCTGCCCCGTCTCCATCCGCGAGATCGTCGGCTGCCCCACCTGCGCCCGCTGAGCCAACTCCTTCCCGGTCAGCCCAGCATCCCGACGCAGCCGCCGAAACAGCTCCCCCAACCCCCGCAACCGATCCCGCCGCTCCTCCACACCCAGCGTTCTACCACGCTCACCCAGCTCGCTTACTGACGACCGGTCTTTCCCAAGGTTGCACCTGCCAAGGGGGACCCACGTAGGGCGCGAACAGGCTCGATATTTGGATTTTGGCCGGACCGAAATAGCCAACGAGTTCCACAGCCAAAACCCGGTCGACTCACGGACCGCCGCATCAGCTTTTCGCCAACTTGGACAATAAGGATGACCTGCGAGGACGACTCTATGCGCTCACCGTCCACACCATAGCAACACACAGCAATCCGGATAGACAGGATGAATCACCCGAAAACGTTGATGTATCGCCGTTCGTCGCCCTAAGGCTCTTATCGCTCATACGTGGCAGACAAGATCACAGCTTTGCTTCTTTCTAGTCATTTGCAGACCCTGTCTATAAGATTTTGTTCGACTTGTGGAAACTTTCCTTGGAGGCGGCGAGTGGCCGATCGTGTCATCGACAATCCCATCATCAACTCGCCATACCTTCCACCGACAAGACACTTCAAGTTCGACAACAACGGCATCACCGAGGAAATCCTCAAGGGCCGCCGGCCAAGCTCCTACTTCGTCCCGGTGCCGAGGGCACGCAAAAGCAGCGTGCAGGTCGAGCTTGACCTCCCTGAGCTCGGGCTGACCGGAGACCAGATCGAGCAGAACCACTTCGTCAACTCCGTCCGGGGCCGGGTCGACCGCTGGCGGGCCATCGGATACCCGCACGTCACCGCGACATCGCGCCGTCTGCTGGAGTACTGGAGCGATCCAGAGCGCAACAATCCGATCCTGTTCTGCCAGCGCGAGGCCGCCGAGACGGCGATCTATCTCGCCGAGGCCGTGCACAAGGACGGGGACGCCTCGATCCCAAACAAGCTGGCCGAGCTCAACAAGGAGTACAACGACGATCTCAGCCGGGTCGCACTGAAGATGGCTACTGGCGCGGGCAAGACCGTCGTGATGGCGATGCTCATCGCCTGGCAGACACTCAACAAAGTCGAGTCCCCGAACGACAAGCGGTTCGCCAAGCGATTCCTCGTCGTCGCTCCCGGCATCACCATTCGCGATCGGCTCCGCGTGCTGCTCCCCGAGGACGACGACAACTACTTCCGGATGCGCGACCTGGTTCCCCCTGACCTGTACGGCAGGCTCGCTCAGGCGAAGATCGCGATCACAAACTTTCACGCCTTCCAGCGTAGGGAGACCAAGCTCGGCCAAGGGGTCGCCAAGACCACCAAGGAGCTTCTGGCCGGCTACTCCGGTGCACCGAGCCCGTTCCGGGAGAGCGTGGGCCAGATGGTCACCCGGGTCTGCCGGGAGCTGGGAGGCAGCTCGGAAATCGTCGTCCTCAACGACGAGGCCCACCACTGCTACCGCGACCGCATCGACAACCCGGACGAAGATGCCAAGGAAGCGCTGAAGGGGGAGGATAAGAAGGAGGCCGATTCTCGCAACGAGAAGGCCCGGGTCTGGTTCCACGGCCTGCGGGCCGTCAAGGCGAAGCTCGGCGTGAAAACCGTTTACGACCTCTCCGCCACCCCGTTCTTCTTGTCCGGCTCCGGCTACAAGGAGGGCACGCTCTTCCCCTGGGTGGTCAGCGACTTCTCTCTGGTCGACGCCATCGAGTCGGGCATCGTAAAGATCCCCCGTGTTCCGGTGGACGACAACCGCTCGTCCGACGACGTGACCTACCTCCATTTGTGGCAGAACATCAGCAACGAACTCCCGAAGAAAGGCCGCAAGGACGCGACCGTCTCCGCCGAGCATCTGCCGCCGGCCCTCGAAGGCGCCCTGCACAGCCTCTACGGCTCGTACGAAAAGGCGTACCGGTCGTGGAGGGAGTCCGAGGCGTCGAAGAACGGCGACCCGCCCCCGGTGTTCATCGTGGTGTGCAACAACACCACGGTCTCCAAGATGGTGTTCGACTGGATCGCCGGCTGGGACAGGCAGGTGGACGATGAGACCACCGTCGCGGTGCGCGGCAACCTCCCGCTGTTCTCCAACGTCGACGACGACCATGATTGGCGGCATCGCCCGCCCACCATCCTTGTCGACTCCGAGCAGTTCGAAAGAGGCGAACTGACCAAGGAGTTTCACCAGGCGCTCGCGCACGAGATCGATGAGTTTAAGCAGGAGTACGCCCGCCGTTTCACCGGGCGCAGCGCCGACAAGGTGGACGACGCTGAGATTCTGCGTGAGGTGATGAACACCGTCGGCAAGAAGGGCAAGCTGGGCGAGCACGTCCGTTGCGTGGTCAGCGTCTCAATGCTGACCGAGGGCTGGGATGCCAACACCGTTACCCACATCTTGGGCGTCCGGGCTTTCGGCACCCAGCTTCTCTGCGAGCAGGTGGTCGGGCGAGGGCTGCGCCGCCGCTCCTACGCAGTCGACGAGAACGGATTCTTCACGCCCGAGTACGCCGACGTGTACGGCGTTCCGTTCCAGTTCATCCCCACGGTCGGCAAGACCAGAGACCTAAAGATTAAGCAGACCCGCCGGGTGCACGCCCTACCCGACCGGGGGCGTGCGGAGATCATCTTTCCACGACTGGTTGGGTACCGCATCGAGTTGCCCGACGAGGAGATGATCCCTAGCTTTGACGCCGAGAGCCGGATGGCGCTCAACACCGACGTGATCCCGACTCTCACCGAGGTGGCTGGCATCGTCGGTGAGAAACGAACCGACCTTCTGGACAAGTTGCGCGCGAAACGGAAGCAGGAGGTTGCCTTCGAGGTCGCCAAGCGCACCACCGAGAACTACCTCGCGGACCCTGGCGACCGGAAGCCCTGGCTTTTCCCTCCGGTGCTCGACATCACCAAGCAGTGGTTGGATGAGTGCGTCGACCTCGAAGGGGATGCCTTCCTCGGCATGCTTTGCCTGTCGGAGCTCACGGACCAGGCCGCGCGGCGCATCAAGGAGTCGATCCTCACCCAGAAGGGCAGCCGTCGGCCGAAGGTGCTGCCGATCTTCCGGCCGTTCGACCATGTGGGCTCCACAGAGGACGTCGACTTCTTCACCTCCAAGTACGTGTACGCGACGGCTGAGGAGAAGAGCCACGTCAACTTCGTCGTGTTGGACGGGCCGCAGGGCAACACCTGGGAGGAGAAGGTCGCAAGGACCCTGGAGGCGATGCCGGAGGTCGCGGCCTACGTGAAGAACGACCACCTCGGCTTCGCAGTCCCGTACGCAATCAAGGGACGAAGCCACCAGTACTTCCCGGACTTTCTGGTTCGACTCGCGCCCCGCAATGGTGACGACTTGGTGCACACCCTGATCGTCGAGGTGTCGGGGAGCCACAAGCCGGCCGAGCCCACCAAGGAGAAGGCCGCGACCGCCCGCAACCGTTGGGTGCCAGCGGTCAATAACCACGGCGGCTTCGGCCGGTGGAGCTACTGCGTGCTGAAGGACCCCGACCGGTTCCGGTCAGATCTCGAATCCGCGGTCCGGGGTCTGTATGGGAGGACCGGAGCAAGCGCCGAGGCCGGACCCGACTGGGACGGGGCTGCCTGGGACACCGAGGACGACACGTTGCTGGTCAACACGGGAGAAGGAGCATAAGCGTGGCAGTGAAGAACTCCGGACCCACTCCGGTCGAGGCGATCAAGCACGAGGACAAGCGGGTCAACATCCCCACCGCGGACTCCCACGACCTGCTCGACGAGGAGGCGGCGCAGCCAGCCATGCTGTTGTATCCGCGCAACCCGGAACTCGACCCTCAGCTGGTCTGGAAGGGCAAGGACGAGCAGGATGCGGACGATTTCGTGGTCGACGCGCCGCCGATCTACATCCAGGAAAAGATCGACCCACGGGTGCTCATCGAGAACCTCCGCCGCACCGCCGAGCGGCCCGACGAGAAGCCGGAGCTCACGCTCTTCGACACCTTCGACGGGCTCGACGGCATGGACCTGATCGAGTTCTACCAGCACGAGGCCAACTGGTCGAACCGCATGATCCTCGGCGACTCACTGCAGGTCATGGGCTCACTCGCGGAGAAGGAGAACCTCCGCGGCAAGGTCCAGATGATCTACATCGACCCGCCATACGGCATCAAGTTCGGGTCCAACTTTCAAGCTTCCACCGGCAAGCGAGACGTGAGAGACGGCAAACTTGAAGATGTAACTCGTGAAGCAGAACAGATCAAAGCCTTTCGTGACACATGGCAACTGGGAATTCACTCTTATCTGGGCTACCTGCGACATCGTCTGATACTAGCGCGCGACCTCCTCACTCCATCCGGCTCGACATTTGTGCAGATAGGGGACGAAAACGTTCATCTAGTCCGGGCACTTATGGATGAAGTGTTCGGTAGCGACAATTTTTGCTCTTTGATCACTTTCAAGACGACATCCGGCGCTGGAAGCTTCGCGGGCGGCACTAATGTGCTGTCCGCTGTCAGCAGTTACGTTCTCTGGTACGCGCGAGATGTGAACCTTATCAAGTACCGAACTCTTTATCGCCAGAAACAGTTCGCTGGAGTTGAAGGAACGGCGTACACGTTCGTGGAGGAACCCGACGGAACGCGCCGCCGGATGACCGCCGCAGAATCAAAGACCGGAGATGTGATAGGTCGCGTCTTCCGCAAGGATCAGACCACATCTCAGACTACACGGATTGGACAGACAACCGTATTTCCCGTAGAAATTCCGGAAGGTGTTTTCACACCAACCAAAGGCGGATGGAAGACAAATCGGAGTGGAATGGACAAACTTCAGTTATCTAATCGGCTAACCGGAGCCGCCCGTACTTTATATTATGTCCGGTACTTCGACGACTTTCCCGCCTTTCCGTATAACAACTTTTGGGACGATACCACCACGGCAGGGTTTGGTGATCCCAAAGTTTACGTCGTTCAGACAAACACTAAGGTTGTTGAGCGATGCATGCTCATGACAACGGACCCAGGGGACCTCGTTCTCGACCCCACGTGCGGCTCGGGTACTACCGCTTACGTAGCGGAAGAGTGGGGGCGGCGCTGGATCACATTGGATACATCGCGTGTAGCCTTAGCGCTTGCGCGCCAACGAATAATGGCGGCGAAGTATCCGCTTTATCTCTTGGCAGATTCTAACGAAGGAAGACTTCAGGAGGCCAAGCTAACCGGGCAATCTCCGACGAATGAATTACCCAAGGGCGATATACGTAGAGGCTTTGTTTATAAGAGAGTGCCTCACGTCACACTCAAGTCCATCGCGAATAACCCTGACATCAAGGAAGGGATGACTCGCGAGGAGATCGACGCGGCGATCAAGCGGCATTCAGAACAGGAGCTGCTTTATGACCAGCCATATGAGGACAAGAAGAAGATCCGGGTAGCCGGCCCGTTCACCGTTGAGAGCCTGTCACCGCACAAGACGGTCCCGACCGCCGCGCAGACTGGGACGGAGCATGCGGCCGAGCAGGAGGAATCCTCGAACTTCGAGCAGTCCATCCTCGACAACCTGGCCAAAGCCGGGGTGCAGAATGGGCGGAAAAACGAGCGGCTGGAGTTCGAATCACTGACCCCTTTCGCCGGGACGCTGATCCAGGCCGAGGGCATTCGCAAGAATGGCCAGGACGGCACCCCGCAGCGGATCGCGGTCAGCATCGGCCCGCAGTATGGCACCGTCGACCCAGGCTGGATCCGCCGGGCCGCCCGCGAGTCGATCCGGGGCATGGGCTTCGACCTGCTCATTATCTGCGCCTTCGCGTTCGACCCGCAGGCGGTAAAAACCACCGAGGAGTTCAAGCCAAGCGCCGAGGACTTCGCTTCGGTGCAGGAGGAGCGCAAGCTTGGAAGGCTGCCGATCCTGCTGGTCCGGATGAACTCCGACCTGGTCATGGCTGATGTGCTGAAGAGGACCGGCACCGGCAACCTCTTCATGGTGTTCGGCGAGCCTGACATCGACATCCAATCGATGGATGAGGGCGTGCTCGTGGAGATCCGCGGCATCGACGTCTATGACCCGACCCGAGGCGCGATCCGCTCTAGCGACACGGGAGAGATCGCGCTCTGGATGATCGACACCAACTACGACGGCGAGTCGTTCTTCGTCCGGCACTGTTACTTCACCGGCGGCAGCGATCCGTACACGAGGCTGAAAAAGGCGCTCAAGGCCGAGATCAACGAGGCGGCCTGGGCATCGCTGTACACCACGCGGTCTCTACCGTTCCGCCCACCGGACACCGGCAAGATCGCGGTGAAGGTCATCAACCACTACGGCGACGAGGTGCTCCAAGTCTACGACGTATGACCGAGTGTCCCGGCGCGGTAGCCGTACGAATCCAAAATTGTCGGTGGTGGGGGTCAAGGTAGGCGCATGAAGTACACGGATGCTCAACGGGAAGCCCTCGCCACCCTCGACGATCCGCTGCTGATCGTGGCATGCGCCGGCTCGGGCAAGACCCAGGTGATCTCGCAGCGGATCGTCGAGATCCTGCGCCGGCCCCAGGTTCAGCCGCGTAACATCGTCGCCTTCACTTTCACCAAGAAGGCGGCTGCCGAGCTGCAGGAGCGGGTCACCGATCTCGTCAATGACGAGCTGGGCTTCCTGCCCGGCTTAGCGGAGATGTTCATCGGCACCATGCACGCCTACGCGCTCGACGCCATGCAACAGCACGTGCCTGAGACGTTTAAGTATGGCGTGCTGGATGACATCCAGACCCGGCTGTTCATCGACCGCAACAGCTCCAAGAGCGAGCTCACTCGCACCACCGCACTGGTCCAGGGCAACCCCAGGCTGCTGAAGCGCTACGTGAACTCCGGCCTCTACATGCAGGTGCTCGGCATCCTTCGCGAAGACGACGTCGACCAGTCTGTGCTCCCGCCGGATCTGGTCGAGAATCTGGAGGGTTACCGGCAGCTGCTGCACGCGCACCGCTACTTCGACTACACCGAACAGCTCCGCACGATCGTCGACCTGCTTGGCGAGGACCCGGCCGACCCGATGGCTGGCGCGCTGGTCCGCCATGTCCGGGACAACCTCCGTTACCTCGTTGTGGACGAGTACCAGGACACCAACCCCATCCAGGAGCAGCTCATCCAGCGGCTCACCCGCTGGGGCGCGAACCTCTGCGTGGTCGGCGACGACGACCAGACGATCTACCAGTGGCGGGGTAGCGCGGTTTCCGGAATCCTGACGTTCGCCAACCGGATGCCGGGAGTGCGCAAGGTCACCTTGGACGACAACTTCCGTTCCAGCGTCGGCGTCGTCTCGCTCGGCCGGAGCATCGCCGAGCGCAACGCCGGCCGCAGGCTACCAAAGAAGATGGTCGCCTCCGGCCACCAGCGGTTCGAGCGAGGCGACCTCCTCGCCTTAGCCTTCGACGACGCCGAAGCCGAAGCGCAGTGGATCTGCGACCGCATCCAGCATATGCGTGGCCTGCCCTTCCAAGACGCCCCCGATGCCGAGCCTCGCGGGCTGTCCTACTCGGACTTCGCCGTCCTGTTCCGCAGCGTGAGCAAGGATGCCGGGTCGCTGGTCGAGGAGCTGAAGCGTCGTGACATCCCCTACGTCATCAAGGGCCTTGCCCGGCTATTCGAGGCCCCCGAGGTCCAGGCGTGCGTCAAGCTCTTCGAGTACCTGACCGGCCAGACAGCCAATGGGACACCGGTGACCGAGGAGGATCTGTGTGACGCCTGGCTGGATGCGCGGCTCGGTCTTGACTACCCCCGACTCGACAGAGGGCTGGACGTGCTCGACCGGGCGAAAGCACTCAACCTGAAGCGTCACCCCAAGCGCACCTTTACGCTGCAGCAGATCTACGTCGACTTCCTTAGCGAGATTCAGATCCGGGAGGAGCAGATCCCCGGTGACGTGACCCGGGGCGAGCTGGTCTTCTACAACCTGGGCAAGTTCAGCAAGGTCATCTCGACCTTCGAGCAGATCAACTACCGCAGCTCGTTCGAGTCGCTGTACGGCAACTTCGTGAACTGGCTCACCCACCAGGCCCCGGGCTACTACGCCGAGAGTGATGCCGACGTTGGCTACGCCACGCCTGACGCGGTCACCATCGCGACCGTGCACCAAGCCAAGGGCATGCAGTGGCCGGCCGTCTTCGTCCCCGCCATGCGGAAGAACCGGTTCCCCGGTACTAAAGGGAAACGTGGTTACTGGACCACGGAAATGGCATCGCCGCAGGTCAGGGCTTCGAAATTGTCCAGTAGCATAGTTTCTCATTAGTAAGCGTCAGGGCGGGCTCAACGCCTTTCACGTCATCCCCGCCGAGGCCGTTCCTGACGCCGACCGCTACCGGGGGACCGAAGACGATGAGGTGCGACTGTTCTACGTCGCGGTGACCCGTGCCCAGAAGTATTTGGCGGTGACGTACTCGCCGGGCAACAGCCAGATGTACCGAAACCAATCGGACTTCTACACCTTCACTACCCGCAACGCCTACGTCCTCACCGCGGAGACGCCCCTGCCAGACGAGCGTCTGGAGCCTCGTGCTCGTCACGAGGTCCCCGAGGTCACGCTGAGCTTCAGCGAGCTGAAGTACCTCTTCGAGTGCCCTTACCAGTTCAAGCTGCGGTTCCTCTACGGCTTCGACGTCCCGATCCGTGAGGAGCTCGGCTACGGCAAGTCCCTGCACGACGTGATGGCCGAGATCCACAAGCGGGCCATCGACGGGGATCTCGTTGACGACGTCGAAGTCGAGGACCTCGTTGACCGTCACCTCCACGCCCCGTTCGCTGGCGACGTGCTCAAGGGGCAGCTCCGCAACGCCGCGCTTGGCGCCGTCCGGCGTTACCTGCGGGAGAATGGCGACCAGCTCTCGAAGACGCTCTACTCGGAGCAGCCGATCCGGGTTCACGTCGCCTCAGGCGTGACGGTCGACGGGCGGATCGACCTCATCAGGCGTCTCGACACCGACGAAACCTCCATCGTCGACTTCAAGTCGACACAGCGCGCACAGACCGAGGACATCACCCGAGACCAACTTCATGTATACGCCGCCGGCTATGAGGAGCTGACCGGGAAGCGCGCCGATCTGATCGAGGTACTAAACCTCGACGATCGCGCCGATAGCAAGCGGGAGGTCGTGAACGCCCAGCTCCTCGGCGACATCCGCAATAAGATCCGCGACGCGGGAAACGCGCTCCGAGAAAATAACATGCCGCGCCACTCTGCCTGGTGCACGGCCTGCGACCGTTGCGACCTCGTCGGCGTATGCCGGGATAGGCAACATTCCCTATGATGCAACTGCGGCACATCGCGGAGATTTAAATGACCGACGCATCCGTCACAAGAGCATTAGGCGTTAAGCGTGTCAGCCGCCTCAGAGAGACCATCACAACGCTCAAGGCAATGACGGCCGACATTCCCGATCACGCAGGCTGGGTCCTCCACAGACCTGTCCCGCTCCGGGCAACTGGTACCTTGCAAGCGGATCTTGAGATGACTCAAAGGCTTCCTAATGCAGGTTCCTGGTTCTACACCGTTCGGTATGACAGCCAGGGACGTCGCAGCGGAATCGCGACACCATACCTTCGCCTTCCAGAGCCCCTATCCATGGACGCCATCGTCGGTCAGATCATCTTTCTTGATCTTCACTGTCGGCTAGGCGCTTGGTGGCTCACGCATGTTTGGCGTGCCCAACAGCTTGCAGAGTCCTCAAGCAGCGCTCTCCATATATGGCAGATCATTACGGCTGCTGCCTGCTCCCGATCCCTGCTCGAAGGCGCTGCAGCCTTCTCTGCCGAGACCGACGCAATGATGGCTGAATGGGATGAGCTCAAGCAAATGGGTGTGCCGACCTCTGACTCAATCAGCCGATTCGCAGCTCCCTTGGAAAAACGAATTTCACGTGGTCAGTTCGGAACTCGCCTTGCGGAGTCAGTAGATGTCAAGCCGCCGCTCCAGAGCACCAACGTTATGACTTACGTGAACAAGCTTGCGAAGCAACGCCCTAACGAAAACATTAAAGAAATCTACGAGTGGCTATGCGATGCGGTTCACCCTAGTTTTGGAGGAATGACGGTTTTCGTAGCAAACCAAGGAGCACATTTCTCCGAAACACATAACCTCGTCAGAATCGCAAAGAACCCTCTGGCGGACAAATCATATGAACCCGCCTATAGAGCCGACTGTGGCCAACGCGACTGCAGATGCGATCATCGTCGCCGCCGATGAGATAGCTCGTCAGGTCCCTAAAATACGATGGCTAGTCGACGATATTGGTCTCACAACCCGCGTAGCCTTTACCTCCACGTTATTAAGCAGAAATCTTTGATCTAGACGATCTGTGAATCTTGTGGAATGATCACTTCGTGCGAGAGACCGATGGTCGCGGACTCCCCCAAAGCGA